>NZ_NOYR01000028.1:0-198817 GCF_002258885.1 Rhodococcus sp. 06-1474-1B | reverse complement strand
TTTCAATCGCCCCTTCGGGGTGAGCAAGGCATTAGCGTGTGACACGAGGACCTCTCGGTTGTCGGTGCAGTTGTGGTAACCACACCGATACCGGAGGTCCTCACCTATCTGTCGCTGCCACGCCGTCCACAACGTCCCTGCTCATTACAACTAGCCGTCAAACTTACCGAGGAGTAAGGTCGCCTCGCATGGCGAGCTACATCGTGACCGGCGGTACCGGGTTTCTGGGTAAGAACGTGCTGCCCCGACTTCTCGGACGTGATGCGGACGCCCTCGTCCATGTACTAGTTCGACCGCAATCGGTCGCTCGACTCGAGAAGCTGGCCGACGATCTGGACGGCGGCGACAGAATCCGCCCACTGATCGGCGATCTCGTCGAACCCGGGCTCGGTCTGAAAGACGTTCCGGCCGACGTCGATCACATTCTGCATCTCGGTGCCGTCTACGACCTCACGGCGGGAGACGAGCAAACCCCGACCAATGTCGCCGGAACGGCGTCGGTGATCGAACTGGCGAAAAGGACCGGCGCTCGTCTGCACCACATCTCGTCGATCGCAGTGGCAGGTGACTACCGAGGGACATTCTCCGAGAACGATTTCGACAAGGGGCAGAACTTTCCGACGGCGTATCACCGCACCAAGTTCGAGTCCGAGAAACTGGTTCGCGGCAGCTCCGCGGACTGGCGGGTGTACCGCCCCGCTGCCGTGGTCGGGCACTCCGAGACCGGCGCGACAGACAAGATCGATGGCCCGTACTACTTCTTTCCACTGTTCGCCGAGCTGGCGAAACTGCCTGCGGTCCTGCCGATCACGGTACCCAAGATCGGACACACCAACCTGGTTCCGGTCGACTACGTCGCGGACGCCATCGTGGAACTGGTTCACCGAGACACTCCGTCCGGCAGCGTTTTTCACCTGGTGAATCCGGAGCCTCAGTCGATGGCCGAGGTGTACTCCGCATTCTCTTCGGCTGCCGGATCCCGCGCCAGAATCGTCGACATCCCAGGGAAGCTGGTTGCCCCCGTGGTGTCACCCACATCCGCAGCGGTTCGGAAACAACGCAACGCTGCGCTTCGCGATCTGGGCGTGCCGCCGGTGATGCTCGATCATCTGACTCTGCCGACCGTCTTCGAGTCCGCAACGACACAGAAAGCATTGCAGGGCAGCTCCATCGCACCGCCGCCGCTGCGGACGTACGCCGACCGCCTGTGGCAATACTGGATCGAGAATCTCGACCCCAAGCGCAACCGCCGAGACGACCCACGCGGTCCGCTGTTCGGACGTCACATCGTCATCACCGGCGGGTCCTCCGGTATCGGCAGGGCCAGCGCCGAGGCCGCAGCGCGAAAAGGAGCGGTGGTCATCGTGCTCGCGCGCGGCCAAGATCAGTTGGACGAGGTCGTCCAGCAGATTCGCGCCGACGGCCATGTCGCTCATGGGTATTCGTGCGATGTCACCGACAGCGAGTCGGTCGAACGAACAGTGAAAGCGATACTGCACGACCACGGGCACGTGGACATGCTCGTCAACAGCGCGGGCCGATCCATTCGCCGCGCGCTCTACCGTTCCACCGACCGACTGCACGATTACGAACGCACCATGGCCGTCAACTACTTCGGAGCGATTCGTGTGGTGTTGGCGCTACTGCCGCACATGCGCGAACGCAGCTTCGGGCATGTGGTCAACATTTCCAGCGCTGCAGTGCTGGGGCACCCTCCTCGGTTCTCGGCGTACGTGGCGAGCAAGGCAGCACTCGACGGTTTCACCGATGTTGCTGCAGCAGAGACGCTCTCGGACGGAATCACCTACACGACCATTCACATGCCGCTGGTGGACACCCCGATGATCACCCCGACGGGCGACAAGAACGTCGGCACTGTCTTCTCACCGGAGAAGGCAGCCGCGATCGTCATCCGCGCGCTGAGCGACAAGCCGAAGCGAATCGACACCCCGCTGGGAACACTCGGACAGTTCGGGGCCATCTTCAGCCCCAAGGGCAAAGATCGCACGATGCATCAGCACTACCGTAAATTTGCCGAGTCGGCCGCCGCCAAGGGCGAAACGCCGGTACCCGTCGAAGACGGGAAAGTGCCCTATCGGGTTCGGCCGTACGACCCGTCGACCCCCAGCGCGCGTATCGGCAAGGTCGTCCGCCGCATCGGCAGGTTGGTACCCGGCACCAGTTGGTGACGTGCACGTCAGGGGGCCACGGCAGTCCACAGGGTCCAGCGATCGCGTTCGATCGTGGAGTGGGCGGTCTGGGTGATGTTCCGTTACGGGTCCACGTCTGCGAAGCTGTCACGCGTGATCGCCGAGAAGCTGCCGTTGTTCGTGACCGATCGTGCGGCCGCTGCTGTTCTGGCGGCAGCATTCACCGGCTTCGTGTGGTCGGAATACAAGATGGGAATGCGGAAGCCGCGGGCCGGCTCTTCGAATCAAGACAATGGTTCCGGTCGCGCCGTCGGCCGCGGCCTTGTGCTCTCGTATGGCGGAGGCCTTCTCCTGAGCGTGATCTCACCGGCCACTGTATGCACCCGCCACCGACGGGCGGTCTTCCTGACAGGGTTGGCCACCGCAACCCTCGGGCAGACACTTCGGGTCTCGGCAGCTCGCACACTCGGAGAGTCCTTCACCTTCGTGGTCCACACACACCCTGAGCAACTCGTGGTTCGGACGGGCCCGTACCGGTTCATTCGCCACCCGTCGTATACCGGCGCACTGATCTGTGCGCTCGGTTTCTGTATTGCGTACGGGAACTGGCTTTCTCCCGCCATGGTGGCATTTCTGGCCGGGGGATACGTACGCAGAATCCCATCGGAGGAGAAGGCCATGCTCGAGGGATTGGGAGACGCGTACACCGAATACATGGCACGCTCGAAACGATTGGTGCCCTTCGTCTTCTAGCCCGGGGTTTTCCTCAGCGCAACAGAGCTCTTGCCCACACTCGCAGAAATCCCTGACTCAGGTATGTCAATGAGCCGATGGCCAGTATCCATTTGACGGTGCTGACCACGGTGGTGGCCCGTACGACGGTGTCGGAGATCTGTTCTCGGTTGTCCACCAGTATCAGCCCGACGATGTTTTCGATGTAGTCACCGGCAGCGGAGGCCACGGGAGCGAGAGCCAATGCCGTCGTTATTGTAGGGCTCAGCGGAGTCTTCGCAGCCAAGCTCCTCGCACCCGCACGCAGTGCGATGGCATAGATGGCCGGGTGGACGAAGTCGGGCAGATAATGCCTGCGGAAGCGGGCGATCTCCGTCTCGTCCATGCTCGCCAGAATCTTCCGGTACCGCTGTTCGGACCAGGCCGTCTGCACGGCAAGCACTTTCGGTGCCGCGGGCCCGAGCAACCGGGCGATATTGGCCTGGGAGACGACGAACAACGCCGACCATCCCAGTAGCTTCCGATCCAGCACAGTCAGCGACATGAGAGCAGATTACTGCGTCAGAAATGGACGAACTACCGCCTCGAAGGCTGAGTAGCCATCGCGGTGGATGCTGTGTCCGGTCCTGAATGCCTCCACTCGACAGTTCGGGATGCTCGCTACCATCGCGTCGAGCCGAACCGGATCGACCATGCCGCCCGGACCTCCACGAAGTACCAACGTCGGAGCAGTGATGTCGGCCAACGACTCCCACCACCGCGGGTTCGGCCGACGGAACTGCTCGAGAGCAGTGGCGGTCATCGATCGATCGAACGCGAGTACTGCACGGGGATGCAGAACAACGCTGGTCGCCGCATGCCAGAGTTCGGTGACCGACGGCATCCGCCCGGTCAGGGTCGGCGGGGCGTCCCCCGGCCTGATCGGTATCGGAAGTTCTTCGAGAACCAGGCGTCGGACGAGAGACGGGCGACGCTGCGCCACGAGCGAGACCGCGTATCCACCGAGTGAATGTCCGACGAGATCGACTTCGGTGAGCCCGAGGTGATCGATCAGGGCGAGGAGATCACCGCCGAACATGTCGAACTCGTACGTGGGCGTGTGGGCACTCTTGCCGTGCCCTCGGAGGTCGACGGTGATCACCCGGCGACCGTGCGCGGTCAGAGCCCGAGCGAAGCGATCCCAGGTTCCGCTGTCTCCGCCCATGCCGTGCACCAGCATCACCGGTGCCGCACTCGTGTGTTCCTGCGGCGCGAACGAGCGATACGCGATGTCGACGCCATCGAGGTCGACCGTCTCGGACATCATCTGCATTTCCCCGACGGTAGCGGTTCCTACTCGTAGATTCCTTCCACCCGCCACAGACCGTCGTCGAACACCAGCAGCAACGCCCTCTCGTCGTCGAGCACCACCTGTGCCCGCGCCGTCGGCCCCGTCGATCCTTGCCCGCTGTCCCACCACCGTTCGTCGACGGGCCACGGCCCGGCCAGGCCCGTCAACTCCCATTCCTTGGTCCCCCACCGCAATCTCTTGGGCGGCGCATCGAACACACCGCGGTCGGTGACGCCGATTCCCGAACCCGCTCGGTTCATCAGCGTCACTGCCGGGCGTGTCTCGATCACCGCCGCCGGTGCCGGCTCGGGTAGTCGGCCCGGCCACGGGGCCGATGGATCGGACAGCGGCACCAACTCGTCTCCCAGTGGACGCAACGTGATCCGCTCGGCCGGCCCGCGTCCACCGCTGAGAACACCCCCGAGCACCGATTCGCCGCCGAGCAGACCCTGAACGCGTACCAACGCCCGACGCGCCCTGTCGTCCTCGTCACCGACACTGCCCCACAAACCCAGCTGCAACTCCCCTGCTGCCACCACTTCGATCGGCTCGAGGCGCAGGACGGTGATCGCCGACGTCGGCTTGTTCTCGCTGCGTCCGGTGATCCAGCCGTCGAGTTGCCACCGCACGCGATCGGCCGTGCCCTCCGGCGTCAACGGCTCGGCGCACCGCCAGATTCGCGACAAATTCTCACCGTTGCCGGTACTGGCGTGCACCAGCAACCGAGTGCACGCAACAGCAGCCGCGGCAAGCTTGGTGTGCAGCTGCTCGGCCAATGCGCGCCCGGCGAACGCGGCTGCATCCACCCGGTCGATCGGCGGATCGCACAGATACTCCACATCCAGGTCGGGAGGCAGAGCACGGGCAGACGGCGGCCTTTCGGGCTCACCGCGGGCACTGCGATGCGCCAGCACGGCATCGGTACCGAATCGCGATGCCACATCCGACGGAGACAGGGCAGCGAAGTCCCCGATTCTGCGTAAACCCAAGCGGTGCAACAGATCCACCAGTTCACCACGATCGGCCGCGGCCATACTGGGCTCCGCCGAGAGTTCGGCGATCGGTAACGGCGAAAGAAACCCGGCACCACCACCGCGCGGCACCACCTGTGCGTACCGCGCGGCGACGACTGCGGTGGACAACTCGTCGGCAATCCCGATCTGACATTCGACACCTGCAGCCGACGCTTCGTCGATCAACCGCTCCGCGGCGCGATGCTCGGTACCGAAGTACCGTCCGACACCACGCGCTGCAAGAACCAACAGGCCCGGCCGCAGCACTTCGACGCCGGGGGCGATGGCCGCGACAGCCGAGACCACGGGCTCGAACAGGCGTGCATCACGATCGGTATCGGCAACGGCCACATGCACGTCGGGGCACCGCGCCTGCGCCTCCCGGCGACGTAGGCCGCGCTTGATGCCCGACGCCCGTGCCGTGGCCGAGCAGGCGACGACCCGGTTGGCCGACGTGACGACCACCGGATGCGTCGCCGGTAGATCGGCCTGAGCTGCTGCGGCGACGGCAGGCCAGTCGGGACACCACAGCGCCAGAACACGGTTGGACTGGCCGGTACTCATGTCGAGACCGCGATCGACAACGGATTCGACTCCTGCTGTTCGGCATGCCATTCGATGCGGCCGTTCTCCGCACGCAAGTCGAATCGAACCGTACGAGGACGCATCGCTTTACCCCGCGCGCACACCGACAATCGAACCCCGCGCAGCCGGCCACGCCCCAGCTCACGGCCTGTGCCGAGGCCGTCGTAGCCGTGCACCGACGCGTCGAGTCGTAGCTCGGCTCCGTCCCAGTGCCCGTCGGTCACCACCAACGTCGACCCTTTGCTGCGGGCGCGCGCCACTACTGCCCTGGCCCGAGTCGGTGGTACCGACAGGCCACCGAGACCGAGGACGACGAGATCGACACCGTCGAGCAGGATCGCCGCCACTTCCACCGGGTCGGGGCCGGGATCGGGAATGAGAGCCAGCTTGCTCAGCTGCGCGCCCATCTCCACCGCAGCCAGAAGTCCGAAGCGGGGCTGACCTATGACGGCGACATGACCGCCGGCACCGGTCACCGCGGCTACCAACCCGATCAACAACGAACCGGCACCGGACACCGAGGCCACCGTTCCGCGCACCAGACCACCGTGCGGAAGAACCTCCATCAGCGCCGACGGCACCGGAAGAACAGGCCGCCTACGGGTCGGTACCGACACCTGCTCCGAGCCGTCGACGGCGTCGGATTCGGGGTCGGATTCGGGGTCGGTAGGGCGGGGACGAACGGGAGCAGAATTCTCGATGCGCACCGAGGCCGTTTCACCGCGAGACGGTACGGCAGCCATCCGACTGCGTAGCAGCGCCACCCGCTCGGGAAGCGACAACCCGTCGAGCGCATCCGGCGGTACGGAAGCCTGTGCTGCAGCCTCGGAAACAGACATGTCACTCCCCTTCACTGCATGAAAAATCGAGCCGAAACACCGGTGTTCGACGGACGCGGGAAGTGACGTATTCGAACACAATTTCGATCTGCACCCAGTAAAGCCGTTCGGACGGCAACTCGTCAAGGCGATGCCGTAGCCCCTGGTAGAGGCGGTAGTACCGCTGCTGCGGGCACACCGCGGCATCGTCCACTAACCTGTGGACGTGACCGATCAGCAGCGTGTTCGACGGGGAGTCGGGCCCGACTACCTCCTCGCCGGCAGATACCGTCTCGCCGGCAAGCTCGGCGGTGGCGGCATGGGCGCGGTCTGGCTCGCCACCGACACCCTTCTGCACCGGCAGGTGGCCGTCAAACAGGTCACCTCCACCACCCGGTTGACCCCGGAACAGGCAGTGGACGTGCGCAACCGGGCCATGCGCGAAGGACGGATCGCGGCCCGCCTGTCGAGCCCACACGCCATCGCGATGCACGACGTCGCTCTCGTCGACGGCGAGCCGTGGTTGATCATGGAATACCTGTCCTCACGCAGCCTCGCGCAGGCGCTCGGCGTCACCGACTCACTACCACCGTTCGAAGTCGCTCAGATCGGTGCGCAGATCGCCGACGCCCTGACCGAAGCACACGACGCCGGAATCGTGCATCGCGACATCAAGCCGGGCAACATTCTGATCGCCGACCGCGGCAAGGATCTGGGCATCGTCAAGATCAGCGATTTCGGCATCTCTCGAGCCAAGGGCGACGTGGAGGAAGCCGACGACAGCGTCATCACCGGCACCCCCGCGTACTTCGCCCCCGAGGTCGCCCGCGGCCAGGACCCCACTGCGGCCAGCGATGTGTTCTCCCTCGGTGCCACGTTGTACACCGCAATGGAAGGTGCGCCGCCCTTCGGCATCGATCACGATTCGATTGCGCTCCTGCACCGAGTTGCCAAGGGGCAGATCATCTCTCCCACTCGCAGCGGAGACCTCACCGGCCCACTACTGCACATGCTCGAGCCCGATCCGGCTCGACGTCCCACCATGGCCCAGGCCCGTGACGAGATCATTCTTGCCGCAATAAGCAAGCGCGGCACCATCTCTCAGTTGCGCGGAGTACCTCTGACCTCAGCGGACGGCGTCGTCCCCGCCTGGGCGAGACGATCGACACCCGTCTCGGAATCTCGCCGACCGTCCCGAGAATTCGGACGCACCATCGCCGGTCTGCCCGCCGTGCAACCGGGAGAGAGCCGAACGGATCCGACTCCCTCCTCGTACTCACCGCCGCCGTTCGACCTGCCGAAGAAGAGAAAGAACCCGGTCCAGGACGCACTCATGCGCATCGAGGACGTCATCGGCGACCGGACGTCCATCCCGGCGACGGCCGTCCTCGGCGGACTCGTCGTGGTCGTGATTCTTCTGATCCTGGCTGTCGTCCTGTTGCTGTAACAACTCCCGCGCAGTCCGCCGTTCAGCCGAGAACCGGCATCACCAACGTCGTCAGAGCACCGTCGACCGCGGAACGCACCAGCATCGGTTGATCCGGTGCAGCGATATCGAGCATCAGATCCGGTCCAACGGCCGATGCGACGGCGGCCTGCAGGACGGCCGCATCGAAGAACACCACACTCTGTGAACCGGTCACCCGTGCAGGAACCGGAACACCATCGACCGAGAAACCGTCGGGCCCGGCCACGATGCGCAGGGTACCGCCATCAACGGGAACGAAATCTCGTTGCAGCACAACCCTCGTCACAGTCGGAGCCAGACCGTCCATCATCGTGCGCCAGTCGGGGAATTCACCGTCGACCGTGTTCACCGCCACCCGAGAACCGTCGGAGTCGACCACCATCGACTCGTCGGTTCGCGTCAGCACGAGGGTGCCCGAGGCGGGGACGGCCTCGAGGGATCCGACGCCTACGATTCGCGACCACGGTAGTCCGGGCGAGCACTGCGCGACGAAACTGCGCGTGGACAATCGATACCGATCCGTCGCGGTGAGGGTGACGCTACTTCCGTCCACCTCGATCAGTACGCCCTGCAGTACCGGAAATTCTTGGCTCGCCCCGGCCGCCGACGAGACCTGCGCCATCGCCGAGGCCAAATCCTCGGCTGATACCGTTGCCGTGCAGTATTTTTCGTCGAACAACCGGCGAATCGACACTGCTGCCTCGGCTGCCGCCCGCGCCTGTGCAGCCAGAGCTTCGACGTGTCGATCCACGATCTCGATGGCGGCAGTTCCATCGCCGTCGAGGGCAGCGGCAACCTTGTCGAGTGGCAGCCCGATCTCGCGCAGCTGGCGAATGATGTTCGCCCGCTTCGATTGTGCGCGAGTGTAGTAGCGATAACCCGATTGTGCGTCGATGGACGCCGGGGCCAGCAAGCCGCAATCGTCATAGAACCGCAGCGCGCTGGGGGTCAGCCCGCTCTCGCGAGCGAACACACCGATGGTCAGGAATTCTTCGTCCGAATCAGTCATGTCGAAATCCTGAAGCTTCGCGTCGGTCGAAGGTCAAGCCCAACGCAGACGGCCTAATCGATTCGACGCTTGTGCGCCCACCGCGTCAGTGCATTCCTGTTCGATTGCTGGGTCTTCCGAAGAACATTGGACGCGTGCGTTTCGACGGTTTTGACCGAGATGAACAGATCCTCGGCGATCTCCCGATACGTGTAGCCGCGCGCCAGCAACCTCAGTACTTCGAGTTCACGGGGCGTCAACGAATCCAATTCCGGATCCAACGGCGGCTCGGGCGCTGCGCTGCGGCCGGTGAACGAGTCGAGGACGAAGCCGGCAAGACGCGGGCTGAACACCGCGTCTCCCCCGGCTACGCGTCGGACGGAATCGGCCAGTTCCGAGCCGGAGATGGTCTTGGTGACATACCCCCTCGCGCCGGCCCGGATGACGGCGATGACGTCCTCCGCTGCGTCGGACACGCTGAGCGCCAAGCACACCGGGCCCTCGGCAATTCGGTTGAGCACGGCCACGCCACCACCGTCGGGCATGTGCACGTCCAGCAGCACCACGTCGGGCTTGGTGGAATCGATCCCCGACACCGCCTCGGCGACTCCGCCTGCTTCCCCGACGACGTCGATGTCCACCTCACGGCCCAGTTCGGCGCGTACTCCCGAGCGAAACACCGCGTGGTCGTCGACCAGAAAAACGCGGAAAGGGTCGGTCACGTCGGCTGCTCCTGATGGTTGGATTCGGATTCGGTGGTCACTGCCCCGCCGTTGCGTGGCATGAAGATTCGTACCTCGGTTCCCTTACCGACTGTGGACCGCACCTGTACGGAACCGCCGCGGCGTTCGATTCGTCCACGGATGGACTTGGCCAGTCCCTGTCGGTCCTCTGGCACCGCAGACTCGTCGAAGCCCGTACCGCGGTCGCGGACGAAGACACTGACCTGCTCGGGTTCGGTTTCGGCGAACAGATCGATGTTGGTCTCACCGGAATGTTTGGCCGCGTTGACCAGAGCTTCACGAGTGGCCCCCAGCAGCGCAGTGAAGCTCTCTCGCGACAACCCCGATTCGACGTCGTCCGGCAAAAGATGCACGTCCCCGACCGTGATGGGACGGACCGTCACGCCATGTTGATCCTCGACCTCGCCGGAGATGGTCTTGAGCGCATCGGCCAAGCTCGAGTTGTCTGTGTCGCCGCCGTCGAACAACCACTTGCGCAGTTCTCGCTCCTGCCCACGCGCCAGCCGCATGACCTCCTGCGGCCGATCCGCCTGCTTCTGAATGAGCGCCAGCGTCTGCAGCACCGAATCGTGCAGATGCGACGCAATCTCTTCACGCTCGTCGTTTCGGATACGCGCCGATCGCTCGGCCCCGAGCGCACGCCAGGTCCGCAACCAGATCGGCACCGTCAACAGACCGACTCCGACGAGGGTGACCACCACGGCCAACAGGGACGACCGAAGCGACGCGAGATCGACGCGGGCCAACACCACCACGGCCAGGCCCAGGACGATCAACGTCGCGCCGCCGACGACACGAGCCCAGCTGAGCACGGTCGGTTGCTTGGGCAGCCCCAGCGCCGTCCGCGGCCCCTCGGCATCGAATTCTCGCCACACCAGGGCAGCACCGACGACGACCACGACGACCGGCACGACAACCGATGCCGCAGTACCACTGAGCAACCAGGCCAGCCCGACGGCGAGTCCGAGGCCGATGGCGGCCAGTCCCAATGCTCGTTGCCGCTCGGTAGCGCTCGGGCGTGCCGTGTCGTCACCGACCGGGGTGAACATCCAGATCAGGCCGTACGCAACGATCCCTGCACCGGCGGACGCCGCGAGCAACGCGAACGCCACCCGGATCTTGAACACGTCGACACCCAGATGATCGGCGAGTCCGCCCGCGACGCCGCCGACGATACGACCGCCTCCGCGGCGTCGATACGGTGCGGGGGCCGAACGTTCCAACGCTGCACGAGAAGCCGAACCCGACGCAAGGACAGGGTGCGGCGGGAGGGGACGGGTCGACGGCGCAGCACCGGGCGCGGCGGACGCGCCGACGGCGGCGTCAACGGCTGGATTGTCGACAGGGTGCACGCCCACGATCCTGGCACGGCCGAGGGCGGTACCGCATCAGGGTTCGCCCTGATCTTTCGCCCTTGCAACAGACCCGGGTGCAAGTCCGGGGTACGAGATCAGGGGAATCCCTGATGTGTTCCGAGGTTCGAGCCGACACGATGGTCATCATGAACAACGTGACCGTCTCGGATCAGCTACAGCAGATGTGGCGCACCCGTCCGCACCGCTTGCCGCAACGCGGACACGTGGCGGGTGTAGCAGCCGGTATCGGCTACCGATACGACGTCGACCCCGTACTGATCCGGGTCGCATTCGTCGTGTCCACCCTCTTCGGCGGCACCGGAATCGTGCTGTACCTGGCGGCGTGGCTGGTCCTCAGCCGCGCCGGCGACTCCGCCTCGGGGGTCGAATCCATGGTGGGCCGAGGGCACAGCTCCGATTCGACGACGAAGACCGTCGTCGTGGCGGTCGCGTTGGTGATCGCACTGTCGACACTCGGTCCGGCCGGTGTGGGACTCGGCGGATCCGGCGTGATCTCTCTCGCGGCGATGCTCGGCGGACTGTGGTTGCTTCACCAGCGCTGCCCCGAGCCGCCGCCGTACCTGCGAACAGCGGAATTCACCCGGCAGCAGTACGCACCGACCACCTTCGGCTCGACCACCACCTCCGCGGAGCAGTGGTCCGCCGCGCAATACCGGCCGCCGCAGTTCCAGTACGAGCAGTACACCCCGTACACGACGCTACCCAAGAGCTACGAGCCGACACCGCAGACAACACAGACAACACAGCCGGTATCGGAATCCGGTACTGCACCGACCGTCGACCTCACCAAGAGCACACGTGCCGAAAGTACCTCTGCCACTGCCGTTCCGACCACACCCCAGGCCGTGACACCTCCGTCGTGGGACCCGTTGGGAGTGGCACCGTTTGCGTGGGACCTCCCCGAACCGGCCGGCATCTTCCCACCGGCACCGATCGAACGTAAACGTCGATCGCGTTGGACGGCAAGCTTTCTCGGCCTTGCATTGCTCGGCGCTGCCGTCACCACCGGGCTCGGAGCACTGACAGGTTCCGACTGGATCACTCCGGGCCGCGTCGGTGCCGTCGCGTTGTCGATCATCGCAGTGGGTCTGATCCTGGGCGCATTTCTCCGAAAGGGCTACGGCCTTTTGGTCGTCGGCGCGCCGCTGGCCGGGTTCGTCATCCTGGCATCGGTTGTCGGGCCGGTGAATCTGGACGACAGTGTGTCGGGCGCGCAACGGGTTGCCCCGACCACCGCCGCCGCACTTGCCCCCGCCTATGACGTCGGCTTCGGTGAACTGGACCTCGACCTCACCGGCCTGACGCTCACCGAGAACAAGACTGTGGCGATCGATGTGACGTTCGGCAGTGCCGTGGTGACCGTACCGAGCACGATGAGCATCGAGACGAAATGCAACGCCGAATTCGGTTCGGCCGAGTGCGGTGATCCCGGCGTCCGCGCCGGAAAGGACGCACGACCCGACGCGCCGGTCTTGACGATCGAAGGCGATGCGACATTCGGAGAACTGAAAGTGGTGCAGCAATGAGCGACAACGGGATTCACACCGAATACGGCCACGGCGACAGTTCTTCGGACACCGCGGCACAGAGTTCGAGCAGGCAGGGCCCATCGGCTCCGTTGTTCCTCGCCGGACTCGCCGCGCTGATCGTGGCGATCGCCGCGCTGATCGGCCAGGACGCCGTCACCGCCCTGGCCGAGGTTCAGTTCCGCTGGGTGTTCGTCATCGCTGCGGTAGTGGTGGGTGCGGCCTTACTGCTGGGTCCCAGCAGAAAGCACTGAACCCGCTACTCCCACTCGATGGTGCCCGGCGGCTTGCTCGTGACGTCGAGTACGACTCGGTTGACCTCCGGAACCTCGTTGGTCACCCGAGTCGAAATCGTTTCCAGCACGTCGTACGGCAACCGGGTCCAGTCCGCGGTCATCGCGTCCTCGCTCGACACCGGACGCAACACGATGGGGTGGCCGTAGGTACGACCGTCTCCCTGCACGCCGACGCTGCGCACGTCGGCCAACAGCACCACCGGGCACTGCCATATCTGCTGATCCAGGCCTGCGACCGTAAGCTCTTCTCGGACAATCGAATCCGCGTGACGCAACGTGGCCAGTCGGTCCGCGGTGATCTCGCCGACGATGCGAATGGCCAGTCCGGGTCCCGGGAACGGTTGTCTGCCGACGATGTCCTCGGGCAGGCCCAGCTCGCGTCCGACGGCGCGCACCTCGTCCTTGAACAGCGCCCGCAACGGCTCGACCAACGCGAACTGCAGGTCGTCGGGCAGTCCGCCGACGTTGTGATGGCTCTTGATGTTCGCGGTACCCGAACCGCCACCGGACTCCACGACGTCCGGGTACAGGGTGCCCTGCACCAGGAACTCGACGGAATCACCGTGCTCTGCGTTCTCTCCCAGCACCTCGGCGACGGCACCCTCGAAACTGCGAATGAACTCGCGGCCGATGATCTTGCGCTTCTCCTCGGGATCCGACACCCCGTCGAGCGCGCCGAGGAAGGTGTCCACCGCGTCGACGGTGACGAGCTTGGCACCGGTCGCGGCTACGAAGTCCTGCTGCACCTGCTCCCGCTCGCCTGCGCGCAGCAAGCCGTGGTCGACGAAGACACAGGTGAGCCGATCACCGATCGCACGCTGCACCAGAGCCGCGGCCACCGCGGAATCGACACCACCGGACAGGCCGCAGATCGCCTTGCCCGTCGGACCGACCTGCTCCTGGACGGCGTCGACCAGCGCGTCGGCGATGTTCGCGGCGGTCCAGTCCGGCTTGATTCCGGCGGTCTCGTGCAGGAATCGGCTCAGGACCTGCTGTCCGTGTGGCGAGTGAAGTACCTCGGGGTGGTACTGCACACCCGCCATCCGCTTCTCTTCGTTCTCGAAGGCAGCAACCGGAGCCCCGGCACTGGTCGCGGTGACGGTGAAGCCGTCGGGAGCAGCGGTGACCGCGTCACCGTGACTCATCCAGACCGGCTGGGTGGACGGCAGACCGTCGTGCAGGCGGCCGCCGTCGACGCTGAGCTGAGTACGCCCGTACTCACGCGTTCCGGTGTGCTCGACGGTTCCGCCGAGCGCCTGCGCCATGGCCTGGAAGCCGTAGCAGATACCGAATACCGGGACGCCCAGTTCGAGCAGAGCGGAGTCGAGTTCGGGTGCACCCTCGGCGTAGACGCTGGACGGCCCACCGGACAGCACCAGAGCAACGGGATCCTTGGCGGCGATCTCCTCGGCGGTCGCGGTGTGCGAGATGACCTCGGAGTACACGCTGGCCTCGCGCACCCGGCGGGCGATCAGCTGTGCGTACTGGGCTCCGAAATCGACGACCAGAACCGGCCGTGCGTGTGCGGGATCGTGTGCAGAGGAGTCGGTCACCTGGTCAGTCTAGTGGGACGGCTTCGGTGTACTCGCAGCACCCGAATCGCTCACGCGACACCCGAATGTTCGACGGGCATGGCCGCCGAACCGGACCTGATCTGCACGATCGGCAGCCGCAGGCCGCCGGGTGCGTCGACGGGCACGACGGGCGAGTTCGGAGCGATCGGATCGAGGCGCTGGTAGGGCTGGCCCTGCGCCGGACGCAGGTCCGACTCGCCCTTGTTCGGCCACAGAGCCGCCGACCGCTCGGCCTGCGCGCTGATGGTCAGCGACGGGTTGACTCCGAGGTTGGCCGAGACTGCCGCACCGTCGACCACGCTGAGAGTCGGGTAGCCGTGGACGCGGTGGTACGGGTCGATGACACCGTGCTGGGCGTCCTCGGCGATAGCGCACCCGCCGAGGAAGTGTGCGGTGAGCGGGATGTTGAACAGCTCGCCCCACGTCCCACCCGCGACGCCGCCGATCTTCTTCGCGATGCGCCGAGTGGCGTCGTTGCCCTCAGGAATCCACGTCGGGTTGGGCTGACCGTGTCCCTGGCGGCTCGAGATCTTGCGACCGAAGGGGCCCCGCTTGGTGAACGTGGTGATCGAGTTGTCGAGGTTCTGCATCACCAGTGCGATAATGGTCCGCTCGCTCCAGTGCCGGACGTTGACGACGCGGACGAACTGGATCGGATGCGCGATCAGCGCGAAGACGAACTTGAGCCAACGCGGAATCTTTCCTCCGCCGTCGGTCATCAAGGTCTGCAGCATGCCCATCGCGTTGGAGCCCTTGCCGTAGCGGCACGGTTCGATGTGGGTGTTGGGGCTGGGGTGGAACGAGGACGTGATGGCGACGCCGCGCGTGAGATCCATGTTCGGATCGACCGCCAACTTCGCGGCTCCGACGATCGACTCCGAGTTGGTGCGGGTCAGCTCACCGAGAGTGTCCGACAACCGCGGCAACGTGCCCGTGTCCTTCATCTTGTGCAGGAGGTTCTGCGTGCCCCACGTGCCGGCTGCCAGCACGACATTGGCAGCGCTGTACGTCTTGCGACCCTTGCGCAGACGCGCCCCGGTGCGCTCGGTGTCGACGTCCCAGGTGCCGTCGGACCGAGGATTCAGGCCGGTGACCGTGGTCATCGGCACGATCTCGGCTCCGGCACGTTCGGCCAGCCCGAGGTAGTTCTTCAGCAGAGTGTTCTTGGCACCGTGGCGGCACCCGGTCATGCACTCGCCGCATTCGATGCATCCCGTGCGCTCGGGGCCGGCACCACCGAAGTACGGGTCCGGGACGGTCTTACCGGGTTCGTCTCCGAAGAACACGCCCACCGGGGTCTGAATGAACGTGTCGGCAACGCCCATGTCCTCGGCCACCGACTTCATCACCTCGTCGGCGGGGGTCATGTGCGGGTTACGCACGACACCCAACATGCGGGTGGCCTGGTCGTAGAACGGGGAGAGCTCACTGCTCCAGTCGGTGATGTGCGCCCACTGCTTGTCCTCGAAGAACGGTGCCTGCGGCTTGTACAGCGTGTTCGCGTAGTTCAGCGATCCGCCGCCGACCCCTGCACCGGCGAGGATCAGGCAGTCGCGCAGCAGATGCACCCGCTGGATGCCGTAGAGACCCAGCTTGGGTGCCCACAGGAAGCGCTTGAGATCCCAGCTGTTCTTGGCGAAGTCCTTGTCCTCGAATCGCTGCCCGGCTTCCAGGATTCCGACGCGGTATCCCTTCTCCACCAGCCGAAGCGCGGTGACGCTTCCACCGAAGCCCGAACCGACGATGAGAACGTCGTAATCCGTTGCGCGTCCAGCTGAACCCATGGTGACCTCCGCTACGTCCGTTACCTGTCGAACAGTATGCACATCGCTGTGTGACTACCGCCACAAGCGATTCTAGCTGTTACGGAAGGTATCACCAACCGAGGGTCGGCTTACCGGGACATGCCCGACGAACGACACAGGGCGCGCACCCGGAGATCGAGTGCGCGCCCTGTCGTATGGGGGTTCTGTCAGGCCCGAACGTTCAGGCCGACCTTCTGAAATTCCTTGAGATCGGAGTAGCCCGATTTCGCCATCGAGCGACGCAATCCGCCGACGAGGTTGATCGAGCCGTACGACTCACGCGACGGTCCGTGCAGCACCTGATCGAGGCTCGGACGCTCCCCCGCGGACATCGGTAGCAAGGCGCCACGCGGCATCGACGGATGCGCCGCGGCGGACGGCCAGTACCAGCCGCCACCGGAAGCCTCGGCGGCCACGGCCAACGGCGCGCCGAGCACCGCAGCATCTGCGCCGCAGGCAATGGCTTTCGCCAGTGCGCCGGACGTGGTGATGTCGCCGTCGGCGATGACGTGCACGTAGCGTCCACCGGTTTCGTCCAGGTAGTCCCGACGTGCGGCCGCCGCGTCGGCGATCGCAGTGGCCATCGGAACACCGATGCCGAGCACCTCACCGGTGGTGGTGCCACCTTCGACGGAGCCGTAGCCCACGATGACGCCGGCCGCACCCGTGCGCATCAGGTGCAACGCTGTCCGGTGATCGCTGACGCCGCCGGCGATGGCGGGGACGTCGAGCTCTGCGATGAACGTCTTGAGGTTGAGCGGCTCGTCGTCGCCGTGCGCAACGTGCTCTGCAGAGATGATCGTGCCCTGGATGACCAGCAGATCCAGACCCGATGCGATCAGAGCAGGCGTCAGGGCACGGGCGTTCTGCGGGCTCACTCGTACAGCGACGGTGACACCTGCATCACGCACCTGGCCCACTGCGGCGGCCAGCAGATCGGGCTGCAACGGCGCAGCGTGCAGTTCCTGCAAGAATGCGATCGGTGCGTCGGGATCGAGATCGGTCTCGGCGATGTGGATCAACTGATCGAGCTTGGCCTGCACGTCGGCGTGCCGCGCCCACAGCCCTTCACCGTTGATCACCCCGAGCCCGCCTTGCTTACCGAGCTCGATGGCGAACGCAGGCGAGACCAACGCGTCGGTCGGATGGGCGAGCACCGGAATGTCGAACCGGTAAGCGTCGAGCTGCCAGGCAGTCGACACCTCCTTGGACGACCGGGTCCGCCGAGACGGCACGATATCGACATCGTCCAGCTGGTAGGTGCGGCGGGCTTCTCTGCCCATGCCGATTTCAACGAGGTCGCGCACGCGCGCACCTTTCTACTTCGAGAGCGAATCGTTCGGCCACCAGGGGCCGACGCGACTATCGGGTGGTGTAGTTCGGAGCCTCAGCGGTCATCGTGATGTCGTGCGGGTGGCTCTCCTTGAGACCGGCCGCGGTGATCTGCACGAACTGAGCCTGCTGCAGGTGCTCGATGGACGTCGACCCGGTGTACCCCATGGCAGCGCGCAACCCACCGGTGAGCTGATGGATGACCTGGTTCAACGGACCCCGGTACGGGACGCGTCCCTCGATCCCCTCGGGAACCAGCTTGTCCTCGGCCAGCACGTCGTCCTGGAAGTAGCGGTCCTTCGAGAACGACTTCGCTCCCCCGCGTCCCTGCATCGCACCGAGCGAGCCCATGCCGCGGTAGCTCTTGAACTGCTTGCCACCGACCAGGATCAGCTCACCCGGAGACTCGGCGGTGCCGGCCAGCAACGATCCGAGCATCGCGGTCGACGCGCCTGCGGCGAGTGCTTTGGCGATGTCACCGGAGAACTGCATACCGCCGTCGGCGATGACCGGCACACCGTGCGGCTTGCACGCGGCCACGGCTTCGAGGATGGCGGTGATCTGCGGAGCGCCGACGCCGGCGACCACGCGGGTGGTGCAGATCGATCCGGGTCCGACGCCCACCTTCACCGCATCGGCACCGGCCTCGACGAGGGCTAGTGCGCCCGCGCGGGTGGCGACGTTTCCGCCGACGACCTGAACGCGCTCGCCCACCTCTGCCTTGAGCTTGCTGACCATCTCGAGCACCTGAGAATTGTGGCCGTGCGCGGTGTCGACGATGATGACGTCGACGCCGGCATCGGTCAGTGCCATCGACCTGGCCCAGGCATCCTGCCCGACGCCCACCGCTGCTCCGACCAGCAAACGACCGTCACGGTCCTTGGTGGCGTCCGGGTGCTGCTCGGTCTTGACGAAGTCCTTCACCGTGATCAGGCCGGTGAGTGCGCCTTTGCCGTCGACGATCGGTAGCTTCTCGATCTTGTGGCGACGCAGCAGGCCGAGGGCCGCTTCGGCGGTGACCCCCTCCTGCGCGGTGATCAACGGTGCCTTCGTCATGACGTCGGCGACGCGACGGTTCTGATCCACCTCGAACCGCATGTCGCGGTTGGTGATGATGCCGACCAGCGCACCGGTCTCGTCGGTGACCGGGAGCCCCGAGATACGGAAGCGCGCACACATCGCGTCGACCTCGGCCAGCGAGTCGGTGGGCTTGCAGGTGACCGGGTCGGTGACCATCCCGGCCTCCGAGCGCTTGACGGTCTCGACCTGAGACGCCTGATCGTGCAGCGAGAGATTGCGGTGCAGCACACCCATGCCGCCTGCACGTGCCATCGCAATGGCCATCCGCGCCTCGGTGACGGTATCCATCGCAGAACTGACCAGCGGGACTCGCAGCCTGATCTCGCGGGTGATCTGACTGGACGTGTCCACGGCGCTGGGGATCAGATCCGAAGCGGCCGGCAGCAGCAGGACGTCGTCGAACGTGAGGCCGAGCATCGCGACCTTGTTGGGATCGTCGCCGCCTGTGCGGACGTGGGCTCCGGGACTACTCATACGAATCTGGCCCTCCCTAGAGCCTGGTTGCATCGTGGGCGCGGCATGCGGCCGGTGAGAGCTCGCAGGCGCACCGCGGTGCGGTGTTGGAGAACGGATGGAGTTTCGGCACTTGCACTCATCTGTTCAGCGCCGGGAACCATGGTATCGGCCTGCGGCACAATCAGTGCGCACGCCTCCCGCTGCGGACGCTCGGAGGCACCGAATCGAAGACCCGACGGGGTCCGGCGGTACGGATCGTCCGGCATGTCGCGCTCGAACGGCTGGCGCAGACCCACCAGTTCTGCGTACCGTGGAGGCGTGCGCGATCAACTGCCTCCCGGTCTACCCCCGGATCCGTTCGCCGGAGACCCCGCCGACCCGTCGGCCGCCCTCGATGCAATCGAGCCCGGCCAGCCTCTCGATCCCCAAGAACGGCTGGCCGTAGAAGAAGACTTGGCGGACCTCGCTGTCTACGAGGCACTCCTCGGCCACCGCGGTATCCGTGGACTCGTCGTGTGCTGCGAAGACTGCCAGCAGGACCACTACCACGACTGGGACATGCTGCGTGCGAATCTGCTGCAGCTGCTCGTCGACGGCACCGTGCGCCCGCACGAGCCGGCCTACGACCCGGTGCCCGACGCGTACGTCACGTGGGATTACTGCCGTGGTTTCGCCGACGCATCCATGAACGACGCTCTGCACGGAGACGGTTTCGAGAGCTGAGACCCCAGACAAACGAAGAAGCCCGACACGATCATCGTGTCGGGCTTCTTCGTTGTTCACGGTCTGCGTCGTCGAACAGGGCCTGTCGCTCAGCTTCCGCCGGACGGAACCGACATGCGGTCACCGTTCTCGGGCGAACTGCCACTGGCAGTGGCCGTCGGCTGATTCGGGTTGTCGAGCACCGTCGGCGTGACGTCGGTGGTCGTCGGACTCGGACTCGTGGTGACGGGCGGGCTGACCGGTGTCGTCGTTTCCGGATTCGGCGTGCTCGGAACCGCGGTGGATTCCGGTGCAACCGTCTCCACCGGAGCCGTCGGAACCAGAGTTGCTTGGCTGGGCACCGACAACGGGGCTGCCGGGGCCACACCCATCGGAGGTACCACGGGCGGCACCGTCATGGCCTGCAACTCCTGCAGCAAACGGGCCAGCCACTGGTCGAGTTCGGCTCGCTGAGCATCGTCGATGACCGCGGAACTGCGGTTCGATGCGTTGTCGAGAAGAGCGCGGGCAGCGTCGGCATCGCCGGACGACAGAAGGTTCTCCGCCTCCTGCAGCTTCGATGTCGTATCTATCTGCGCGACAGTCGAATCGGCCTGCTCGGAGAACACGACCGACTTGACGCTCCACAGCGGATCCTCGGGCGTCGAGTTGTACGAGATGACCACCAGACCGCCCAACACGACTGCGATCGCGGCGGCGGCACCGGCGAGCGGACGCAACAGACGCATCCGGCCCCCGCGGTTCGCCGCGCTGGATCGAGCCATGTCGGCTGCCACCTTCTCGCGCTCGACGGCCGCAACAACGGTGTCGAGAGAAGGACCGGCCGGCATGGACGGTGTGATCACGTCCGCTCGCCAATTGGCGAGCAGGAGCGCGAGTTGGTAATCGTCCGCATCATCGGTTGCGATCGGTCCGTCACCACTGATCGCGTCGATGAAGGCATCGTCACGACGAACGGCGACGAGGTCCACGGGACCACCGTCTGCGCCGATGTCGGCATAGGGATCGTTCTGCTTCGGTCCAGTGGGTGTCACGTGCTCTCCGATACGCGAGATTCCGCGACGCGGGGTCTCACCGGGGCCACCGTGACCATTGTCCCTAGCCATACATTTCACCTGCTCTCACAACTTCGTTCTTCAGTTTTGCGATAGCTCGGTGCTGAGCCACGCGGATAGCGCCTGCAGTGCTGCCGACCGCAGCTGCCGTCTCCTCGGCCGACAATCCGACGATGAGTCGGAGCACCAGAATCTCGCGGTGCTTGGCGGGCAAGGTGTCCAGTAGTGCAGTCATCTGACGACTCGACTCGGATTCCAGAGCTCGCTGCTCCGGACCGTGTTCTGTCGACACGACATCTGGTACTTCGGCGGCCGGGTCCGATTTGTTACGCGAGGCACTGCGATGAGCATCTGCGACCTTGTGCGCCGCGATGCCGTACACGAATGCCATGAACGGACGACCTTGATCCTGGTAACGCGGCAAGGCGGTCATGACTGCCAAACAGACCTCCTGCGCCACGTCGTCGGCCGAAAGCTGACCACGCTCAGCCGAACCGACTCGAGCCCGGCAATACCGGACGACGAGTGGTCGGATGAGTTCCAAGACCCGGGACAGAGCCAGTCGATCGCCTTGCGCTGCGGCAACGACGAAAGAGTCCAACTCCTCACCCGCACTGTTCATCGTCGACAAATTTCCCCGCGTTACAGGTACGCACCCGCCTGGGAGCGCTTCCACGTGGTGGTGGAACGAACCAAGGATAGCGATACCGACGGCCCACAATCGAACCGCTCGGTCCGTGTGCGGCTACGGTCCAGGTCAACCGACCGCGGATCCACCCAGTCGTTCGAGTGCGGCTCCCAGGTCGCGCGCCGGAACCATGTTCGGATCCGCTCCCCCGGTTCCTTCGCACAGCATCGTCGCGGCCCAGCGCAGGGGCAGTAAACCGTGCATCGCCGCAGCGCAGGCCACGTCGACGGCTCCTGCACGTGCGCGCTCGGTCGCACCGGCGCAGCTCAGGGCAGCGGCCATCACCAGATCGGTTTTGATGCGATGCCGTAACGAATCGGTGTCGTCGGCAAGTGCGCGAGCAGACTCGGCGTGTCGGAGCGCTCCCGAGCCGTCCCCACGCATCATTGCCAGCTCGGCTGCCACCCAGTGCGCGCGCAGCGCCGGACGCCACAGATCCGACCCGCCACGCACCGAGAGCAGCTCTGCGTTGCGCGCCAGGAACGCATCCGCGAACCCGAATCGGCCGGTCCCCAGTGCATCCGCCGCCAATCCGACCAGCGCATCACTGCGCGCCTCCACCGCGTCCGTCGTTCGCGCCTCGCCGGTGAGCCCGATCAGGAACACCGCCCTCCCGTCGAACCCGCGGGCGAGCCGGTGCCGACCGACCTGGCGTAGCCATGACGCCCTGGTCGACTCGTACAGGGACTCGAGCGCCTGCGACGTCGGCCGGAACCGCCGGAGCTCGACCCGGGCAGCGTTGTACCGACCCTGGCCGGCCAGTGCGACGCCGCGGCACCAACTCTGCCGCGCATCGGTAGCCGCCGGTAGGTCGGTTCGACCGGGGTCTGCTCCGAACGCCGCCTTTTTCAGCGAGAGCCCGATGCAATCGGGCTCTCCGGTGACGCGCGAGGACTTCGAAACACTGTGCACGACGTCAGGGTATGGCCACGGACGGACTGCAGGCACGCGAGTCGGCCGACCGAGAACGACGGACACGCAACGCACGAATGCGAATGTCGCGCCGGACGGCTGTCGCATTCACGACGACCTTTCAGGACGCCGCTGCAGTTTTCACAGAATTAACAATGTGAATAGGTGTTGTTTCGGAAACAGTTGTCTGAACGCTGTGTGGCGAATGGGTTAAACGGCGGGTCGTTTATCGGAGTCGGAGAAGAATGCGTCGGGCACATTCGACACCGCCGATCGGAATCGTTCGGCAACAACGACCGACTCCTCGCTCGATCCGCTCGGCCGCTCGTGCAGCGACGCCGAACCCGGCCCGCCACCGCTCGACGCTCTGCGACAACACCTTCGAGCTGCAGGTCTTCGAGAAACGCGCGGTGAAATTCGGAGCGGCACCGGCTCGCGCCGACACGTCACCGTCGATCCTGCGCCGCGTCGTGCCATGAGCATCGTCTCCCGACTCGGCCGATTTCTCAACCGGAGGCGCACACATGAGAGCGGCTCGAAGTAAATATCGAGCGTGTTAATTCTTCGCCCTCCCGCTATGCATTTGCCCACGATCGAGCTCTATTGACTCGATTTCGTCGACCCACATAACGTTGTCGCTGTTCGGATCACGAATCCGTCGAAGCCACACCACCCTAGGAGTTTCCATGCCGCAGCCGAATCACCTCCCTGGGCCGAACGCCGATATTTGGGATTGGCAGATGCACGGCTTGTGCCGTGGCGTCGACTCGTCCATGTTCTTCCACCCCGACGGCGAGCGGGGTCGGGCGCGAGCACAGCGAGAGATGCGCGCCAAAGAGATGTGCCGCAGCTGTCCGGTACTCGCTCAGTGCCGCACCCACGCACTCAACGTCAGCGAGCCGTACGGCATCTGGGGAGGGATGTCCGAGACGGAGCGCGAATTGCACGCCCGGCACAACCGCCGTCGCATCGCGGTCTGAGCACACGACGTTCACAGCTGCACACACGACGAAACCCCCAACCCGTTCGGGTTGGGGGTTTCGTCGTACTACCCGAAAATCAGTGAGCGTGTCCGTGGCCGGTTGCGGCCTCGGATTCTTCTTCGGGCTTCTCGACGATGGAGCTCTCCGTCGTCAGGATCATGCGCGCGACGGATGCGGCGTTGACCACGGCAGATCGGGTCACCTTCACCGGATCCACCACACCGTCGGCAAGCAGGTCGCCGTACGTCAGGGTCGCAGCGTTGAAACCGTGGCCCTTCGGCAACTCGGCCACCTTGCTGACGACGACGGAACCGTCGATGCCGGCGTTGGTGGCGATCCAGAACAGCGGTGCGTTCAGTGCAGTGCGCACCACTGCGACGCCGGTGGCTTCGTCACCGGTGAGGCCGAGATCGTCGGCAAGCGACAACGCGGCCTGAGTCAGAGCGGAGCCACCGCCGGGAACGATGCCTTCTTCCACTGCAGCCTTGGCCGCTGCAACTGCATCGTCGACGCGGAACTTGCGTTCCTTGAGCTCGGTCTCGGTTGCGGCACCGACCTTGATGACGGCGATGCCGCCGGAGAGCTTCGCGAGCCGCTCTTCGAGCTTTTCACGATCCCACTCGGAGTCGGTGTTCTCGATCTCGCGACGAAGCTGGCCGACGCGGGCATCGATGTCGTCCTGCGAGCCGGCGCCGTCGACGATTGTCGTCTCGTCCTTGGTGACGACGACGCGACGCGCCCGGCCGAGCAGCTCGAGGCCGGCTTCCTTCAGGCTCAGGCCGACATCTGCAGTGATGACCTGGCCTGCGGTGACGACTGCGAGGTCGTCGAGGAACGCCTTGCGACGGTCGCCGAAGAACGGAGCCTTGACGGCAACGGCCTTGATCGTCTTGCGGATGGAGTTCACGACCAGAGTCGACAGAACCTCACCCTCGGTGTCCTCGGCGATGATCAGCAACGGCTTGCCGCTCTCGGCAACCTTCTCCAACAGCGGAAGGAAGTCGGGAAGCGAGGTGATCTTCTCGCGGTACAGCAGGACGTAGGCGTCCTCGAGCACAGCTTCCTGCGTGTCGACGTCGGTGACGAAGTACGGCGAGAGGTAGCCCTTGTCGAACTGGACGCCCTCGGTGACCGACAGCTCGGTGAGCAGCGTCGAGGACTCCTCGACGGTGACGACGCCGTCTGCACCGACGCGGGTGAGCGCCTCACCGACGAGCTCGCCGATCTCGGGGTCCCGCGAGGACACGGTGGCAACCTGAGCGATGGCCTGCTTGCCCTCGACCGGGGTGGCCGCGGCGAGCAGTGCCTCGGCAACCTTGTCGGCTGCCTTGGAGATGCCGGTGCCCAGCGCGATGGGGTTGGCTCCGGCGGCGATGTTCTTCAGTCCGCCGCGGACGAGAGCCTGTGCGAGAACGGTCGCCGTGGTGGTGCCGTCGCCTGCGACGTCGTTCGTCTTGGTGGCGACGCTCTTGACCAACTGGGCGCCGAGGTTCTCGAACGGATCTTCCAGGTCGATTTCACGAGCGATCGACACACCGTCGTTGGTGACCGTGGGGCCACCGAAGGCCTTGGAGAGGACGACGTGGCGACCACGCGGTCCGAGAGTGACCTTGACTGCGTCGGCGAGCTTGTCGACGCCGCGCTCGAGAGAGCGGCGTGCTTCCTCGTTGAATTGGATTTGCTTTGCCATGTTTCGGTGTTACTCCTTCGAGTAAAGAAACTCGATCGAACGCACTCCGCCCCGGGACCGACACTGAAATCGGATTCCGGGGCGGGATGCGTTGTGGCCTACTTGGCGATGACTGCCAGCACGTCGCGTGCCGACAGAATCAGGTACTCCTCGCCGGCGTACTTGATCTCGGTGCCGCCGTACTTGCTGTAGATGACGGTGTCACCTTCTTTGACGTCGACCGGGATTCGGTTGCCCTTCTCGGTGACACGGCCTTCGCCAACGGCGACGACGGTGCCCTCCTGGGGCTTCTCCTTGGCTGTGTCGGGGATGACCAGACCGGAGGCGGTCGTCGTCTCGGCCTCGTTGGCCTGGACGAGGATCTTGTCCTCGAGCGGCTTGATTTTCACGCTCGCCACGTTGAGCCCTCCAAAGTTATGGGGTACGCGTCCGGGGTCGGATCCCCGGACAGCTGTGTGTAAGTACTTCTCGTGCGGTCCTGACAAACTCGGCACGAAACTCGGTCCCGTCGTCGCGGGTGCCGGGACTTCGCTCGGTGCCAACTAGCACTCTATACACGAGAGTGCCAGCACTCAAGGGCTGGGTTCGCCAGGCTTGCGTTCGGGGGACCGACTCGGCCGGATCGCACTTCCACCCGACCCGCACCGGTCGCCTCGGCACGCGACACGGGGATTTCCACACTTTTTTCTCGATGCCGCGACACTGCCGAAGGTGCAGGTGAGGCCGCACCCGGGCCTGCGAAATAACCGACCGAGCAGATTATTACGGTCGCGCAACGGGATCGGTAACGTTACGATAACGGAGCTGTCCGAACGATAACGATCGACAGCCGCGCCACGACTCGACAGACGAGAGGCACTGCACGACATCGGCGGAACCGAACGGTTCCCACACACGGACAACGGGGCGGAGGTACACCATGCGGGTAGGAGTCGGTGTATCGACCGGATCCGAGGGCGTGTGCGCAGCCCTGGTCACCGTCGAATCCGACGGCAGCCATGCAGTCGAGTACCGCACCGTCTCGGCGGATCGCCAGGCGAAGATCGATGTCGGTGATCTCGTGACGTCCGCGGTCGAGCTGATGGCGTCCCTCGTTCCCGGCGACCGACAGCCCGATTCCATCGCAGTCACCTTCCGAACCGAAGAACATGCGGCGCGCATCCGCGCTGCACTCGCACACACCACGCGAGACGTTCGGCTCGTTCCGGAAGCCGCCGCCGCGTCGGCACATCTGGCCACCACCGGTCTGGTCGACGGGTACGACACCATCGCCCTGGTGGACCTGGGAGCCAGTGGACTGTCGGTGACCGTGGCCCGCCGGACCGACGGTGTCGTTCTGTCCTACGGCCGATCCGAGGCCATCGGCGGCGTCGTTCTCGACGCACTGGTCAAGGACCTCGTTCAGAACATGACGCTCGACAATCTGCGAGACGACATTCGCGACGACCGCGGAATCGGATCGGCGCGGTACCGGGCGATCAAAGAACTGCTCTCACACGAGAACGAAGCACGCATCGAGCGATACAGCGGTGTACCGCTTACCGTGAGCCGCGCTGCATTCGAGACCGCTGCATCGCCCCTCTTCGACGAGGCAGCGCAGTTCGTGCGCAGCGTGTTCGACGAAAGCACCCACGAACCCGAGGCCATCGTGCTGATCGGCGGCGGTGCCCACATCCCGCTGCTGGCCACGTCTCTGGCCGACACGTTCCATGCACGCATCGTTCGCCTCCCCGAGCCGGATGCCGTGCTCGCCGTGGGCGCGGCCGTCGTCGCCGCATCGGTGACCGACAACGATTACCCCCTGGTCTCGGCCGCACGCCGGACTGCGGGCCGGATGGGTCGCTACTCGGGTGCGATCGCGGCGGCCGTCGTCGCAGGCGGGCTGGTCCTCGCCTACGGGCTGCAGACGATGACCCCGGCAGACGACCCCAGCGTGTCTCCTGCCGGTAGCGCCACCGAACCCGTCGCAGCCGGGGACGCAGGACGACCCGCAGCCGAGGGCTACTCGCCGAGCGATACGCCGACTTCGACCCGTTACTCGGCTGACCCGATCGGCCCCGCAGCGACCACAGCCGATTCCTCGCGTCCGCCGTCCCGACTCCCCGCATCCTCCACACCGACCACCACGCCGACGTTGCGGCCTGCTCCCGACCTCCCGCGGATCGACTGGCCCATGGATCCGGCACCGGAGTCGTCGTCGCCCGACGCGGGCACCAGCGTCACCGTCGAGCCGTCGACGCCGGTCTCGCCCGAGCCCACGACGACGCCCGCGCCGACCACCAGCTCGCCTGTCGAGCCGACCCCGGCCCCGGGTGAGACTTCCGAACCCACCACGCCGTCCGGCCCGATCGAGCTCAGTCCAGGACCGACACCTCGGCCCTCGGCAGGGTCGGTTCCGGAAAGCTCGGAAGTCCCGACCGGATCGATCACCGTTCCCACGACGGTCGTCCGTGGCTCGGATCCCACCCCGGAATTGACCGCTCCGCCGACGGTCTGGTCACCACCACCTGCTGTGTCCGGTCAGAGCGTCGAACCCCGGACGTCACCGGACACGGCAGCGCCGCGAACCTCCGAGCCCCCTCAGGACGCTCAGCCGGGAACCTGACTGGTCGCGACCGACAGGCCGGGGTCCGTCACCGCTGTCAGAGCCGACGGTGCCGCGCCCCCGGCAACCAGGTGAGCACCGAGGGCGGCAATCATGACACCGTTGTCGGTACACAGCCGCGGCTTCGGAATTCTCAGCGTCAAACCGTTGTCGGCGCACCGTGATTCGATCAACGAGCGGATCCGCGAGTTGGCCGTTGCACCTCCACCGAGAACGACGGTATCGACGTTCACGTCGGTCGCGGCGCGAACCGCCTTCATCGTCAACACATCCGCAACGGACTCCTGGAACGACGCCGCGATGTCGGCGACCGGAATCGGATCTCCGGCCCGCTGACGGGCCTCGACGAAGCGGGCGACGGCCGTCTTGACCCCCGAGAACGAGAAGTCGTAGCGAGCGTCCCGTGGGCCGGTCATTCCGCGGGGAAAAGCAATTGCAGTCGGATCGCCTTCGCGCGCCGCATCGTCGAGCGCCGGACCGCCCGGGTAGCCCAGACCGAGCAGGCGGGCCACCTTGTCGAACGCCTCACCGGCCGCGTCGTCGACAGTGGTACCCAGTTCCGCGATGGGCCTGGAGAGATCGTCGACGTGCAACAGATGAGTATGGCCACCGGAGACCAGAAGTGCCACGCACGACGGCATCGGACCGTGCTCGAGGGTGTCGACCGCGACGTGGCCGCCCAGATGATTGACGGCGTAGAAGGGAACATCCCATGCCGCTGCGTAGGCCTTGGCAGCGGCAACACCGACCAGCAAAGCACCGGCCAGTCCCGGTCCGATGGTCACTGCGACCGCGTCGGGACGATCGATGTCGGCGGCGGCGAGAGCGCGGCGCATCGTAGGAACCATGGCCTCGAGGTGGGCCCTCGACGCCACCTCGGGCACCACGCCGCCGTACCGGGCGTGCTCGTCGACACTGGACGCCACCTCGTCGGCCATCAACTCGCACACACCCGAGTCGCGCCAGCGGACGATGCCGACTCCTGTTTCGTCGCACGAGCTTTCGATACCCATGACGATCATCGGGCAGCCTCGGTCCTCTCCGGCCGACGCATGGTGAACGCATCGGCTCCGCTGGGCTGGTAGTACTTCGCCCTGGTACTCACGATCTCGAAGCCCTCACGTCGGTACAACTCGATGGCCGGATCGTTGTCGGTGCGCACCTCGAGAAACACCGGCCCACCGTGATCGTCGGCGACGCGCAACAATTCGCTCAACAGTCGTCCGCCGATCCCCCGGCGATGGTGCGCGGGATCGACACCGATGGTGTGCACCTCGGCCTCACCGACGACGAATGCGCCGCGGCTCGGTTGCCCCAGCAGAGAGATTCCCGCATAACCGACGATCTCGCCGGCCTCCTTCGCCGTGACGTAATGATTGTGCGGCGCAGCCAGTTCCGCGACGAACGCGTCTGCCGACCACGGGTCGTCACCCTCGAAGAGCACCGTCTCGAGATACGCGCATCGTGCGCAGTCGTGCACCGTCATCGGTTCGATCGTCACCGTCATCGAGCGGCCTTCTCCGCAGCCCGTTCGGCGAGTGTCTTCGCGTCCGGGCGCCGCAGATAGAGCGGAACGAGCGGTCCCGGTGGCACCCCGCTGCCGATGTCGGTGGCAGCGACCCGAACCAACCCTGCCGGCGACGGGGCCTGCACGTCACGCACCGGCAACCCGAACAGTGCGGCATGCGGCGCGGAACCGGCGACAGCGTCGACGCCTCCGTGCTCCAGTTCGGCCGGAGCGATCACGTCGGGGCCCGCTACCCGAACCCCGGCTTCGTAACGTGCCCAATAGATTTCACGACGACGTGCGTCCGTGACCACCAACAGCGATCCGGATTCGTCGACGTCAGCCGCGATCGCGTCGAGACTGCAGACACCGTGGACCGGCAGTCCGAGCGCATCACCGAATGCGGCCGCGGTCGCCATCCCCACCCGCAGGCCGGTGTACGGACCGGGGCCCACTCCCACGACGACGGCCGCCAGATCGGCAGCCACGATGCCGGCCTCGGCCAGGCACTCGAGGATGTGGGGAGTCAGAACCTCGGCGTGCGATCGCGCGTCGACCTTGATGCGGGTGGCGACGGTGGTGACATCGGCCCCGTCGGCAGCGGAGTCGGACAACCGCACCACACCTGCGGTGACGGCAGGGGTCGAGGTGTCCACGGCAAGTACGAGCACGAGGATCAAGGCTACCCGCCCGGTGGCCGCACCCAGCACTCCCGTAGCCGCGGCACCAGGAACCCGGGATACCCGCATCGCACGCTTCGTGGAGTGCCGATACGGGCGCGCCGGGTTTCGGTGCTCACTCGGGTGGGCGGCCGAGCGCATCGCCATTCACCCGGCAAGCACTCACCCTTCGGACGTCCGATTCCGGATCGCGTGACAAGCGCACGGAGACATGCTGATCCGTCAGGGTCTCCACCACGCCCTCGCCCCACTCGACGACGACGACGGCGTGCTCGAGATCGGTATCGAGGTCCAACGCGTCCAGCTCGTCGAACGCGGACTGCCCCGTCATACCCAGACGGTAGGCGTCGACATGCACGAGGGCGACAGGCGGTAAACCGTTGGGGCGCAATCCTGGTCGATGCTCGCGGGCGATGACGAACGTCGGTGAGGTGACGCGACCGTGCACCCCGAGACCCGCCGCGATCCCCTTGGTCATCGCGGTCTTCCCCGCACCGAGCGGACCGTCGAGTACGACGAGATCGCCGGCGACCAGAATGTCCGCGAGCCGAGCACCGAACTCGGCCGTGTCCGTCGCCGTCGCCAGTTCGGCCTCGACGGGCAGGTAGAGCCGGGAGTTCGGTGGACTCTCGGAATCAGACAACGCCCCACCGCTTCTTCTTGGGCTCCGATGCTCGCGCCACCAGGCGAAGGATCGCACCGTTGACCTGTTCGGGGAACTCCAACTGCACCAGGTGCCCACCTTGACGCACCCGCACCATCTCCGATTTCGGCAGAGCGTCGGTGAGTGCCTCCGAACTCGCGAAGGGAATGATCCAGTCCTCGTCGCCGCACACCACCGACACCGGAATGTTCTCGAATTCCGCCAGAGCCGCCGACTCGTCGTGCAGTTCGAGCGTCTCGAGAAAATTCACGATGGTGACAACGGAGGTGTCGTCGATCATCGACTGCGAGAATGCCACCAGCCGAGGAGACACCCGCGTTCCGTACGAGGCCGCGCGCAGCACTGGTGAAATGATGGCGCGCACCGCTCCTCGTCCGAATTGCACCAGGCCGGGTGACGTGCGTACAGCCAGTCGAAAAGCATCGACCGCCGGATTCTGCAGGCTGCGGCCGACTCCCGTCTGTGCGAGGCCGGCAGCCGTAGTGGAGATCAGCACGGCACCGATCACTCGCTGCCGGACGACGGACGACCGCTGGCGCGCCATGGAAAGAATCGACATGCCGCCCATCGAATGCCCGACCAGGACGATGCGTCCCTTGGGCACGACCGAACGGATGACCGCGTCGAGGTCGAGGCCGAGCTGACCGATGGTGCAACTGCTTGCACTGGGCACCCCGGAGCGGCCGTGACCGCGCTGGTCGTAGAACACCATGCGCACGCTCGAACCCCACTGCTGTTCGAGCGCACGTCGTTGGAAATGCCACGACGACATGCGCAGGCAGTATCCGTGCACGAACACGACGGTCAGTTGTGCATCCGCCGGCCCCACCTCACGGACGGCCAGCGGAACGCCGTCGTCCGCCGTGACGATACTGCCTCGATCGGCGTCCATCAGGTCGAGATTCTCGGTTGCCAGCGGATCCTTGTTGGATCGAAACGCTGTCTCCCGCACCACTATCGCAATACTCTCCAGCAATCCCAGCATGGCCTACTTCGTCGCCTCCCCTGAGCGCGTGCCGACGAAACGACGTCGAACACGTCCACGAACGCCGGTGACGACCTCGTAGCCGATGGTGTCGAGCGCATCCGCCCAATCCTGAGCGTGCGGCTCTCCACTGTCCCCCGGCCCGAACAGTATCGCCTCGTCGCCGATGGCGACACCCGAGCTGTCGCCGCCGAGATCGACGACGAATTGGTCCATGCACACGCGCCCCACCGACGGGTAGCGACGACCGTCGATGGTCACCTCGAAACGACCGCTGAGTCGGCGTACGACCCCGTCGGCGTAACCCAGCGCCACCAGTGCGACCACCGTGTCGGTCGGAGCTGTCCAGGTGTATCCGTACGACACCGATTCACCTCGGTTCACCTTCTTGATGTGGGCCACCTGCGCGGACAATGTCATGACCGGACGCAAGCCGAAATCTCCCATATCGGGCACCGGCGACAGGCCGTACAGCGCAATACCCGGACGCACCATGTCGAAACCGAGGTCCGGCCTGGTCAGCGTTGCCGCCGAGTTGGACAGATGCACGACGGGCGGCGAGATACCGCGCCGGCCGGCGCGGGCAACAGCGTCGCGGAGCCGCTCTGCCTGGGCGTCGTTGGCCGGGTGATTCGGTTCGTCGGCACAGGCGAGATGCGAGAACATCCCCGTCAATCGCACGGACCCCTCGGCGACCGCCGACGCGGTGGCATCCAGGACGACGTCGAGGTCCGCCCGCGCAACGCCATTGCGATTGAGGCCGGTATCGATCTTGAGCGAGAGGTCGGCGGTGAGACCGGTCCGCCTGGCTGCGGCGATCACCGAGTTCAGCTGGCCGGCCGTGGACACCCCGACTCCGATGTTCTCGGCGATCGCAGCACCGAAGTCCGAATCGGCCCGGTGCAGCCACGCCAGCACCGGCACGGTGACTCCGGCTGCGCGCAGTTCCAGGGCCTCGCCGATCGTCGTGACCCCGAATTCGTGCACGCCGGCCGCGACGGCAGCGTGTGCCACGGGGCCTGCCCCATGGTTGTAGGCGTCGGATTTCAGGACGGCCATCACGGCGGCGTCGCCTGCGACTTCCTGCAGAACCCGGACATTGTGGGCCACGGCATCGAGATCGACGGTTGCCAGAGCACCCGAATCCGTCCGCGGATCGGTCTCCACGTCGCCGTTACCGATAGTCACAACATTCGATAGTGCCATCCCTGCCCCACACACCACGGATCAGGTGGCACAACTCATGACACACCGTTAGGTCGGCCGGCGAGCCCGGTGCAGCTCAGACAGCGACCGAGCGGACCGTCCGGATGGCTTCTCGCAGGCTGTTCGACAACGGTGTCGCCGAGATCGGGGCGGCGAATTCGCCATCGGCTCCGTGCGCGGCATGGGCTGCGGCCAGTGCGTGCACCTTGGCCCCGCACGCGGCCGCCGTCGACGGTGCCATTCCGGTTGCGAGCAGGGCACCGAGGACGCCGGACAGCACGTCCCCGGATCCGGCGGTGGACGCGGCGGATCCGCCCGCGTCACTGACGAACGCGGTGCCGTCCGAGTCGGCGACGACCGTCGCGCGGCCCTTGAGCAGCACGGTGACGCCCCACCGAGCGGCGAGGCCTCGTACGGCCGCGACGCGGTCGGGACCGGGTTCCGATCCGGTCAGGCGGGCGAACTCCCCGGCGTGCGGGGTCAACAGCGTCGCTGCTGTGCGATCGACGACCCACTGCTCGTTGTCCGCGAGGATCGTCAATGCATCGGCGTCGACGACCACCGGCAGATTCGATTCGAGAACTCGACGCACGATGTCCGCCGAGGATTCGTCCGTGCCGAAGCCGGGGCCGACAACCCACGACTGCACCCTCCCCGCTGCATCCAGATCCGGTGCGACGACGACCTCCGGGTGGTGCGAGACCACTTCTGTGCCGGCACTTCCCACGTACCGAACCATCCCGGACGTGGCGGCGACGGCTGCGCCGACACACAGCAACGCGGCCCCAGGATACGTGGCGCTGCCGGCCAACACGCCGACGACTCCCTGCGAGTACTTGTCGTCCGACGCGGTGGGAATCGGCCAGATTCGGCCTACGTCGGCCGGCTCGAAGGACTCGATCTCGGGCGATGGCAGGGTCAGCCCGATGTCGACCACGTCGATTCGGCCACAACGAGGTACGGCCAACACGTGCACCGGTTTGCGAGCGCCGAACGTGACGGTGACATCGGCGGTCACCGCCGGTCCCGACACCTCACTGGTTTCTGCATCGACGCCACTGGGAATGTCCACGGAGACAACGGGCGCGGTGATCCGATCGACCATCCCGGCAGCGTGGGGACGCAGCGGACCCTTCCCGGATATCCCGACGATGGCGTCGATGACGAGGTCCGGATCGTCCGGCTCCGTGACGACCCGTCCCCCCGAGGCTCGCAGGGCCGCAAGACCTTCGGCGTGCACACGGTCCGGATCGAGCAGCAGCGCGGACACCGCGACGCCGCGCCTGCGCAGGAACGCACCTCCCCACAGGCCGTCTCCGCCGTTGTCTCCCGATCCGACCAGAATCAGTACTCGTCGCCCCGCGACGCCGCCGGTTCGCGAGAAGAGCTCGCGCGCCACCACCGAGGCCAAGCCGTACGCAGCGCGGCGCATCAACGTGCCGTCGGGCAACGATCGCAGCAGCGGGGCCTCGGCGTTCCTGATCTGCTCGGGTGTGTAGTAGCCGCGCATGCCGAGGTCCTCCCGCTCGTGCCGTCGTGTGTGTCGAGCCCCGCCGGTCCTACTACTCGACCGTGACGGACTTGGCCAGATTTCGCGGCTTGTCCACGTCGTAGCCGCGCGCCTGAGCGACCTCGGCTGCGAAGACCTGCAGCGGAATCGTCGAGAGCAAAGGCTGCAGCAGTGTCGACGCCGCCGGGATCTCGATGAGGCTGTCCGCGAAAGGCCGGACCGCTTCGTCGCCCTCCTCCGCGATGACGACCGTTCGAGCGCCGCGGGCCTGGATCTCGCGGATGTTGCTGAGCATCTTCGAGTGCAGCACCGCACGGCCCTTGGGCGACGGCATGACGATGATGACCGGAACGCCGTCCTCGATCAGCGCGATCGGACCGTGCTTGAGCTCACCGGCGGCGAAGCCCTCCGCATGCATGTAGGCGAGCTCCTTGAGCTTGAGCGCGCCTTCGAGAGCGACGGGGTAACCGACGTGTCGACCGAGGAACAGGATCGTCGACGACGTCGACAGCTCGCGCGCCAGCGCACGCACCGGCTCGACCGTCTCCAGCACCCGCTGCACCAACTCCGGCATCGCTTCGAGCTCGGCGAACTCGCGCGCCACCTCGTCCGGGTACTTGGTGCCGCGCGCCTGAGCGAGAGCCAAGCCGACGAGGTAGTTCGCGGTCACCTGGGCGAGAAACGCCTTGGTCGACGCGACGCCGATCTCCGGACCTGCACGCGTGTACAGAACTGCGTCGGCCTCGCGGGGAATCTGCGAGCCGTTGGTGTTGCACACCGCAAGAACGCGCGCCTTCTGGTCCTTGGCGTGCCGCACTGCTTCGAGGGTGTCGGCGGTCTCGCCGGACTGCGAGATGGCCACGACCAGGGTCGACCGATCCAGTACCGGGTCGCGATAGCGGAACTCGCTGGCCAGTTCCACTTCCACCGGCAGCCGGGTCCAGTGCTCGATGGCGTACTTGGCGAGCAGACCCGAATGGTAGGCACTGCCACATGCGACGACGAACACCTTGTCGACGTCACGCAGTTCCTGATCGGAAAGACGCTGCTCGTCGAGCACGATCCGGCCCTTGTCGAAGTGGCCGAGCAACGTGTCGGCCACGGCGGCGGGCTGCTCCTGGATTTCCTTCAGCATGAAGTAGTCGTGGCCGCCCTTCTCGGCGGCCGCGAGGTCCCAATCGATCCGGAACGGACGCCCCTGCGCCTCGTTGCCGTCGAAATCGCTGATGTCGTAGCCATCGGCCGTGATGACGACGACCTGGTCCTGCCCGAGTTCGACGGCGTCGCGCGTGTGCTCGATGAATGCTGCGACATCGGACCCGAGGAACATCTCGCCCTCGCCGACTCCGAGCACCAGAGGGGTGGACCTACGCGCAGCGACGATCGTGTCCGCGTGATCGGAATGAGTGAAGACCAGCGTGAACGCACCTTCGAGGCGACGCAGCACCGCCTTCGCACTGGCGACGAAATCGCCCGCGGTGGGCCCGTCCGCGTATGCCCGAGCGACGAGGTGGACAGCGACCTCGGTATCGGTGTCGGACAGGAACTCCACACCCGCCGTTTCGAGTTCGGCACGCAGCGGACCGAAGTTCTCGATGATGCCGTTGTGCACCACCGCCACCGTTCCGGACGCGTCGCGATGTGGGTGAGCGTTGCGGTCGGTCGGACGCCCGTGCGTCGCCCACCGCGTGTGTCCCATGCCGGTGGTCCCGACGAACGTATCGGTGCCGATGTCGTCCAGTTCGGCCTCGAGGTTTGCCAGACGCCCGGCCTTGCGCTCGACCGCGGTAGAGCCCGCGCCGTCCAGTATCGCGATTCCTGCGGAGTCGTAGCCCCGATATTCCATACGCCGAAGCGCCTCGACCACCACACCCAAAGCTGGGCGGTGGCCGACATATCCAACGATTCCGCACATGGTGCATCAGGGTACTCGGCACGACGCGCACGACCCATTCGCTCAGGTCGCCGTGTCCGGCGTCCCCATACCCGAGCACATTCGGTAGCGTCATCTCTCGTGGCGAAACCGAAGAAGCTGGCATCTGCTCTCTCCAAGCGTGGCCCGCACAAGGTACTCAGAGGGAACCTGGCCCTGGCCGGGCAACCTGGCGTCGTCTACACCCCGGCCGAAGGCTTCGGCCTGCCCGGTGTGGCGTTCGCGCACGGTTGGATGCTGCGCCCCGGCAGTTACACCGACACCCTGAAGCACCTGGCGTCGTGGGGGTTCGTCGTGGCAGCACCCGACACCGAGCGTGGCCTCGTGCCCTCGCACCGCGGACTCGCCACCGACCTGGGCACTGTGCTCGACATCATGACCGGCGTTCGCCTGGGCTCGGGCAACATCAGCGTGCATCCCGAGAATCTGGCCACAGTCGGTCACGCGATGGGCGCCGGGACCGCCGTACTCGCTGCCTCCCGACGACCGGATGTCAAAGCGGTCGCCGCCCTGTTTCCGGCACCGACGGCACCGTCGTCCGAGGACGCCGCCGCAGGCCTCGACGTGCCCGGACTGGTCGTCGGTGACAGCTCGAACGCAGATTCGCTCAACGACAATTCACTGGCTCTCGCCCAGGCCTGGCACGGACCATCCGTCCTCCGACGGATCGACGGCTCGACGGCAGACGGATTCGTCGAAGGCCGGCGAATGCTCCGCGCACTGGGAGTCAACAGCTCCGACCGCAAGACCCAGCAACGCACCCGCGCTGTACTAACCGCATTTCTGCTCTACCACCTGACCGGCGACTCCGACTACGAGGAATTGGCCGGAACGAACGGCGACATCGCCGGCACCCGTGCTGTCGACCCTCACGCGCCGCTGACCGAGCAGCCCAAGCCGAAGGCGACCGCCTCGATCAAGGCATTACTGGGTCGCGGCTGACCCACCGGGCTCGGCGTCGTCACACCAGCCACGATCGGGGTTGCTCGTCGGGGTCCGGTTCGACGTGTGGTGCGCCGTGCCGCCGATCCAGGTGAGCCGGGCGCAAGACCGAGCCCGCTGCCGACCAAGTGTCGCTTCCGCTCAACGGGTCCGAAACCCCCTGCCCCACATCGGTTCTCGCCGGTTCTCTTGGATTTCGTAGCCGTTCGACGGCATCCGCCATCGCCGACCGATGCGCGTCGCGAATACGGTGCAGTTCACGACGCCACGCGGGGTCCGGATTCACAGTGCACCCGCCTCGCTCAAGCCCGCGCCGGACCCCGCCGAGCTGGGCTGAGGTTCGGTGACCGGAGGGGCCACGGGAGCGGGAGGCACCTCGCTCACCTCATGAGCCTCGTTCGGGCCCTGCCGGACGGAGTGCTCCTCGTCCGAAGTTTCAGGAACACATACCTCCGGGGTATCCGCGGTCGATGCGGGTTGCAAGTCCGTCGGTGCACTACCCACCTGCGGCTCGTCGGCCGGTGCGACATCCACCGGCGGTGAGGTCGCTGTGTTCGGCTCGGGAGCACCGGACTCGGCAGAAGGAGGTGCCGGTTCGATCTCGGGTTCTGCATCGGGTGTGGTTCGATCCCCCGCGGCGGGCTCCGGCGGTTCCACGGTCGCCGAAGACCGGTTCGACACCCCGACACCGCTCGGATCGACGGTCCCGGGAACTTCGACGATCTCGGGCAACCCGAAGGGACCGACGCGCAACTCGAACGTGCGCACCCCGAGGCCCGGTGTTTCGAGTCGAAGCGATACGGCCCCATCGTGTTCGAGCGCGATACGGGCACGATGGCCGTCGAGTTCGGCCTTGAGATGGCCGCGCTCGCCGACGACCTTCGATGCATCACCGAATTCCGGCGACGGGATCGAAGCGGGCGGATCATCGAGCGTTGCAGTCGGATTGGGTTCTGCGGTGGGGTCGGGTTCTGAGGCGGGGTTGGGTTCTGCGGTGGGGCCGGATTCTGCGGTGGGGTCGGCATCGGTCTCGTCGCTGACACTCCCGTCGCCGGTCGTGTCACCGAGCGCCTCGACAACCCGGTCCACGATGTCGTCCACAATGCCGTCCACGATGCCGTCGACGAGTCCGGCGACTGCATCGACCCGACTGTCTTCACGACCAGTGTCGTTCTCGGTTTCGCCCCACGCTTTGGGACCGGTGGCACGTGCATCCGGAGCAGGTGCCGGTTGCGCCGGCGGAGCCGAGGCCGGCACCTCGGACGGAGGTTGGGCTGTCGATGTGGGTCCGGTGACGGCTGCCTCTCCCCCGGCTCCGGCCGTGACCGCCGCTGGGCAGTTCTCGGGCGACGACCGCTCACTAGATTTCTCAGCAACAGCCAGTGGCACCCAACTGCGCTCGTCGAGCTCGTCGAACACGGGGTGGACGACTTCCTCGATGACCTTCACCACCAGGGCCAGGCACTCTCGAACGGCCGTGTCCGTGGCCGTGCAGGCAGACGACATTGCGGCACACGTGCGTTGCACATGTGGCACGAACTCGCCCTCGATCCATTCTCGAGACCGGTCGGCGACCTCGGCCGCGAACTCGTCCGATACGTCTGCTCGCGCGAATCGCTCGGCCCATTCCGGAAACGCCGGTGCCAGGCGGGCGAACACGGTTGCCCGGTCGACCGGGACGCACTCGATGCCCGAGGCCAGCAGAAGCGCATCGATTCGGTCGGGATCGTGTCCTTCCACGGCGTCGGTATCGAGGCTTCCGACGAGCTCGGCCTTGTCGGTCACAGCCTCACGCAGTACGTCCACAGCCGCGTACATCGTTTGCAGCGCATCCTCGACCGAGTCGAGAAGCACTCCTGCTCTCTCCTGCTCGGTGGCCACATATCGCTGGGCCGTCTCACCGGCGTCACCGTGCCACCGCAGTCGAAGAACGATCAGGAGCTGCGTCTGCTCGTCCAATTGTTCACCCAGCGCCGCAGCCATAGCCCCGACCGCATCTGCGTCGGACGCCAGAGCCTCCAGGTTCAGGCCGCGCTGCTCGTCGTACCGTGCACACACCTCGTCGTAGCGCGGGACTTCGCTGCCGGGAACGCGCTCGGCCAACGGCAGGAAACGCTCGAAATACAGCAGCCCGACGGCATTGGCGTCGAGAATCTCGTCGACCGATGCTGCCTCGGCGGGTGAGGTGGAAGAAACAGTCACCGCAACGAGTCGATCGCGTGCGCACCGGCGTCGTCCTGTATGTCGTACGCGTTCATCGCGGCGACGAGGGCATCCGCGATGTCGTCGACCGACGATCGCCACACCCCGACGGCCCGCCCGAGCCCGGAGTGGGCGTCGAGATAGGCCGCGCCCAGGTCTCCGTAGTTCCGTCCTGCGGCGGCGGTACCGAATCCCGGTGATGCGATCGAATCGGCTGCCGCACCCAGGGCCTCCGCCGACGCCGTCATCGAGTCCGCCACCTCGCGCACGCGGACCGCGTCCACCCAGAATCCGTCGCTCATCGCCCGCCCGTTCCCGCTCGAAGTGCCCCTTTCCCACTATGACGTGCGCCGACTCCCATCGGTTCCCCGGCGAGCGGTAACGTCCCGATACGAAACGTCGGTAACAGACAACCGAGCAGCTCCACCAGCTACTCGAGAACGAGGAGTCCCATGCACATCGGAACGATGCTGAACTACAGCGGTGGTTTCACCGAGACCGTTGCCGAGGTAGCCGAACTCGAGAAGGCGGGCCTCGACATCATCTTCGTGCCCGAGGCCTATTCTTTCGACGCCGTCAGTCAACTCGGGTTCCTTGCGGCCAAGACGAGCACGATCAAGATCGCGTCGGGCATCTTCCAGATCTACACGAGAACGCCGTCGCTGACGGCCATGACGGCCGCCGGCCTCGACTACGTTTCCGACGGGCGCTTCGTTCTCGGACTCGGCGCATCCGGGCCACAGGTCGTCGAGGGTTTCCACGGCGTCAAGTACGACGCACCCATCGCCAGAACCCGTGAGGTCATCGAGATCTGCCGCCAGGTGTGGCGTCGAGAGAAAGTGCAGTATCAGGGCAAGCACTACCAGATCCCGTTGCCGGCGGACAAGGGAACCGGCTTGGGCAAGCCACTGAAGCTGATCAATCACCCTGTGCGCGAACGCATTCCGGTCGTCATCGCCGCTCTCGGACCGAAGAACGTCGAGCTCACCGCGGAGATCGCAGAGGGCTGGCAGCCCATCTTCTACTTCCCGGAGAAGGCAGCCGACGTGTGGGGCGAATCGCTGGCCGCAGGCAAGGCCAAACGCGATCCGTCACTCGGCGAACTCGAGGTGTTCGCCAGTCCCACCCTCGCCATCGGCGATGACGCCGACAAGTACCTCCCCTGGGTCAAGCCGCACCTGGCGCTCTACATCGGCGGCATGGGAGCCAAGGGAAAGAACTTCTACAACTCCCTCGCTCAGCGCTACGGCTACGAAGCCGAGGCCGAGAAAATTCAGGACCTGTACCTCGCCGGCAAGAAAGAGGAAGCAGCAGCGGCGGTTCCGGACGAGCTCGCGCGTTCGGTGAATCTCATCGGACCGGAGAGCTACGTCAAGGAGCGCGTGGCAGCCTTCGCCGAAGCCGGCGTGACGACACTCAACGTCGCACCGTTGGCCGAGGACACCGCAGGACGCGTCGCGCAGCTCACCGCCTTGCGAGAACTCACCGCCTGACGATCGGACACTGCCTGACGATCAGACCGCCGCGACCCGGCCCGCCAACTCCTCGGCGAGCCGGGTCGCTACGTCGAGTTCCGACGCTTCCACCATCACTCGCACGAGCTGTTCGGTCCCGCTGGGACGCAACAGAACTCGCCCCGATTGGCCGAGCTCGAGCTCGGCGACGGCCACGGCGTCCGACACCGACGGTGCCGACGCCACCGCAGCTTTGTCCGAGACACGTACGTTGATCAACACCTGGGGCAGCGTGCGCATCGGCGACGCCAGATCCGCCAGGGTGCGTCCGGTCCGGGCCATCCGCTCCATCACACGCAGCGCGGTCGCGATCCCGTCGCCGGTCGTCCCGATCGCGGGCAGTACGACGTGCCCGCTCTGCTCACCGCCGAGCGCGTACCCTCCGCGGCGCAACTCCTCGAGGACGTATCGATCACCGACTGCGGTGGTGCGCAACGTGATTCCCGCTTCGCGCATCGCGATGTGGAGCCCGAGGTTGCTCATGACGGTGGCGACCAACGTGTTGTCGGTCAGCGTGCCGTTCTCACTCATCGCGATGGCCAGCACAGCCATGATCGCGTCCCCGTCCACCACCGCACCGGAGGCATCGACGGCGAGGCAGCGGTCGGCGTCGCCGTCGTGCGCGATCCCGAGGTCGGCCCCGTGCTCGACGACAGCCTTCTGCAGCCCTTCCAGGTGCGTCGAACCACACCCGTCGTTGATGTTCAGCCCGTCGGGCTCGGCGTTGATCGCCACGACCGTCGCACCGGCCCGGCGGTAGATCTCCGGTCCGACCGTCGAGGCTGCACCGTGCGAGCAGTCCACCACGACGGTGACACCGTCGAGTCGGTGCGAGAGCGGTGCGACGAGGTGCTCGGCATAGAGCTCGGCAGCGTCGGGAGCGACGTCGATGCGACCGATGGCAGCGCCGGTCACATCGACCGGCTTCTCGGTGCGGCCGTCCACCCCGAGCAACGCCTCGATGCGATCTTCCATGTCGTCGTCGAGCTTGTGCCCGCCTGCGGCGAAGATCTTGATTCCGTTGTCGGGCATCGCATTGTGCGAGGCGGAGATCATCACGCCCAGCGCCGCGCCGTATTCGCCGGTGAGGTAGGCGACCGCGGGGGTCGGCAGCACGCCCACGTCGATCACGTCGACACCCGAGGCAGTGAGCCCGGCCGACACTGCGGCACCGAGCATCGAACCGCTGATTCTGGGGTCACGGCCGACGACCGCTGTCCGTCGACCACCGTCGACATCCGGCGCCAGCACGGCGGCGGCAGCCCGGGCGATGGTCATGGCGAGCTCTGCCGTCAGGACCCCGCCTGCGAGTCCCCTCACTCCGTCGGTGCCGAACAATCGCGCCATGAATGAAGACCCCTTCGAACAGAGAGAACATCGTCGGAAAATGCCTCGAGGGCAGGCATCCGATCTTGCTGGAGCCTGCCCTCGAGGATGGAACGGGTAAGACGCGTCAGCGCTTGGAGTACTGCGACGCCTTACGGGCCTTCTTCAGGCCGTACTTCTTGCGCTCGACCGCACGCGCGTCACGCGTGAGGTAGCCGGCGGCCTTGAGAGCCGGGCGATCGTCCGGGGTGAGCTCGATCAGCGCACGCGAGATCGCCAGACGCAGCGCGCCTGCCTGTCCCGACGGTCCGCCACCGTGCAGCAGTGCCACGATGTCGAAGGAATCTGCGCGGTCGACCAGCACCAGAGGAGCCTTGATCAGCTGCTGGTGCACCTTGTTCGGGAAGTAATCCTCGAGGGTGCGGCCGTTGAGCTTGAATACACCGGTGCCCGAGGACAACCGAACACGAGCGACGGCTTCCTTGCGGCGGCCGACGGTCTGGATCGGGCGATCGAACACGATGGGGGCCGGAGCTGCAGCAGCTTCGATTTCCGTGGCCACCTCGGGATCTTCCACTGCCACGAACTCGTCGGCGGCGATCTCTTCGATGTTCTCCTGCGACGTCACGTCATTTCCCTCCGGCGCCGTCACTGGGACACCTGCTTGATCTCGAACGGAACGGGCTGCTGAGCGGCATGCGGGTGGTTCGGTCCCGCGTAGACCTTCAGCTTGCTCGCGATGGCATTTCCGAGCTTGTTCTTCGGGATCATGCCGACAACGGCCTTCTCCACGAGACGGTCGGGGTTGTTCTCGAGCACCTGACGCGTCGAGCGCGACTTCAGACCGCCCGGATGGCCGGAGTGGTGGTGGTGGAACTTGCCATCGAGCTTGTTGCCACTGATGGCAACTTTCTCGGCGTTGATGATGACGACGAAGTCGCCACCGTCGACGTTGGGTGCGTAGGTGGGCTTGTGCTTACCGCGGAGCAGTGTCGCGGCCTGGACGGCGAGGCGTCCGAGCACGACGTCCGTGGCGTCGATCACATGCCACGTCCGGGTGGTGTCCCCGGCCTTCGGGGCGTAAGTAGACACAGAAAATTCCTGTCTTCATGATGTCGCTGCTGGCCAAGACGTGTGGATGCCCTCGGCGGCCAGTTGAGACCCGAGGACAAGAGCTCTGCGCATCGAAGAAATGCGGCGAGCCCATACACGCCAACGGGGAACGATACCGGGAGCCGGCACCCAGGTCAAAACGCCTCCGACGCGGAAGACCGGCTCAGGACAGGCGAACGCACCGCACACAGCGGCGGGCCGCAGGCAATGCCTCGAGCCTGATCGCCGGTATCGACTCTCCGCACCGCTCGCACGTGCCGTACGTCCCGAGATCCCACCGCGTGGACGCGGCGTCGAGCTCGCGCATCTCGGACTCGGTGTCGGAGATCAGGGCCGCGATCTTGGCACGCTCGAAGGCGATGGTGGAACCCTCCGGGTCGTGTTCGTCGTCGTCGGTGGTCCACCGGCTGCCTTCGATGACCGACGCGAGCTCGTCGCGAAGGGAGTGCAGGCGGTGTTCGGCGCGAGAACGCTCGGCATCGATCGCCGTCCCGAAATCCGTCATCCGTCCAGTACACACCGCCACCACAACCCGCGCCAGGTGCCGCGCCCCTCGACAGTCGTATGCCCCGACCGACAAGTGCCGATCGGGGCATACGACGCTCGTGGTCGACGGTCAGCGCGCCATGCGCGCCTTGTTCGCCATCTCCACCCCGTGCATGGCCTCGCCGCCGGTGCGGGCGGCCGCGACGAGGCTCGACAGAATGAGATTGAGCTCGTCGGATGCGGAGTTCCACTGACGCTGGAGTTCGTAGTAGGACGTCATCGCGTCGCCCTCCCACGATTCGTAAAGTCTCTTCGCAGTGCCGTCCACGTCGGCGAGAAGGTCTTTGGTCACGTTCGCCTGCTTGTTCATCGCCTCGGTCAACGCCGCGATCTGAGCGAAGTCGTACTTCATGTCGAATCAGTCTCCTAAATAGAGCTCGGTCGTGTGGTCGGCCGTTCGGTGGCCGGTCGTGCCGTCAGTTGAACGTGGTCAGTCCCGAACCGAGCGATCCCGCCACCTGGTTCACAGCCGCCACGTTGTCGTCGTCCGCATCGGAGTAGCCGTGGCCGTTGGTCTTGATGTCCGCCGAGATCTGCTCGAGCGCGCTGCGCATCTTCTGGGCACTGGTGTCCCACTGCGACATGACATCCTGAAACGACTTGCCGGCCTTGCCCACCCATGCCTCGGCGGTCTGCTCGACGATGGAACGCACGGCCGAGTTCGACGCATCGATCGACACGCTCAGGCCCTCGATCGTCGCCCCGGCAGCAACGAGCTCCTGCGGTGTGACGGTGACGCCGTTCGACGAACCCATAGATTCCGGTCCCCCTGGATATCCCACTTCGACTCCTCTGCTTCGATTTTCGTATCCACGTACGCCCGCGGCGCACATGACGCTCGACCGAGGGACCGCGTGCGGCCCGCTCACTCCCCTACATCTCCTTGGACGCAGCCACCCCTCGGTTCGGTTCCGGCATACGGCGAAAATCTGCGCGGCGGCCTCAACGCATCGGCACGACCTCCAGAGTCTGGGTGGCCAAATCACATTCGGTGTCGATCGCGGACGAGTCCGGTCCCTCGAACTGACAGCCGATGCTCACCTGCACATCCGATTCGACGAGCACACGCCACAACACTGTGGACGCATCGGCCGGCCGCTCGACGTACGAGATCCCCACCCGACCTCCGAAATCCCGGGCAGGCTCCAGCGATCCGATCGGGGAGTCGGGTCCACGCGCGTCGACTGCCGCACCGAGCTCGGACGCAACCTGTTCGAGCGTCGAGCCGGGCACCAGTTCCTGCACTGTGACGACGATGCGACGCTCGGGTGCTGTCGGCGGAATCAACACCATCCGGGCCGGGTCCTCCATCCTGGTCCAGGTCGCCGGTAGTCGCAGCGACGCCCGGCCCGAGACGAACGTCGCCGACGGGATCACCGACGGTGACTCGCTCGTCGCCGATACTGCTGTCGCCGAGGCCGTTTCGGTCGCGGGGGTCGTTTCGGTCGCGGGGGTGGCTTCGGTCGCCGATGCCGCCAGGGTGGCAGGCACCTCGAACGGCGGCGAGGTCGCGACGGCCACCTCTTGCGGAGACCGAAGGACGAACGTCAGTGCAACGACACCACCGGCAACGATGACCGATGCGGCCACCGCACCGAACACTCGAACCGGCAATCCGCTTCTTCGGGGAGGTGGCACCGCGACGGTCACTTCGTCGAGCCATGCCGCCGAGCGCCCTGCCGCGGCTCGCCCTGGCGGGGCAGTCTCCACCTCCGCTCCCGCACGTCGATACAGAGACCTGGCGACGTCGAGTCCGGTCAGCCATCGTGCCGGATCTTCCGCAGCGGGGCTCGAGCTCGAACCCGACTCCGTCACGATGAAAATGTCCTCGGGACATTGCGACACCGACGATCGAAGGTAGTCGTCGGCTCGTCGTCGCCAGCTGTCGTCTCGTTCTCCGACAGCAAGTACTGCACCGATGTCGCCGCCGTGAGTTCCTGCCTCGTCCACCAGGACGACCGTCGTGTCGAGGGTGCCCACTTCGATCACCACCGCAGCAGCCGGTGCGCGTTCTCCCGCCGACGCGACCGCGGCGATCGCCGTCTCCACGACGACGACCTCGCTCGCCGACGTGGCGAACACGCCTCGGAGGAGCTCTCGACGCTCGTCGCCCCACGTCGAGGGATACGCGATCTCGAGCATATCGAGTCGGTCGTGTATCCCGGCTCCCTGCAGCGCCGACCACACGATCCCGTGCAGGACTTCGCCGCGATCCCACACTGCGCCGCCCACGAGGATCGATCGATCGTCGAGACACAGCAGCGGAGGGACCTCGGTGTCCGCGCCCGCCCGCCCGAAGACGAGACGACCACCCTCCGATACCGCGTATGCGGATCCGACGTGTTCGCGTGGACCCTGCAGCGTCGCACCGGACGCGACGACAGAAATCTCCGAATGACTCAAATGCACAGCCGCGTAACGCCACTGTGGCCTCGTCAACTCGAGTGTCCGAGCTGCACGAGCGCGGGGCCGGACCGATCGACGAACACGCCACGTCCGGGCGGCATCGGGCTCGGACGCACGGTGCCGATCAAGCTCCCCTCGTCTCGGCTCCCGCTCATGACCAATCCCGGAGTCACCAGGTCGCGTAGCCGCCCGATCACCGGGTCGAACAGTGCCCGCCCCGCCCCGCCCGAGCGACGCGCCACGATGAGGTGCAGTCCGATGTCCCGGGCGTGTGGCAGATGCTCGACCAAGGGAAACAACGGGTTTCCGGACGCGGTGGCCACCAGGTCGTAATCGTCGACGACGACGAACACCTCGGGCCCGTCCCACCACGACCGCTCTCGGAGCTGCTGCTGGGTCACGTCCGATCCCGGCATGCGCCTGCTCATTCTGCCTGCGAGATCGACGATCATCGCCGTCAACGTCGCCTGCGCGGCCGCATAGCCGGCCAGATGCTCGGAATCGACTGTGCCCAAGAGAGTTCGACGGTAGTCCGCCACGATCAGTTTCACCCGATCGGGTGGGTTCGCATCGACCAAAGATCGACAGATCCCCCGCAGCAGGGACGTCTTCCCGCATTCGCTGTCGCCGAAGACGACGAAGTGTGGGTTCTCGGCGAAGTCGACCGTCACCGGAGCCAGCTCGGCCTCGTCGATGCCGATCGGAACTCTCAGTTCTGCAACGGTGCCGCGGTCGCGAGGCCAGGTGCCACCGAGTCGATCGAGCACCTCCGACCGTTCGAGCATCTCCGGCAACATGCGGACCGGCGGGGCAGGCGGCCCCGTGGACGCTGCGGCGATCGCGGTGACGGACTCTGCCACAGCTCGGGACAGGTCGGCCACCGATCGACGGTCGTCGACCCGAGGCAGTGCGATCTGCAGGTGGAGACCGTCCTTGGTCATACCCCGGCCCGGTCGGCCCTGCGGCACACTGGCGGCTTTCGTTCGGCCGATGTCCGAGTCCGACGGATCTCCGAGTCGCAGCTCGAGCCGGGTCCCGATCAGATCCTTCGTTGCGGGCCTCACTTCTGCCCAGCGAGAGGCCGTCAGAACGAGGTGCAGACCGAATGCCAGTCCCTGGGTCGTCAGCGTCGCGATCTGTTGTTCGAGACTCTCGAAGTCCGATCTGATGGATTGCCATCCGTCGATCACCAGGAAGACGTCGCCGAAACGGTCGTTCGCATCGACCGGTTGCATCGCCCGCAGCCGCCGGAACTCGACCATGGAATCGATGCCGCGATCTCGAAAAGTCTTCTCCCGCTGACGAACGACAGCCGCGACCTCGGCCACGGTCCGGCGCACTCGGTCGACGTCCAATCTGTTGGCCACCGATCCGACGTGCGGTAGTTCGGCCAACCCGGCCAGCGTTCCACCCCCGAAGTCCAAGCAGTAGAACTGAACCTGAGCGGGTGTGTGCGTCATCGCCAGAGCCATGATCAGCGACCGAAGGGCCGTCGACTTCCCCGACTGCGGAGCCCCCACGATCGCCACGTGCCCGGCTGCACCGGACAGGTCGACGGTCAGCAGATCCCGCCGCTGATCGAACGGCCTGTCGATGATGCCGATCGGAGCACGAAGTGTGCTCAGCGAATCGACGCCGCCGCTCAGTACCGACCGAGGCAGTAAGCGGGTCAGTGTCGGTGCCTTGTCCAACGGCGGTAGCCATACCTCGTGGGCCGGCATACCGCGGCCTGCGATTCGGCCGACGACGACGTCGAGAACGGTCGCGCCGGTGTCGTCGTTCTCGACCGGATCCGGTTCGACCACCGGCTCGACACGGACGTCGTTCTCGACGGGATCGACCATGACCGGATATGCGGTGAACGGCCTCGGACGGATATCGACGCCCTGCGCGGCGGGTGCCCCCGCACTCGAACGTGGCGGAACGTACGGTCCGGACACGTAGGCCGCAGCGAAGCGGACGATCTCGGCCGAATCGCACTTGAGATAGCCGGCACCGGGCTGAGCAGGCAGGTGGTACGCGTCGGGAACACCGAGAACGGAACGTGACTCGTTGGCCGAGAACGTTTTCAGACCGATTCGATAGGACAGATGACTGTCGAGCCCGCGCAGCTTCCCTTCTTCCAGACGCTGACTGGCCAACAACAGATGCATGTGCAACGAACGTCCGAGCCGCCCGATCGCCACGAACAATTCCGCGAATTCCGGTTGCTGACTGAGCAATTCCGAGAACTCGTCGACCACCACGAACAGAGCGGGCAACGGCACCAGAGCAGCTCCCGCTGCGCGCGCCTTCTCGTAGTCGGACACATTGGCGAAGTTTCCGGCCGAGCGCAGCAACTCCTGCCGACGGTTCATCTCGCCGGCGAGGGCATCACGCATCCGGTCGACCAGAGCCAGGTCCTCGGACAGGTTGGTGATCACGGCCGCCACGTGCGGCGCGGCCTCGAGCCCCGCGAAGGTCGCCCCGCCCTTGAAGTCGACCAGTACCAGGTTCAACTGCTGCGGGGCGTGGGTGGACACCAATCCGAGAACGAGCGTACGCAGAAACTCCGACTTACCCGAACCCGTTGCGCCGATGCACAATCCGTGTGGACCCATGCCGTTCTCGGCAGACTCCTTCAAATCGATCTCGACCGCGCTGCCGTCGGGTGCGACGCCGATGGGTACCCGCAACCGGTCTCGACCGCGACGCACTGTCCACGCTCGATCCGTATCGAGCGCACCGACGTCGGCGATTCCGACGAGGCTGTTCCATCCTGACACTGCGGCCCCGTCGTCGGTGACGGTATCGACAGCGGAGGGCGACGACGGCGCGCGATACGGAGAAAGGCGTCGAGCAACGGCGTGTGCCTCGGTGGTACTCATCGCGTCCGCCACAGCGAAGACCTCGACCGCCGTGCCGCTGACCGCACCGATCGAGCCGTTCTCGACCACCAGCTGGAGCCCGCGACTTGCCGCCAGTCGCGTACACAACCCGGACAGGTCGACGATGGTGACGGAATCGAGGCCGGTGTCGGTGAGGTCGGTCGAACGGTTGGCGACCAGTCCGCCGTCCACCACGATCACCAACTGCGTGACCCCACTGTTCACCGCCCCACGTGCGAAGCGATTCCGCATCGACAGGACGTCCCCCAGCGCGCTCTCGAGCTCGAGGACACTGCCGAAGATCATTCGCGCAGAACCGGCACCGTCTCGCAACACGTCGTGTTGTGTGTGCGGCAGCCACTTGGTCCATTCCCACTGCTCCACGGTGTCGGGGCCGCAGACGACGGCAACCGCGAGGTGGTCCGGTCCGTGGAAGGTACAGAGATAGGCGACCATCGAGCGCACCATCGCACGAGCGGCATCGCGATCCCCGGCTATCGACAGAGCGGCGAATCCCCTCAGCGACACGGCAATCGGCAATTCGGACACCACCGAGTGTGCTCGCACGAATCGGCGCAGCGACACCGCGGACACCGGTTCCAGCTCTTCCACAGGTCCGGTCTCGGGAGGCACGAGTCGGGTCGCCAAACGCTGATCGCCGAGCCCGACCCGCACGTGCGCGAAGTCGGCGTCCTGAGGCCGACGTTCCCACATACGCTGCGTTCCGGCCGTCGACCACAGAGTGCCCGGATCCGGATGGCTCCACTCGAGTGCCCTGCGCTGATCTCGCTCGGTGTCGGCGACGTCTCGTCGAAGCTGGTCGAGATACCGCAGATAGTCCTTACGGTCCTCGTTCGCCTCGGCGGTACGTGCTCCCCCGGACTTGCCCCCGCCGGCCAACATGCCCACCATCGACATCAGCATCATGGCTGGGAACATCAACATCATCGGGTTCGCTGCCGCACCGGAAGTGAACATGAGCGCAACCATTCCGACCATGGCGGCGACCATCACCAGCGGCATCAGCTTCATCAGGAGATTGCCGGGTACCGCGCGCGGCACGGGAGGCGGCGGTTGAAGTACGACCTCGCCGCCCGGTGACCGAGGTACTTCCCGGCGCGCGCTGCGAACGAAGCGCACGGTACTCATCGATCAGCCCCCACGGCCGCGCCCCCACAACTGCATTCGCGGCGACCTCCCCCCGAGGCCGCGTGGACGACAGGCTAACGCATGCACAACCGGAGGGTCCACCGTTGCGTCGAAGCATCGGGATACAGAAATAGAACGGCACCGCATTCGGTTGAACGAAGAATGCGGCTCCGAGGCCGCACATGTTCGACGAACGAAAGGTCGGCTTCCGTGTCCGTACCCCTGTCCATCCTCGATCTCGCACACGTGGGCGAGGGCGAAACAATCCGAGACAGTTTCGACGCCAGCGTGACGCTCGCCCAGCATGCCGAGAACTGGGGTTACCAGCGCATCTGGTACGCCGAACATCACAACATGAAGACGATCGCATCGTCGGCGACATCGGTGTTGATCGGGCACGTGGCCGCACACACGAAGCGAATTCGACTCGGCTCCGGCGGGATCATGCTTCCCAACCACGCGCCGCTCACCATCGCCGAGCAGTTCGGCACGTTGGCCACGTTGTTCCCGGACAGGATCGATCTCGGACTGGGCCGCGCCCCCGGCAGCGACCAGGTGACCATGCGCGCCATGCGCCGCGACCCGGCGTCCTCGGACCGATTCCCTCAGGACGTCCAGGAGCTGCAGGGGTACCTGTCTCACCAGTCCCTCGTCCCCGGGGTCAGTGCCACGCCGGGTGCCGGCACCGAGGTGCCGCTGTACATCCTCGGATCGTCTCTCTTCGGCGCACAGCTCGCGGCAGCCCTCGGCCTGCCGTATGCATTCGCGTCGCATTTCGCACCCGACGCACTCGAACAGGCCGTGGAGATCTATCGCCGCGACTTCCGTCCGTCGGCGCAGCTGTCCGAACCTCACCTCATCGTGGGCGTCAACGTGATCGCTGCGGACACCGTCGCCGAGGCTCAGGCCCAGTTCCTCCGAACCAAGAGAAGCCGCGTGAGCCTGCTGCTCGGACGGGGTCGCACCTTCACCGACGAGGAAGCCGACATGGTGCTGGAAGCACCTGCGGGGCAACAGATCTCGAAGATGACGAAGTACTCGGCCGTCGGGACACCCGACATGGTCAGGGAGTACCTCGACCGATTCGCCGAACGCACGGGAGCAGACGAGTTGATCGTCGCCTCGGGCGTCTCCGATCGTCGATCCTGGCTCAGGTCGTTCGAGCTGCTGGCCCAGGTGAGCGAGCTGGTTCCTGCCTGACTGCTGCGAGCAGGTCTCGGCGGAGGCGACGAGCGGTCGAGTGTCGGCGTGATGTCGTAGGGTGTGGACGCACGATGCCCGGGGGCGGGCATCGACAGTGCATTGCACGCATCCGGGGGGATATCCATGACACGCGCCGACAGCCGTCCCGCAACGACGAACACACCGTCCGACGCAGCCGAACCGACCATCGCATCGGACCCGGCCCGACGTGCGCAGGGGCTGCGTGCCGTCTTCGCCCAGGACGTGTGCCGGGTGACGGTGTCGGCGAGGTCGACCCAGGTTGATATGGCACTGCCCGTGGACGTTCCGGTGTCGCTGTTGATTCCGGGGATCGTCGATATGATCGCGTCACGAGCGGAGCCTGCGGAAGGACCGGGTCCGGTCGGGAGCCGGACCGCGGACTCCGGATCCGACGGGTTGTCGGGGGCCTGGACACTGTCCCGTATCGGACGTCCGCCGCTACCGTCCACGTCCACACTGTCGGAACTGGGCGTACGTGACGGCGACCTGCTCGTGTTGGGTGTCGCCGCGCGTCCGGCACCGACTCCGTTGTTCGACGATCTCATGGATGCCGTGGCCCGTTCCGGCACCGACGACGTTGCTCAGTGGACCGCGCGTACTGCACGCACGGTCGGTTCGATCATCACGGGCTCGACGGTGCTGCTCGCCTGCGGAATCGTTCTGAGTGACCCGGTTCGATCCGGTGCCGAGAACACGAGCAGCCCGGTCGAGGCAGTCGCCGCGGTCACGGCCGCGGTCCTGTTCGCCGTTGCGGGGATGATCCTCGGCCGGCTGTACGAGCAGGTGGCCGTCGCGGTGCTTTTCGGGGGATGCGCGTCGGCGCTGATGTTCACCGGTGGAACTCTGTTCGTGCCCGGCCAGTTCGGGGCAGCTCACGTGATGTTGGGTTCGGCCATGGCCGGCTCGATGGCGCTGTTGTCTCTGCGAATCGGCGGTGCCGGGCTCGCCGTGTTCACCGGGTCGATCGTAATGGCAGTGTCGGCGTTCGCCGCGGCGGTCTGCGCGTTGTTCACCGTGATGACGCCGGCGGCCATCGGTACCGTCGCAGCACTGGTAGGTCTGACCGGAATCGCCGTGTCGGCCCGACTGTCGATGATGCAGGCGCGGCTTCCGTTGCCTCCGGTTCCCACCGCCGGTGCCCCACTGAACACCGCCCAGGAGGCAGAGCTCGATTCGATGTCGTTCGCAGATCTGCAGGTGGCAGCCACGCGCGCACGGAGCTACCTGACGGGATTGCTCACGGCGTTCACGATCGTGGTGGTGATGGGAGTACTCGCTGCGGCGGCGAGCGACACCGCGACCGGTTCCGGGTGGCCCGGCATCGCCCTCGCCGCACTGTGCGCGCTGGTGCTACTTCTGCGCGGACGCACGTATGCCGTTGTGACACATGCCGTCCCACTCGTCGGTGGTGGTGCGGTCGTCCTGTTCTCGCTCTCGGTCGGGGCAGTGATCACATTTCCGGACCGTGCACTCGAGTTGTTCGGCGCGGCGTTGGCCGCCGCCGTCGTCGCATCCGTGTTCGGAGCCCTGGTTCCGACCCGCAACTATTCGCCGGTGATGCGGCGATCGGCCGAACTGGTGGAATACGCCGCGATCGCCCTCGTCATTCCGATCGCAGTATGGGTGTGCGGTCTGTACAGCGTCGTCCGCGGACTGTGACCGCGCGCCGGCGTCGAGCGCACACCGTTGCCGCGCTCACCGTCCTGACCCTCACCTACGAAGCCCTGATGGGACCGTCCTTCGCGCACGCCGAACGCCCGCTCATCGATCCGGTGCAACTGCCACCGCCAAGCCCTCCCGCGCCTTTGGAACCGACCGAGCAGAAGAACGCGTGCGCCGTCCCCTCCGAAACGATCGACGCCCAGGAAATTCCGACGGCGCAGCAAGCACTCGACTTCGCGTCCGTGTGGCCGATCACTCGCGGAGCCGGGCAACTGATTGCCGTCATCGATACGGGCGTCACGCCTCACCCACGTCTGCCGGGTCTGATTCCTGGGGGCGACTACGTCGGCACCGCCGACGGATTGTTCGACTGTGACGCGCACGGCACGATGGTGGCCGGTCTCATCGCCGCGCAGACGGCCTCGGGCAGCGGTTTCGCCGGCGGCGCTCCGGACGCCCGCATCCTGTCGATCCGTCAGTCCAGCAACGTGTTTCAAGTCGTGGACAACAGGACCGACCAGGAGAAGTCGACCGAACCCGAGAACGCTGCCGGGTACGGAAACGTACGGACGATGGCCATGGCAATCCGGACGGCGGCCGACGCAGGCGCATCGGTCATCAACATCTCCGAAGTGGCGTGCGTACCGGCCGGCGCAGGCGTCGCCGACGGCCCACTCGGCGCAGCAGTGCAGTACGCCGTTCGCGAGAGAAACGTCGTCGTCGTGGCCGCGGCGGGCAACTTCGGAAGCGACGCGTGCAGGGCACAGAACCCCATGCCCGACCCGGTCCGGCCCGAGGCGGACCCGTGGGAAGGGTTTGCGACCATCGCGACACCTGCCTGGTTCGACGACGTGTTGACCGTCGGTTCGGTCGAGTTGGACGGTTCGCCCTCGTCGTTCAGCCTGGCCGGACCATGGGTGGACGTGGCTGCTCCGGGCTCCAACATGACGTCGCTGTCACCGGCGGGCAACGGTCTGGCCAACGGCATTCGGGGCACCGACGGCGTAGTACCGATGACCGGAACCAGTTTCGCCGCACCGCTCGTCGCTGCGACAGCGGCACTGGTGCGGGCGTACAGGCCCGATCTGTCCGCTCTCCAAGTGATCGACCGCATCGAGCGAACAGCTCATGCGGCGGCCGACGGATGGAATCCGTCGGTCGGCCACGGCGTCGTCGATCCACTCGCTGCGGTGACCGACGTCGTGACACCGACGCAGCGAACCGTCCCCGCAGATGCGGTCGCGATCGGTGCGCCGCTCCCACCGCCCGCCGCCGATCATCGGCCACGCGATGCGGCGGTGACCGGGTCGGTGGTGGTCGCGGTGATTCTGGGTCTCGGAACGGCAGTCTCCATTCCCCTGCGCCGACGGCTGTGATCGGCCCGCCCACTCGCCGGGACTACTTGGACGGAAGCGCGGCTGCCTGCGGGTCCGCCGCGACCCCGTCGTGCATGGTCAGCGCCTGACCACGCCCCAGAGTCGGCCCGCTGCCCAGCAACTGCAGAATCTGCCACGGTGCAGGAGCCGGGAGTCCGAAGCCCAATGCCGACGCTGCATCCGCACCCTCGACTCCGTAGCGAACTCCCGTGTCGGCGACGAAGAAGACGCCGTCCTGACGGGTACTGGCAGTCGAGATACCGGTGCTTCGAACGAATCCGCCGCTACCCGGTGACAGATGGACCTGGTCGACCGAATCACCGCCGCCGTCCGCCTGAGCCAGTTCCACCGGTGAAGCGGTGGTATCGAGTGGCAACGACCGTCCTGCGGATTCGACCAGCTGCGCAGTCGGCCCACCGTCGGCGACATCGAGTGGTGACCATGTCAGACACCCGACCGGCCGCCGGCCCGAGTCGACGATGTCGGGAGTCGTCGGCGGGAAGGTCGATACGTCGAGCCCGGACATCGTCTTGGGAGCGTCGGCCAGGACGTCGGGATTGACGGCCGCGATGTCGGGGCTGCCCTGCGAGTCGGCGAACTTGACGAGTAGGGCTGCGGTTTCGCTGATGGCTTGGATGCCGTCCTCGAGCACGACGTAGTACCGAACGTCGCGGCCGGCAACCTTGACCACGGAGCCGATAGGCCGGTTGTCGAACGGGTAGGCGGGGATCTCACCCGCTCGCGCTATGAACGGAGCCGTCACCGCAGGCACCTGCGGTACCGCGTTGAGCAGACCGGCACTGACCGGCGTCGGCGTCGCATCCTCGAGACCCAGCGCGCGAACGACAGCTCTGTCCGCCAGATCGACCGGCGACTTGGTGCCGTCGTGGACGAGATACGCCGCACCGCCCGAAGTCCACAGGAATGCCTCGGATGGGCCGAGCGCAGCCGCGTTCTCGCCGTAGCGGGGCTCCCCCACGATCACTGTCGTCGACGTGACGCCGGCGATCGGATCGACGGTGTCGCACACGGTCCACGACTCGGCCTCGCCGTCCGGGTCGTGCGGCAGCGCCGACGGGGCACCGGGAATTCCGACCAGCGCACCGCGAGGTCGCGACGCCAGTTCCGACTCCTTCACCGTCACAGGGTTGTCGGGCCTTCCCACGATCAACCGCGCCGAAGCCAGGTTCAGCACCGGATGGAACACGCCGTCGACGCTGACGAACATGGCGGCCGACTCCTTACCGACCACGATCGACGCGTCGCCGATCTTGTCCTGAGGCCGAAACAGCGCCAGGGCAGCGCAGCCCGCCAGACCCACGCATGCGACGACGACACCCACCATGAGCGCGCGCGACTGCGACTTCATCGGGTCGTGCAACATCCGCGCGTCGCGCCTGATGAGGGCATGTTCCATTCGTCGGACGAGAAAGCGGTATCCGCCGACCTGCCATTTCGTCGTCGGAGTAGATGCCACGATTCCTCCCCAGGATTGTGCCGACCCGATCCCCCATCGGGTCACGCGACACAGTACAGTTCGTCCGCACCCATCGGCGACCGCGTCGGCGACGATCGATCGGGCTGCAACCTTCGGGGGGAGGGTATGTGATGACGCGTTCGAGGAGACGACGGCGCACGTCGGTCGTGTCGTTCGCCGTGCCAACTGTTCGAGGGTTGTTCGCGGCCGAAATAACTACTTTGACAACAACTCTCGCCCTACTCGCGGCCGACGTTCCCGTCGAGTGGACGCTCACCGCCGCAGCGACGGTGTCGCTCGTACCGTTCGTCGCCTTTCGGCGAACGTCGATCGCCGGCTGGCTGGTCGTCGCTCTGCGCTTCGGATCCGGCCGAGTCCCTGCCGTCGGGGTGACAACAGAACATGTCGACCCCGACGGCCGGCCCGTCGGTGTGCACTGGCAGCGCGATACCGTCACGTGCACCGTGGAGATCATTGCACCGGAACACGACACGACGGTGCTGGCGCGAACGCGAGCCGACACACGACACACGCTGCCCATCGAGGCGTTGACGTCGTGCTTACGGCAACACGACGTCGAGGTTGCCGCAATCGACATCGTCGCGCTCGGGTTTCGAACCGCCGACGGTTCGGTGGCCACCGACGTGTACGAGGGCCTCATCGGCCCGTTGCCCGCCGTCGCGCAGCGGACGGTGTGGGTGTCCGTCACTCTGGACGTACGAGCCAACGCCCGGGCGATGGCAGCGAGGGGCACGGGCCGGACGGGGGCGGCCCGAACCGCGGTCGTTGCAGCCCTCCGCATTGCACGCGCCTTGGAGTCTCATGGACTGTCCACACGGCTGTCGACGGCCACAGAACTCCGAGCCGCGGCATTGCACCTGAGCCGGGGTGTCGACACCGACGACCTGACTCAGGTGTGGTCCTACGCTCCATTGCCCGGCGTCGCGAGTACGGGTTACGGAATCGATTGCAGCACAATCACTGTCGAGGATCTTTCGGCCTTGTGGGCGACACCGTCGCTGGGTACGACCATGTCCGTTCACCTGCGCCCCACCGACGAGCCGAGCCGCGTCCGCGTTCGTGCGTCGTGCAGATTCGCTGCGCGAGAGGCAATCTCGAGGCCCGATGTTGCTTCACTGACCTCGATGGCCGGACGTCAACGAGACGGCATTCTCGCTCAATTGCCACTGGCTGTGGCAACACACTCGGCAGTGATGCCGGTCGGAACCCTCTCGACCTCCGCACTGCAGGCCTGGGCGTTCCCGGTGAGTGGTTGCGGCCAACTACTGGGATCGGATACGAACGGAAACGGTGTGGCAGTGCGGATCTTCGGGGCGAACCTGCCGCGGGTCAGCATCGTGGGCGAGCTCTACCTCGCCCAACAGCTTCTGTTCCGAGCCGTGGCGATCGGAGCGCGAGTTGTCGTCAGAACGGACAGACCGCACGCCTGGGGAGCCCTCCGCGACGCCATCGGGGAGCCCGAGCGGTTTCTGGTCGACAGCGACCACACACGGGTGCGGCCCTCGTACGACGTCGTCGTGGTCGACTTCGCAGACGGCTCCATCTCGCTCGATCACCAATATGTCCCCGGCGTCACTGTGATCTCGCTGACCGAGCACGAACCGCCGCATGATCCGGCGGCACCCGGGCCGACCCGACAGAGATTCGCCGCGACACTGTCGATCGTTCAGCCGCGTGCGTCCGGTGACCGTATTCGGGTGCGTTCGGGTCCGATCGACATCGAACTGACGCTGGTCACCATTCCGCAGGAAACGGCGTTCATCGGTCGACCGAGAAGTCTTCGACCCGCCGTCCGAGACTGACAGTGTCAGCCGGGGTACGGGACGCGCGCCCGTGCGCTCGACACTGCGCCGGCCCACCACTCGAGTTGGTCGAGCAATCGCCCCAAGGAGTCGACAGCAGCGGGATCGTCGACGCCACCGGCCTCGTCGAAACGCCGACGCACGCGATGGAGTGATACCGAATCCCGTACCGACACCATGTGTAGCTCTGCGGCGATGAGGCGCAGTTGCTCGGTCGCTCGCACACCACCCGCCAGACCGCCATAGGAAACGAATCCCACTGGCTTGGAACGCCATTCGTACTTCACCGTGTCGAGCGCGGTCTTCAGCGAGCCGGGCACAGCGTGGTTGTATTCGGGAGTGACGAGGACGAACGCGTCGGCCTCGCCCACGATGCGGGTGAAACGTTCGGAGCCCTCGCTCGACGTCAAGCTGTTCGGGAGATCGAAGTCCGCGAGATCGACATCCACAACCGTGAGAGAGTCGCGCGCCGACGCCACGCTGCGTACCCAGGATGCGACGGTGGGGCCCACCCGCCCCGCCCGAACACTGCCGGTGACCACCGCGAGACGAATCGGCTGCATCGTGTCGGCACCGGACCCGGCGCGATCGTCGCTCATCCTTCTCCTCCACAACATTCGTCGCCGACTATTGCCGGTCGAGTCTCCCGGGTGGCAGCATTGCGCGCGGCCAACATGTCGGCGGGTGGATAGTCGACCCGCACCAGGGCAAGTCCGTGGGCCGGGGCCACTGCCACCTCGCTCGCACGTTCTCGACGACCGAGCAGGGAACGTGCCCAGTCGGGGGTTCGTCGTCCTTCACCGACGGCCTGCATCGCCCCGACCAGACTGCGCACCATCGACCAGCAGAACGCATCGGCGCTGACGTACGCGGTCAATCGATCCCCCTCGCGTTCCCAGTCGAAGCGCTGCAGTTCTCGCACCGTCGTGGCACCGTCTCGCCTCTTGCAGAACGCTGCGAAATCGTGCAGTCCGATCAGTGCCTGCGACGCCTCGCGTACCGCGTCCAGATCGATCGGCCGAGGCCAGGACACGACTCCGGCGACATCCAGAGGATCGACGCCGTAGAGCGCTGTGCCGAATCGGTACTCGTAGTGACGGCGATATGCCGAGAACCGAGCGTCGAAGTCGGGCGAGACCCCCGTGATCGCACGAACCCGGACGTCGGCGGGAAGGAAGCGCGCCATTCTTCGAATCAACCGGTCGTGCTCGTCCGGCACACCCACGGCGTCGAAATGTGCAACCTGACCGGTCGCGTGAACTCCGGCGTCGGTTCGACCGGCCACCGTCAGCTCGACCGGTTGACGGAGCACAGTGGAGAAAGCCTCCTCGAGCACGCCGCACACGGTTCGGATACCGGGTTGCCGAGCCCAGCCGGAGAAGTGCGTGCCGTCGTACGAGATGTCGAGCCGGTATCTGGTGGGGACCGACAAAGCGGGCCCGCCATCTCCTGAGGAAATGGCGGGCCCGCTTCGGTCGTGCTCGGAGCTCACAAGGACTAGTCCTTCTTCGCATCCTCGGCCTCGGGGGCGTCCGACGCGTGAGCGTCGTTGTCCTCGATGCCTTCGATGACTGCGTCGGCGTTGGCCACCTCGGCGTCGGTCGCGTCGGCTTCGACAGCCTCGACGACGTTGTCGTCTGCCGTGTCTTCGGCCGGAGCCTCGGTTGCGGCGGGAGCAGCCTTCGATGCCTTCACGCGGCGTGCGCGGTCGGCTTCGTTGGACACCGTCTGCTCGTTGACGAGCTCGATGATGGCCATCGGCGAGTTGTCACCCTTACGGGGGACGGTCTTGATGATGCGCGTGTAGCCACCGTCGCGATCGGCGAAGAAAGGCCCGATCTCGGCGAAGAGCTTGTGCACGACATCTTTGTTGTTGATCGTCTTGAGAACCTCACGACGATGGGCCAGATCACCCTTCTTGGCATGGGTGACGAGCTTCTCGGCGTGAGGACGAAGGCGCTTGGCCTTCGACTCGGTGGTGGTGATGCGGCCGTGCTCGAAGAGTGACGTCGCCAGGTTGGCCAGGATGGCCTTCTGGTGTGACGCCGACCCGCCGAGACGGCGGCCCTTGGTGGGCTTGGGCATGATGAATCTCCTAGTAAGAGCTCCAGCGAGCTGATTACAGCTGTTCTGTCTCGGCGTAGTCCTGCTCGGCGCCTTCGGTATCGCCGAAGGAGCCTGCGTCGGTGTCACTCCACGTGCCGGTGGTGGCGTCGTAGCCAGGCACGGTGCTCGGATCGAACGACGCGGGGCTGTCCTTGAGGGAAAGGCCGAGCGAGTGCAGCTTGACCTTCACCTCGTCGATGGACTTCTGCCCGAAGTTACGGATGTCGAGCAGATCGGACTCGGTACGACCAACCAACTCACCGACGGTGTGAACACCTTCGCGCTTGAGGCAGTTGTAGGAACGAACCGTCAGGTCCAGATCCTCGATGGGGAGTCCGAAGGATGCGATGTGATCGGCCTCGGCGGGCGAGGGTCCGATCTCGATGCCTTCTGCTTCGACGTTCAGCTCACGGGCGAGGCCGAAGAGCTCAACCAGGGTCTTGCCCGCCGAAGCGAGCGCGTCCCGCGCGGTGATGGAATTCTTGGTCTCCACGTCGAGAACGAGCCGATCGAAGTCGGTGCGCTGTTCGACGCGGGTGGCCTCCACCTTGTAGGTGACCTTGAGCACGGGCGAGTAGATCGAGTCGACCGGAATACGGCCGATCTCGGCACCCGATGCCTTGTTCTGAACGGCGGGGACGTAGCCGCGACCGCGCTCGACGACGAGCTCGATCTCCAACTTGCCCTTGTCGTTCAGGGTCGCGATGTGCAGATCCGGATTGTTCACCGTGACGCCGGCCGGAGGCACGATGTCGCCTGCGGTGACAGCGCCGGGGCCCTGCTTGCGGACGTACATGGTGACCGGCTCGTCTTCTTCGGAGCTCACAACGAGTCCCTTGAGGTTCAGGATGATGTCGGTGACATCTTCCTTGACTCCGGGAACGGTGGTGAATTCGTGGAGGACGCCGTCGATACGGATGCTGGTGACAGCAGCGCCGGGGATCGACGACAGCAGGGTGCGGCGGAGCGAGTTGCCGAGTGTGTAACCGAAGCCGGGCTCGAGCGGCTCGATGACGAATTTCGAGCGGTTGTCGGCGATGACCTCTTCGGTCAGCGTCGGGCGCTGTGAAATGAGCATTCTGTGTTCCTCCTGTACGGGCGTCCGCTATTTGACGCCCACGTGTGGAGGCGAAGACGCATGTGAGCCTCGCGGGGAGACTCACATGCGTGCTGCGCCTTACTTCGAGTAGTACTCGACGATGAGCTGCTCCTGGAGCGGCACATCGATCTGTGCGCGCTCCGGCACCCGGTGAACCAGGATGCGAAGACGGTTGGGGACGACCTGCAGCCACGGAGCCACCGGACGATCGCCGTAGCTCTCACGAGCGATCTGGATCGGCAGGGTCTGCGCGGACTTCTCGCGGACATCGATGATGTCGTACTGCGAGACGCGGTAGCTGGGGATGTCCACTCGCTTGTTGTTCACGAGGAAGTGGCCATGGGTGACCAGCTGGCGTGCCTGACGACGCGTACGTGCGAGACCCGCACGGTAGACGACGTTGTCGAGGCGAGTCTCGAGGATGGTCAGCAGGTTCTCACCGGTCTTGCCGGCGGCCCTGTTGGCTTCCTTGTAGTACAGACGGAACTGCTTCTCCATGACGCCGTAGGTGAAGCGAGCCTTCTGCTTCTCCTGCAGCTGGAGCAGGTACTCGCTCTCCTTGATCCGCGCGCGGCCGTGCTGGCCGGGCGGGTAGGGACGACGCTCGAACGCCTGGTCGCCTCCGACGAGGTCGACGCGCAGACGACGCGACTTGCGGGTGATAGGACCGGTATAACGTGCCATTTTCTAAACCTTTCCTTCCCGCTAGACCCGACGCCGCTTGGGCGGACGGCAGCCGTTGTGCGGCTGAGGGGTGACATCGGAGATGGTGCCGACCTCGAGGCCTGCGGCCTGAAGTGAGCGGATCGCGGTCTCACGGCCGGAGCCGGGACCCTTGACGAACACGTCGACCTTCTTGACGCCGTGCTCCTGAGCCTTGCGCGCAGCGTTCTCGGCTGCGAGCTGTGCGGCGAACGGAGTCGACTTGCGCGAGCCCTTGAAGCCCACGTGTCCCGAGGACGCCCACGAGATGACGTTTCCGGCGGGGTCGGTGATCGACACGATCGTGTTGTTGAACGTGCTCTTGATGTGCGCAGATCCGTGCGGGACGTTCTTCTTGTCCCTGCGACGCGTCTTCTGCGCCTTCTTCGGACCGGTACCGCGTGCTTTGGGGGGCATTACTTCGCCTTCTTCTTGCCGGCAATGGTGCGCTTGGGTCCCTTACGGGTACGCGCATTGGTCTTGGTGCGCTGTCCACGGACGGGCAGACCACGACGGTGGCGAAGACCCTGGTAGCAGCCGATTTCGATCTTGCGTCGGATGTCGGCCTGCACCTCGCGGCGCAGATCGCCCTCGACCTTGAGGGACTCGTTGATGTAATCGCTGAGCTTGCGCAGATCGTCGTCGCCGAGATCCTTGCTGCGCAGGTCGGGGCTGACGCCCGTTGCTGCGAGAATTTCCTTGGAGCGGGTACGGCCGACGCCGTAGATGTAAGTCAGTGCGATCTCCATGCGCTTTTCGCGCGGCAGATCCACACCTGCGAGACGTGCCATGTGGCATTTCCTTTTCTTGTCCGGAGGTCTGCTCCCAGTCCGTCCCCTGTGTCCTTCTCACCGCTGGGGTGGGAAGCGTCTTTCAACAAACTCAGTGGGGCCCCGGCCTCCGTGCCGGGGGTCTGCCGCAACGCGTGTGTTGCGGTTGGTGCTGGGAGGTCATCTTCTAGCTGTTGCCAAGCCGACGTGCGTGATGCTCGGTGGTTATCCCTGACGCTGCTTGTGACGCAGGTTGTCGCAGATCACCATGACGCGTCCGTTACGACGAATCACCTTGCACTTCTCGCAGATCTTCTTGACGCTCGGCTGAACCTTCACGTCGTTGATCTCCTGTGTGTAGCTCGGACGCGCTGCGAGCAGCGGACCGAGCATGGTTCTCCCCGACCGGACATGGCCGAGGAAGCTCTTACTTGTAGCGGTAAACGATGCGTCCACGCGTGAGGTCGTAGGGCGAAAGCTCTACCACGACGCGATCCTCGGGAAGGATGCGGATGTAGTGCTGACGCATCTTTCCGCTGATGTGGGCGAGTACCTTGTGGCCGTTTTCGAGCTCAATGCGAAACATCGCATTGGGCAGCGGTTCGACAACTCGGCCCTCTACCTCGATAGCACCGTCTTTCTTGGCCATATCCTCCGCGATCCTGGCTCTCACACCTGGTTGATTGCATCTGTTTCCGTTACCGTGATGCCCACTGACCGACTCCTCGGAACCGAGTCGGAGTATCGCCGGAGGGCCGCACAGCCCTCGAGGCATGCGAACATCCGGTACGCAGGGCGCACCGTCGATCTATGTTACCGGCAAAGACAGATCTGGCCAAATGCGCGCGAAGCGGGCACGAAACGCGTCGGATGGCGACGTTAGATTAACTGAGCTAACCTTTCGTCCGCCCGCCATCGTTCAGCCACCGAGCCCGCAAGGTGCCCTCTTGAGTTCCAACCCGTCCGGCCCAGCCGTCTCCGTGATCATTCCCGTACACAACGCCAGAGATGTGCTCGACGAGCAACTACGCGCGCTCGCACACCAGGACTACGACGGCCCGTTCGAGGTCGTCGTCAGCGACAACGGCTCGACCGACGGAGTGCGCGAGTTCGTGGAGGACCACGCACTACGGGCCCACTTGAATCTGAAGTACGTCGATTCGTCCGGCACCCCAGGCGCGTCGCATGCCCGCAATCGCGGAGCGGAAGCAGCCGAGGGCCCGCTGCTGGCCTTCTGCGATGCCGACGACGTCGTACACCCGACATGGCTGCGGCGCATCACCGCCGAACTGGACAGCTACGACCTCGTGGGAACCGGCCTGAGCACCGAGGCGCTGAACTCCGAAGCGACGCGCGCCGCAGTTCCGTTCGCCCCACCTTCGAATCAGGGCAAGTCGCCCTTTCGCCCGTTCGTCATCGGGGCGAGTATGGCGTGCCGCGCGTCGACCTACCGAGATCTCGGCGGGATGCTCGAATTCGTTCATGCCAGCGAGGACATGGAATTCTCCTGGCGCGCACAGCAATCGGGTGCCCGCCTGCACTTCATAGCCGAGCCGCTGGTCGAATATCGTTTGCGCACCGGCCGCCGGGACAATTGGAAGCAGGCCGGGGCACTGGGATACGGATCGGCCCACGTCCGCGGAATGTATCGGGCTGCCGGATGCCCGCCCTTCCGAATCCGCACAATTTCCGTAGCGCTCCTCGCGCTCGCGGTACGAAACCCATTGCTGCCGACCGCAGTGACTCGGATGCCGACTCGCCTCTGGCTACGCCTGACGGCCGCCCACCTCGGACTCATCCGAGGGGGCCGCCGGTACTCGTCACTCACCTGGTGAGCGTTGACCTGGTAGTTCTAACGAGGCCGAACCGTCAGGATTCGCGGGCCGTCCTCGGTCACCGCGACCGTGTGTTCCCAGTGCGCCGCACGAGAACCATCGGTGGTCACCACGGTCCACCCGTCGTCGAGAATGTCGGTCTCGTAGGTACCGAGCGTCAACATCGGTTCGATGGCCAGCGTGGAACCCACCACGAGCTCCGGTCCTTTGCCCGGCGCGCCCTCGTTCGCGAGGAACGGGTCCATATGCATTTCGCGGCCGATTCCGTGGCCGCCGTAACCGTCGACAATTCCGTATTTGCGACCGTGAGCATCCTCGGCCGCGTGCGTACCGGACTCGATGGCGTGGGAGATGTCGGTCAGACGATTGCCGGGGATCATCGCAGCGATCCCGGCCTCCATGGAAAGCCTGGTCGCGTCGCTCAGCAACGCATCGGCCTCGATGATGTCGCCGACGCCGAACGTCCACGCCGAATCTCCGTGCCAACCGTCCAGAACGGCACCGCAGTCGATGGACACGAGATCACCGGCGACCAACAACTCGTCCGCCGACGGAATGCCGTGCACGACGCGGTCGTTCACCGAGGAGCAGATGCTGCCGGTGAAACCGTGGTACCCCAGGAAAGAGGGCACCGCACCGGCATCACGGATGACCGCCTCGGCAACTCGGTCGAGTTCGAGCGTCGAGACCCCGGGCTTGGCTGCATCTCGTACGGCGACGAGAGCGGCACCTACCACGGCACCGGCTGCCGCCATCGCGTCGAGCTCACCGGCGCTCTTGAACGGGACAACTTTTCGTTTACGGCCGAACGCCATTACTTGCCGTGGTCCTCGATGGACTTCAGCGCGCGGGCGTTGACTTCGTCCACCTCACCGATCGCATCGACGGTGACCAGCTTGTCGGAGTAGTAGTCCAACAGCGGTGCCGTCTCGTCGCGGTATACCTTGAGCCGATTACGGATGACGTCCTCTTTGTCGTCCTCACGGCCGCGCGCCAGCATGCGGTCCACGACGACGTCCTCGTCGACGACAAAGGACAGCACCGCATCGAGATGCGCGTTCAGGTCGGAGAGGATGTCGACCAGAGCTTCGGCCTGGCCGACCGAACGCGGGAAACCGTCGAGCAGGAATCCGTTGACGGCGTCGGGCTCGGCGAGTCGACTGCGCACCATGTCCACGGTGAGTTCGCTCGGCACGAGGTCGCCCGCGTCGAGGTACTTCTTCGCTTCCAATCCGAGCGGGGTCTTCTCGCCGATGTTGGCGCGAAAGAGATCGCCTGTCGAAATGTGTGGCACGCCCAGCTTCTCGGAGAGGAGGACGGCCTGAGTGCCTTTGCCGGCACCGGGGGGACCGAGCAGAACAAGTCTCACTTGAGGAACCCTTCGTAGTTACGCTGCATCAGCTGGCTTTCGATCTGCTTGACGGTGTCGAGGCCCACGCTGACCATGATCAACACGGCGGTACCACCGAACGGAAGGTTTTGAGCTCCGCCCGAACTGCCGATGTCGAGGAACAGGTTGGGAAGCACCGCAATGGTGCCCAGGTACACCGCACCGGGCAGCGTGATGCGACTGAGAACGTAGTTGAGGTAATCGGCTGTCGGCTTACCCGGTCGGATGCCCGGGATGAATCCACCGAACTTCTTCATCTCGTCGGCCCGCTCTTCGGGGTTGAACGTGATCGCCACGTAGAAGTACGTGAAGAAGACGATCAGCCCGAAGAAGATAGCGATGTACACCGGGTTCGCCGGGTTCACCAGATACTCGTTGATGATCCGCTGCCACCAGCTCGGATCGGTTGCGGTGCTGGCGGACGTGAGCTGGGCGATGAGATTTGGTAGGTAGAGGAGCGAGGACGCGAAGATCACCGGGATGACGCCGGCCTGGTTGACCTTGAGCGGCAGATACGTGGACGAGCCGCCGTACATCTTCCGGCCGACCATGCGCTTGGCGTACTGGACCGGGATTCGGCGCTGACCCTGCTCGACGAAGACCACACCGGTGATGATGAGGAACGCTGCGAAGCAGACGAACCCGAAGACCAACCCGCCGCGGCTCTCCAGAATCGAGTTGCCCTCGGACGGGATGCGCGAGGCAATTCCGGCGAAGATCAGCAGCGACATTCCGTTGCCGACACCGCGCTCGGTGATGACCTCGCCGAACCACATCACGACGGCTGCGCCTGCAGTCATGACCAGCACGATGATGACGAGCCCGAAGATGGACTGGTCGGCGATGATGTCCTGCTGACATCCCTGGAGCAACTGGCCGCGCGAAGCGAGGGCCACCAGGCCGGTCGCCTGCAGGATGGCCAGTGCGATCGACAGGTAACGCGTGTACTGCGTCATCTTGGCCTGGCCCGACTGTCCCTCCTTGCGGAGTTCCTCGAACTTGGGGATGACGACGGTGAGCAGCTGCACGATGATGCTGGCGGTGATGTACGGCATGATGCCGATCGCGAACACCGAGAGCTGGAGGAGCGCTCCACCGGAGAACAAGTTGATCAACGAGTAGATGCCCGCCGAATCTCCACCGGAGACCTGGTCGATGCATGCTCGGACATTGGCGTAGTCGACACCCGGCGACGGCAGTGTTGCACCGAAGCGATACAGGGCCACCAGACCGAGCGTGAAGAGGATCTTCCGTCTCAGGTCAGGAGTCCTGAGGGCCGACACGAAGGCGGAAAGCAAAGATCCTCCTGGCACGACTGCGTTGACGCCGCGAGTGCTTCGTCGGGAGCGACTGATGCTCCCGTGAGCCTCACGAGCATGGACTGCGGACGACATGCGTCGACCGCATCGATACGAACTTCTCTGAACTCTAGAACTCTAACAGTGCGCATCGAACGGACCGACGGTCAGTGTTGGACCCTGGCCGATCGGTCGACACACACGACATTCCGTGTAGGCAACGATGGCCGCAGCTCAGCTACGAGAGCTGTGGCTGCGGCCATCGTCACGAACTGCTGCTCGACGCGCTGCTACTCAGCACATCGAAGCAATGCTCATACCTCGGTTGCAGAACCGCCGGCAGCGGCGATCTTTTCCTTGGCGGAGCCCGTGAACTTGTTGGCCGAGATATCGACCTTCACGGTGAGGTTTCCGTCTCCGAGAACCTTGACGAGCTCGTTCTTGCGAACAGCTCCCTTGGCGATCAGCTCGGGGATACCGATCTGACCACCCTCGGGGAACAGGCGCTCGATGTCGCGCAGGTTCACGACCTGGAACACGACACGGTTGCGGTTGGTGAAGCCCTTGAGCTTCGGGAGCCGCATGTGGAGGGGCATCTGGCCACCCTCGAAGCGTGCCGGCACGTTCTTGCGTGCGCCGGTTCCCTTGGTACCGCGACCTGCGGTCTTGCCGCGCTTGCCACCTTCACCACGGCCGACGCGAATCTTCGTCGACTTGGATCCGGCTGCGGGGCGCAGGTGGTGCAGTTTGATGGTCATGGTTAGACCTCCTCAACAGTTACGAGGTGGCGCACCGTGTTGACCAGTCCGCGGTTCTGCGGGTTGTCCTCGCGGACGACCGTCTGGCGGATGCCCTTGAGCCCGAGAGTACGCAGGCTGTCACGCTGGTTCGCCTTCTGGCCGATGGTGCTCTTGATCTGAGTGACCTTCAGCTGAGCCATTACTTCACCGCTCCTGCCTGTGCGCGTGCGCGCAGCATTCCGGCGGGTGCAACCTCTTCGAGGGTCAGGCCGCGGCGAGCCGCAACTTCCTCGGGACGCTGCAGACCCTTGAGGGCTGCGACGGTCGCGTGCACGACGTTGATGGCGTTGTCGCTACCGAGCGACTTCGACAGCACGTCGTGGACACCGGCGCACTCCAACACTGCGCGAACAGCACCACCGGCGATGACGCCGGTACCGGCGCTGGCCGGACGCAACATGACGACGCCGGCAGCGGCTTCGCCCTGGATGGGGTGGGTGATGGTGCCGGCGATCATCGGGACGCGGAAGAAGCTCTTGCGAGCCTCTTCGACACCCTTCTGGATGGCCGCGGGAACTTCCTTGGCCTTGCCGTAGCCGACGCCGACCAGTCCGTTGCCGTCACCGACGATGACGAGGGCGGTGAAGCTGAAGCGTCGACCACCCTTGACCACCTTGGAGACGCGGTTGATCGTGACGACCTTCTCGATGAAGTTCGACTTGTCCGCAGCGTTGCCGCCACGGCCGTTGTCACGACGATCGCGACCGCCACCACCGCGGTTGTCGCCGCGCTGGTTGTTGTCGCCACCTGCGTTGGGGCCACTGTTCTGTCCGGCGGGGCCGCTTCCGCCGTCACGCCGTTGACGTCCCGGCATCAGGCTGTCCTTCCGTTGTCAGTCATTGTCATCATCAGAACGTCAACCCGCCTTCGCGGGCAGCGTCTGCGAGTGCCGCGATGCGGCCGCTGTAGTTGTTGCCGCCGCGGTCGAACACGACTGCCTCGACGCCGGCTGCCTTCGCACGGCTGGCGATGAGCTCGCCGACCTTCGCGCTGACGGCCTTCTTGTCGCCCTCGAGTGCGCGCACATCGGCTTCGATGCTCGACGCGCTGGCCAGCGTGTGGCCCGCCAGGTCGTCGATCAACTGCACGTGGATGTGACGCGAGGACCGGTTGACGACCAAGCGCGGACGCTCGGGCGTTCCGGAGATCTTCTTGCGAAGGCGGAAGTGACGACGTGCCTTCGACAGGCGACGCTTCGTCGAGACGTCGGTGCCGCGCGGTGTGCGCTTGACGACGTTCGCCTTGTCTGCTGTTTGCTGGCTCATATCACTTACCCGTCTTTCCGACCTTGCGGCGGATCACTTCACCCTCGTAGCGGATGCCCTTGCCCTTGTACGGGTCCGGACGCCGCAGACGACGAATGTTGGCAGAGATCTGACCGACCTTCTGCTTGTCGATGCCGACAACGGTGAATCGCGTGGGCGACTCGACCGTGAACGTGATGCCCTCGGGTGCTTCGATCAGCACGGGATGGCTGTAACCGAGTGCGAACTCGAGGTCCTTGCCCTTGAGTACGACGCGGTAACCGACGCCGTGAATCTCCATCTTGGTGGTGTAACCGTTGGTGACACCGGTGATGAGGTTCGCGACGAGAGTGCGCGAGAGACCATGCAGCGAGCGGCTCTTACGCTCGTCGTCGGGCCGAGTGACGGCGATGGTGCCGTCGTCGGCGCGGGCGATCTTGATGGGCTCGGCGACTGTCAGGCTCAGGGCACCCTTGGGGCCCTTGACCGCAACGTCCTGGCCGTCGATGGTGATATCGACGCCAGCGGGGACTGCGACCGGCAATTTTCCAATACGTGACATGGTGTGGCCTCCCCTACCAGACGTAGGCGAGGACTTCTCCGCCCACACCCTGCTTGGCAGCCTGACGCTCCGTGAGCAGACCGGTGGACGTGGAGATGATCGCCACGCCCAGGCCGCCGAGAACCTTGGGCAGATTGGTGGATTTTGCGTACACCCGGAGACCGGGCTTGGAGACGCGTCGCACGCCGGCGAGGCTGCGCTCACGGCTCGGGCCGTACTTCAGATCGACGATGAGGGTCTTGCCCACCTCGGCGTCTTCCGTGCGGTAATCGGAGATGTAGCCCTCGCGCTTGAGGATCTCGGCGATGTTCGCCTTGAGCTTCGAGTGGGGAAGCTTCACCTCGTCGTGGTACGCCGAGTTGGCGTTGCGCAGACGGGTCAAGAAGTCTGCAATTGGATCGGTCATCGTCATGGTGTGACCTGTGCACCTTTCTCGCAGCGGTTCCCATGCAGCACGCGCGGGCTGGTGCCTTCCGGTTCCGGAGAACCCATCGGGCCTGGCTCGTCACATCGTGGGCCTACAGCGAAGTGAACATGTCCTGACCGACTGTTGCCGGTCAGGGGTTGCGCTCCAAGCAATGCATCGCTGCACTGCCAGGTGTTACGAGCTTCCGCATGTTCAATGCTGACGTACGGAGAACTCGAGGTTGCGTTTCTATTGCAAGGACTCGCGTGCAGGCACGACGAAGCCCGGGCAACCGCTCTAGTGTAGGCATCGCGCACCCGAAGACCAAATCGCCTTACCATTGCGCGACAGCTCGGGTCCAGTCGGACACCCCGACGAGCACTTCTTCGCTAACGTCGGACCATGACGGACTCGAAGGCAGTCGACATCGACCACCTCACCCACACTCTGCGTGACCGCAACATCGCCGGGGTGACGATCGGCTGGGTCGACAACAACGGCATCGTCCGATCACGCACCGTGCCCACCGCAGAATTGACTGCAGTCGCACGGCGTGGAGTGGGAGTCACCGCGGTGTTCGCGGTATTCGATTCGCATGACGGGATCACATTCGCCCACGAAGGACTGTCGACGCCGTCCGGCGATGTGCGGTTGATTCCGGTGATCGGGAGCGCGTCGAGCGTGGTCGCCCTGTCCGGACAGCCGGGGCTGGCCTGGGCGCACGGACGACAGGTCTCGGCGGACGGCACACCGTGGCCCTACGATCAGCGCTCAGTTCTCGAGCGGCAGGTGCAGAAGGCGTCCGATGCCGGTTTCGAGGTACGGGCCGGATTCGAGATCGAGTTTGCCCTGACTCGCGAGTCGGACGGACTGTCCGCTCATCGCGGACCTGCCTACTCGGCGAACGCACTCTGCGATGTCGATCAATTCGTAGTACTGCTGCTCGAGGCGCTGTCTGCGAATGGCCTCGACATCGGGCAGATTCATGCCGAGTACGGCGGCTCCCAGCTGGAGATCGCATTGAGTCCACTCGATCCGCTTGCTGCGGCCGACGCGCAGGTACTCGCGCGGCAGACCATCCACTCAGCGGCCAAAGCCCAGGGCCTGAGGGCAAGCTTCGCTCCCCTGCCCTCGTCGAGCAGTGCGGGTAACGGATGGCACCTACACACATCACTGGTTCGCGACGGTCACAACGCTCTCACCGGCGACGGAGAGTACGGACTGTCCGACACCGGGCAGGCGTACATCGCGGGCCTCGTTCGAGAACTCCCGGGACTCACAGCCATCACGGCACCGAGTTCGGGGTCACTGCTGCGTCGTCGACCGGGGTACTGGGCAGGTGCCTTCGGATTCTGGGGCGTCGAGAACCGCGAGGCTGCAGTGCGACTCGTACCGGCCACGCCCCTTCTCGGCCCGGAACACACCAACGTCGAATTGAAGGCGTGCGACGCGTCCGCCAATCCGTATCTGGCGCTGGCCGTCACGATCGCGGCCGGTCTGGCGGGAGTGGCGGATTCGGCGCAGTTGCCGTCTCCGGTCCAGGAGGACGTAGGAGGTTGGGACGATGCTCGTCGGGATGCCGCGGGGATCTCGCCTCTCGCAACGACCCACGCGCAGCAGCGCGAAGACCTCCTGTGGTCCGCACTGGTCCGAGACGTGTTGGGCATGGAACTTCTGGGCGCGTTCGTCGCCTGCCGGGACGCCGATGCCACGTGGGCGGAGAGCCATACCGAGGACGAACTGCTCGAATCGTTGCGTTGGATCTACTGAGATGCTGCGCAGGTTCGCCGGGGCAACCACCATCTTCTCGGCCCTCGATCATGCTCTGCCACAACCGGATCAACTCTGCGGACCGTTCTCGGCATCGGTTGCGCTGACGGCCGTCATGGGCGACGACGCACCGGGCGTGACGGCACTCGCGGTCGCGTCGAGGTCCGCGATCTGGCCGGGTGCAATCGACTCGGCCCGTCCTCCCGGAACCCCCCGAATCACCGACGGGTGGGATCTACTGCCGAGAGCCGCATCGATCGACGCAGCCGGGACCACGGCAGCAGGTCTCACGGAGGGCATCGAGACCGCGACCGATCACCGCGTCGCCGTGGTTCCCATCGTGGGGCCCTCCGTCGAGCGATTGCGTCTGCTACTCGACCGTCTTGCCGACGGGCCTTTCCGCTTCGCATCGTTGGCGAATGTACATACTGCAGAGTTGACCGACTTCGACTGGAACGTAGGACATTTCGTGACCGTCTGGGGATTCGATCCAGTCGAGGACGTAGTGGCGATTGCCGACACCTACCGGGAACTCGGAGACCCGGACATGCCGCCTGGATGTAGAACCGTCTCCACCGATGCCCTCGCGTCGGCGATGTCCGAGCGTGGCCTGCTGCTGATCGTCGACAGCCAGGATCATCATGCGGCGGTGGATCTGGTCCGCTCTCTGGATCTACGACACGACGTGTGGTCGGTGTGAAAGTCAGGACCTGAGCAACGCAAAATGGGCGTGGGTTCCTTTCGGAACCCACGCCCATCAGCGTGGTGTGGTGAAGCCCGGAGGCCTCAGATCACCAGGAGCTCTTGCGAACTCCGGGAAGCTCTCCGGCGTGTGCCATCTCGCGCACGCAGATACGGCAGAGGCCGAACTTGCGGAACACGGAATGGGGACGGCCGCAGCGGTTGCAGCGAGTGTATGCACGCACCGCGAACTTCGGCTTCTTGTTGGCCTTGTTGACCAATGCCTTCTTCGCCATGGACTCAGTTCTCCTTGAACGGGAAGCCGAGGTGCTTGAGCAGCGCGCGGCCTTCTTCGTTGTTGGTTGCGGTGGTTACTACGGTGATGTCCATGCCGCGCGGACGGTCGATCTTGTCCACGTCGATCTCGTGGAACATCGACTGCTCGTTGAGGCCGAACGTGTAGTTTCCGTTGCCGTCGAACTGCGTGCCCGAGAGGCCGCGGAAGTCCCTGATTCGGGGAAGGGCAATGGAGACCAGACGGTCGAGGAACTCCCACATGCGGTCGCCACGGAGGGTGACGCGTGCGCCGATGGGCATTCCTTCGCGCAGCTTGAACTGTGCGATGGACTTGCGCGCCTTGCGGATCTCCGGCTTCTGGCCGGTGATGGCAGCGAGGTCTGCAACTGCGCCGTTGATCAGCTTGGCGTCACGGGCGGCGTCGCCGACACCCATGTTGACGACGACCTTGACGATGCCGGGGATCTGCATGACGTTCTCGTATGCAAACTCGGTGTTCAGGGCGTCTTTGATCTCGGCGCGGTAGCGCGCCTTGAGGCGGGGCTGTTCGCCCGCGATGTTCTCGGTGGTAGTCATCTCAGATGTCCTTCCCGTTCTTGCGGGAAACACGAACGCGCTTGCCGGATTCTTCGTCGGTCCGGTAGCCCACGCGAGTGGGGTTTCCGTCCGAGTCGACAACTGCGACGTTCGATACGTGGATCGGGGCTTCCTGAGTGACGATGCCACCCGAGGATGCGCCGCGCTGGTTGGCAGAGACCGCGGTGTGCTTCTTGATGCGGTTCACGCCTTCGACCAGAACCTTGGAGTCAGCGGGGTAGGCCTGAATGACCTTGCCCTTGGCACCCTTGTCCTTGCCTGCGATCACGAGAACGGTGTCGCCCTTGTGCACCTTCATTTACAGCACCTCCGGGGCGAGCGAGACGATCTTCATGAACTTTTTCTCACGCAGCTCGCGGCCGACCGGGCCGAAGATGCGGGTTCCACGGGGGTCGTGGTCCGGCTTGATCAGCACCGCAGCGTTCTCGTCGAAACGGATGTACGAGCCATCCGGACGGCGACGCTCCTTGACGGTGCGGACGATGACGGCCTTGACGACCTCACCCTTCTTGATGTTTCCACCGGGAATGGCGTCTTTCACCGTAGCTACGATGATGTCGCCGATTCCGGCGTAGCGACGTGACGAACCACCGAGAACGCGGATGCAAAGGATTTCCTTCGCGCCCGTGTTATCAGCGACGCGTACTCGCGACTCCTGCTGAATCACTAACTTCTCCTTGACCTGGATGTACGTACGTGCCGGATTTCCGTCCCGACACGCGCGGTCGGCTGCCGAGAGCGGGCGCACGAAGACACACCGCTGCCACAGGCAACCGGTCAAGTGTAGGGGAACGCCGATGCCAGAGCCAAATCGCCGTCACGGAGACGTGCTCGCCCCTACGTGTCGGACCTTGTCGGTACGGTTCGGAGATGGGGCAACAGGGGTGGGCGGGGAGCAGCTGTGACCGGGAACGGTGAGACCGCAGGCTGGTGGTCGAGTCTTCCCGCAGATCGAGTGACTCGACTTCGCGGGGCGTCCGAACGCGAGCTCGCCGAATCCGCGAACCCGCTCCCCGCCGATGCACCTGCGATCGTCTTCTTCACTGTCGACGAGTCGGCATCTCATCGTTCGGCAGACCTGGTCGAGATGGTGGTCACGTCGCTGGAGACCGCAGCGGTCGACTCGACCGCGCTGTGGCTCCCCGAGTTCGAGCACAACGCAGGGACCTCCACGTTGGAGCGGCGTGCCGCTCGCACGTCCGCCGTTCGCCTGGCTGCCGACTCGGCACACTTCGGCCCCTACATAGCGGCTCTGGCCGAGTCGGCCTCCTCGGGGCGGCCGATACGCCGGCCGGTGTTCACCGTCGAGACCCGCGCGGCAGGTTCGGCGCGAGCTCTCGCGGCAGCTCACGGCCGCGACGTTGTCGCTCTCGTGCTGGTCGTACCCGACGCCGTGGACGCCGACTTCGTGTCGACCGCAGCGGAATGGCTGTGTGCTCACGCACGGGCGGGCGTGTGGCTCACCGGCGGTGGGTCGTCGAGGATGGACAGATTCCCGTCCGTGTCGGTGCGCGCACCCGAAGTGCCTGCCGGCGTCAGCACTGTCCTCGATCGCTTCCGGCCGTTGAGCTATCCGCCGATCGCCGGACACCCACACCCGGCGAGCGATCCGGAGAAGCGCCTGTACAGAGCGCTGGACCAGCACGAATGGGCCACCGGTCGAGAGCACAATCGCTCGATTCGGCTCGGCGAACTCAGCCGTCCGTTCACAGTCGACGTACTGTGGCGCACCGAGAGAGTCATCGTGGAAATCGACGGCGACGAGCACCGTGCCGCCCAGCGCTTCGCCGAGGACCGCGTGCGCGACAACCAGCTGCAGACACACGGGTACATGGTGTTGCGGTTCACCAACGCTCAGGTGATCGACGACCCGCACCGCGCTGTGGCTACCATCCGCGAGGCAGTATCGAGAAGACGATCGAAGGGGGATCCTCGATGAGTACCGAAGACCTGAACGGCACCGAAGCAGCAGTACTGCTCGTTCTGATGGCCGAAGCGAGTCCGGTGAAGAACAGCGTCCTCAAGGGACTCGGCCCCGAACTACCTAAGGCTTCCCGCGACAAACTGAAGAATGCGGGATTGATCGAGGTCGATTCTTCGGTGCGCCCGATGACCCTGGAGCTGACCGACAAAGGGTGGCGCACCTGCGGTGAGCTCATGGGCGGTGAACCACCGGCTCGGTCGACAGGCGCAGGCAAGGCCATGTTCACCGTGTTGGCAGGGTTACGTCGCTGGCTGGATCGCACCGACAGCCGTCCGGCCGATGTGTTCTCGCCCCGCGGGGACGAGACCGCCCCCCTCGACAGCTCCGAGAAGGCCGACAAGACCGTCGACATCGAGGCCTCGATTCGCACCGCGTACGCGTCGCTCGCACGTGAACCCGGTAGCACCGTTCGGCTGTCTCGCTTGCGAAACGAGTTGCGAGACATACCTCGTGCCGATCTCGACGATGCACTCGCACGGCTGCGCCGCGCCGCGGACGTCTCGCTGATACCCGAGGAAAACCAGAAGACGCTGACCGACGAGGAACGCGCTGCGGCCGTCGTCGTCGGTAATCAGCAGAACCACCTTCTCTCGATCGAATCATGATGGGCGTGAACTCCACGATGACGGACAACGAGCAGATCCGGGCTCTGGAATCGGTACGACTGAGCTGGGCCCCGACCCCCGACGACGTGTGGCGTTCGCAGTCCAACGTGCACGTTCCCGGTATGCACGAGCGGGTGTTCCTCGAGGTGATGAACGCCTACGACGACGCGGAGACGTCGGATGACGCCAGTCCGCTCGGAGTCGTCGTACGCGGGCCTGCCGGATCCGGCAAGACGCATCTGCTGGGGCAGGTGCGCGAGGAGGTGCAGCAGAAGGGCGGGTACTTCTTCCTGATCAGGCTGCTCGACGCCGCGGGCTTCTGGCGGTCGACTCTCATGGGGATGCTCGACGACCTGATGCGGCCCTCCGGCCAAGGATCCGACAGCCAACTCGCACTTCTGCTGCGTCGCTTGTGCACGATCGGCGACATTCCCGACGAACAACGCGCAAAGATCATGGGCGAGAACATGATCGACGCCGAGACGCTCAACGACTTCGTCACCGCCGTATACAAGGTTCACCCCCGACATCGGCGCACCTCGCAGCACACTCTGCGCGCCTTGGTGCTGTCCATCGCCCCCGATTCGGCCGTCCAGGATCTCGGTGACGCATACCTGCAGTCGATCGACGACGTCGATGCCGAAGAATTCTCGCCCTGGGGTATCCGCCGGGCCGAGCTCGGTCACCAAGGCATTGCCGAGAACATCTCACGGCTGCTGGCCATCACCGGTCCGACAATTCTTGCGATAGACCAGATCGACACGTTGGTCGCGCAATCCCGAACGGGATCGGATCAGGAGTTCGCCGACGCACAGGAAGACAAGGTCGTCGAGCAACTGGCGCACGGTCTGATGTCGCTGCGCGAAACGCTTCCTCGCACCGCGTCGGTACTCTCGGCTCTGTCGAGCGCGTGGGAGTTGATCGCTGCCCGCGGCGTGGCACCGATGCGCGACCGCTTCCGAGTGACGCAGCCTCTCAAGCCGATTCCGTCGTCCGACATCGGACGCCTGTTACTGGGACGACGTCTGGCGGCGTGCTTTCTCGAGGCCGGCTTCACCCCGCCGCATCCGACGTGGCCGGTGGCACCCGACGCATTCGAGCAGGCCCCGGACTTCACTCCGCGGCAGCTGCTGATCGCGGTCGACCGTCACATCAGGCACTGCCTCGACACCGGCGTCGCGTCGGAGTTGGAGAGTTTCACGGACAAGTCCGGGCCCGCGGATGCGCAGGACCTCCCCAAAGCACGGGTCGACGAACTCGACATACTCGACGATCGCTACGCAGAACTGCGCAAACAGGTCGACGTCTCCATTCCGCTGAAGCCCGACAGTGAGGACTCGATCGTCCCCGCACTCCTGTCTGCGGGCCTGACCGCGTGGATACACGAGCATCAGTCCTCGGACGACAGCCTTGCCCAGGACCCACCTCCGAGCGGCAAGCCTGCCCTGCATGCCAGGCTGCGACATACCGTCGACACCGATACGGACGACGAGGAGCACTGGTGCTTCCGCGCGGTCACCTCCGGCAACGCCAGGGCCGCGTTGGCCCGTGTGGAGCGTGCAGTGACCACGGCCGGCCTCAGGGCAGACATGCCGAAACGGCGACTGATCCTCATCAGAAACGACCCGTGGCCCAATGGCGCGAAGACCGAGCAGACCGTCGCCGCTCTGCGACGTGCCGGCGGCATTGTCGTTCCGTTCGGCGACGAGGACCGCAGGGCCTTGGCGGCTCTGTCGGTCCTGCTCGCCGAGAACTCCCCCGCACTCACGTCGTGGTTGCTCGCACGCAAGCCCGCACACGAGGTCGAACTGTTCTCCTCCGTGTTGCCTGCAGTCAGCGTCGTCGACGACGACACCGCATTGATCGAACCCGAGAACACCGTCGCGGCCGAACCGATTGCGAGCCGCCGGCCGTCGATCGTCGCCGGGTCGGAAGTGAGCACCGGTGCGGACGTCGCAATCCAACTCGAGGCGCTCCGTAAGCACACAGCGATCTTCGCGGGTTCCGGATCAGGGAAGACGGTACTGATTCGCCGACTGGTGGAAGAATGTGCGCTGCAAGGTGTTTCGGCGATCGTGTTGGACGTCAACAACGACCTGGCTCGCCTCGGCACCGCGTGGCCCGAGGACGAACGGACGTGGCCGCCGGGCGACGAGGCCAAGGCGGCGGCGTATCTACGCGACACCGACGTCGTGGTGTGGACGCCCCGCAAGTCGGCGGGCCGACCGCTGAGCTTTCAGCCACTGCCCGATTTCGTCAGCGTTCTCGGTGATGCCGACGAGTTCGATTCCTCCGTCGAATCCGCATTGGCGTCGCTCGAGCCCGCCGCCGGCGTCCTGGGTACTTCCCAGAAGGCGAAACACGGCCGCGCAGTGCTGAAGTCGGCGCTCGATCTCTTCGGTCGACGCCCACAGGGCGGCACGCTGGCGGACTTCATCGACCTGCTCGAAGAATTGCCCGAGGACACCAGCGACCTGCGCGATGCCGTACGGATCGCGCAGGGACTGGCCGAAAATCTGAAGGCTGCCGTGGCCAACGACCCCATGTTCGCAGGGGCGGGCACCCCGGTCGACCCGGCAGTGCTGCTGACTCCGGCCGACGGAAAGAAGGCTCGAGTATCGGTGATCAATCTGGCGGGCCTGACCACCGACGAGCAGAAGCAGAGCTTCGTCAATCAGCTGCAGATGGGCCTGTTCTCCTGGATCAAGAAGAACCCGGCGGGTGACCGGCCGCTCGGCGGACTGTTCGTGATGGACGAGGCGCAGAACTTCGCCCCCTCCGATCGCACGACCGCAGCGACACACAGCACACTTGCGCTGGCGTCGCAGGCGCGTAAGTACGGTCTCGGTCTCGTGTTTGCCACGCAGGCACCGAAGGGGTTGCACAACCGCATCGCCGGAAACGCGTCGACGCAGTTCTACGGACTGCTCAACAGCCCGTCCCAGGTCGAGGCGGCCAAGGAGATGGCCCGCGTCAAAGGCGGCTCGGTACCCGATGTCGGCCGTTTGCCCGCGGGGCAGTTCTACGCTGCCGTCGAGGGCGCAGAGTTCCGGCGAACCGCCACTCCCCTGTGCCTGTCCTACCACCCGAAGAGCCCGCCGACCGAGGAAGAAGTCATCGAACTCGCGCGTTCCTGACAGCACGCGTCGACACTGGCACACTTGATCCGATGAAAAACCTCGCTCGCGGGGAGAACTGCCCCGCTCCGACCGGCCGGCTGACGGTGACACTTGCCGCCTCGACGTCGGTCGACGTGTCCGCGCTGCTGTTGGGGCCGGACGGACGGGTGCGTTCGGACGCGGATCTGGTGTTCTACAACCAACCCGAGGGCGCGGGGCTCGAGTACCAGCGCGGGCCGTCCGGCCATCTCGTCCTGATCGATCCCTCCGCGATTCCAGCCGATATCGAGACCGTTGCCATCGCGGCATCGCTGGACGGTACCGGTCCGGCAACGTTCGCTGCCGCCCGCCCGACATCGGTGACCGTCTCCGACGCGTCGGGCGGTGCGATTGTCGGATTCACCGCCGACGCACTCGGCGACGAGAGTGCTCTCGTCATCCTGGAGTTCTATCGCCGCAACCAGCAATGGAAAATTCGCGCGGTGGGCCAGGGGTACGCCGATGGGTTGGCGGGCCTGGCCACCGCGTTCGGTATCAGCGTCGAGGACGACGATCCGCCCACATCCGAGGCACCGACGGCACCGCCCTCGCACCGAAGCGATGCGATCGTGAATTCACCTGTCCCACAAGGAGTCCTGGCCATGAGAAGTGAACTGTTCGCGCCCGCCCACGCCGAAGTTCCCGGATCGGGGATTCAGAAACAGGGCAGCAAGATGTGCCGGGTCGGCATGAACGGCGAGATCATGGCTCGGGCCGGCTCGATGGTCGCGTACCAGGGCACTCTGCAGTTCGAGGCCAAGGGCTCCGGGGGTATAGGTCGAGCCCTCAAACAAGCCCTGTCCGGCGAAGGCGTCCCCCTGATGAAGGTCACGGGCCAGGGCGACCTGTTCCTCGCCAACGCAGCACAGGACGTTCATCTGATCGATCTCGACGGTACGGACGGGCTCACCATCAACGGGGCCAACGTTCTCGCGTTCGACTCCTCGCTGAGTTACGACATCAAGCGTGTCCAGGGTGCCGCTGCGGGTGGAAACGCGGGGTTCTTCAACTGTGTGTTCACCGGTCGAGGCCGTATCGCCATCACCACCGACGGAGTGCCGGTCGTCCTGAACGTCGACCAGCCGACGTTCGCCGACCCGCAGGCCGCAGTTGCGTGGTCGTCGTCTCTGCAGACGAGAGTGAAGAAGAACGACTCGTTCGGGCTCGGCACGTTGATCGGCCGCTCGACCGGAGAGAGGTTCACGCTGGAATTTTCCGGCCAGGGGTTCGTGGTGGTGCAGCCGTCGGAACAGCCGCCGGGTGGACTGGTCGGCGGTACCGGTGGCGGTGAGCAAGCAGGCGTCGGCGGAGCGCTGGGCGGCTTGCTGGGCAGGTAGGCCGCATGCTTCGGAAAGCACAAATGCCCGCCCCCGGGAAGGGAGCGGGCATTTTTGTGCAGGTACTACTTGGCCTTTTCGAGAACCTCGACCAGTCGCCAGTGCTTCGTGGCGGACAGCGGACGGGTCTCCATGAGCTGAACGCGATCGCCTACGCCGGCGTCGCCCTTCTCGTCATGTGCCTTGACCTTGGTGGTGCGACGAATGATCTTGCTGTAGAGGGGGTGCTTGACCCTGTCCTCGAGCTCGACGACGATCGTCTTCTCCATCTTGTCGGATACGACGTAGCCGATCCGAGTCTTGCGGTTGTTGCGCTCTTCAGTCACAGTCTTTTCCTCGCTCATGCCGCGTCACCTGCAGTGTCCTCGGAAGGACCAGATGCCAAGCCGAGCTCACGCTCGCGCAGGACGGTGTAGATGCGCGCGATCTCGTGACGGACGGTGCGCAGTCGACGGTTGTTGTCCAACTGGCCGGTAGCCATCTGGAAACGAAGGTTGAACAGCTCTTCCTTCGACTCACGCAGCTTGGTGACCAGCTCTTCACCGGTGAGCTCGCGGAGCTCTGCGGCTGGGGTTCCGGTAGCCATCAGAACTGCTCCTCCCTGGTGATGATGCGTGCCTTGATGGGCAGCTTGTGGATGGCGCGAGTCAGTGCCTCACGCGCAATGGTCTCGTCGGGGTACGACAGCTCGAAGAGCACGCGACCCGGCTTGACGTTCGCGATCCACCACTCGGGCGAACCCTTACCGGAACCCATGCGGGTCTCGGCAGGCTTCTTGGTGAGCGGGCGGTCCGGGAAGATGTTGATCCAGACCTTGCCGCCACGCTTGATGTGGCGAGTGATCGCGATACGAGCGGACTCGATCTGACGGTTGGTGATGTAGGCGGGCTCGAGAGCCTGAATGCCGTAGTCACCGAATGTCACCTGAGTTCCGCCCTTGGCGGCACCCGAACGCTTCGGGTGGTGCTGCTTGCGGTGCTTGACCCGGCGGGGGATCAACATGCGTCAGCCCTCCTGAGTGGGCTCGGTCGAGGCCGGAGCCTCGGTTGCGGATGCCGCGCGGCCGGCCTCGGTGCTGGTCGCCGTGGTGCCCGAGGCACCGCTGCGACGCGGACGAGTGGGACGCTCACGACGGGGACGGTCTGCACCGGCGGCCGGAGCCGCAGCGGCAGCGAGTTCACGCCGTCCGCCGACGATGTCGCCCTTGTAGATCCAGACCTTGACGCCGATGCGGCCGAAGGTGGTCTTGGCCTCGTACAGCCCGTAGTCGATGTCGGCACGAAGCGTGTGCAGGGGAACGCGTCCCTCGCGGTAGAACTCCGAGCGAGACATTTCAGCGCCACCGAGACGGCCGGAGCACTGAACACGAATGCCCTTGACGTTCGGCTGACGCATGGCCGACTGGATGGCCTTACGCATCGCGCGACGGAATGCGACGCGGTTGCTGAGCTGCTCGGCAACACCCTGGGCCACGAGCTGAGCTTCGGACTCGGCGTTCTTGACCTCGAGGATGTTGAGCTGAACCTGCTTGCCGGTCAGCTTCTCGAGCGCTCCGCGGATGCGGTCGGCCTCGGCACCACGGCGACCGATGACGATGCCCGGACGTGCCGTGTGGATGTCCACGCGAACACGGTCACGAGTGCGCTCGATCTCGACCTTGGCGATACCCGCGCGCTCCATGCCGGTGGCGAGGAGCTTGCGGATCTCGACGTCTTCCTTGACGTACTCCGAGTACTGCTTGTCTGCGTACCAACGCGACTTCCAGTCAGTGGTGATACCCAAGCGGAAGCCGTGCGGGTTGATTTTCTGACCCACTACTGAGCCCCTTCCTTGGACGCCTGGCCCTTACGACGGTTACGAGACGTTCCGCCGGTCTTGGGCAGGCTTTCGACGATCACCGTGATGTGGCTGGTGCGCTTGCGGATCCGGAATGCCCGGCCCTGAGCACGCGGCTGGAATCGCTTGAGGGTGGTGCCCTCGTCGACGAATGCAGTGGCGACGATCAGCGTGCTGGGATCGAGATCCAGGTTGTTCTCGGCGTTGGCGGCTGCGGACGCGATCACCTTGGCGACCGGCTCGCTCGCTGCCTGCGGCGCGAACTTGAGGATGTTGAGCGCGTCCTCGACGGAGCGCCCACGAACCAGATCCACGACGCGACGTGCCTTCATCGGCGTGACGCGAACGTGCTTCGCTACGGCCTTGGCAGTCGGATTGGCGGTGGGGGTGAAGTTGGTCATCGCCTCTTCGCCTTCCGGTCGTCCTTGATGTGACCCTTGAACGTGCGGGTCGGTGCGAACTCTCCGAGCTTGTGGCCGACCATCGAGTCGGACACGAACACCGGTACGTGCTTGCGACCGTCGTGGACGGCGAAAGTGTGACCGATGAAGTCGGGGAGGATTGTCGATCGACGGGACCAGGTCTTGATGACCTGCTTGGTTCCCTTGTCGTTCTGGACGTCAACCTTCGCGAGGAGGTGATCGTCTACGAACGGGCCTTTCTTCAGGCTGCGTGGCATTCTGAACTCCCTCCTAGCGCTTGTTCTTGCCGGTACGACGACGACGGACGATGAGCTTGTCGCTCGCCTTGTTCTTGCGGGTACGGCCTTCAGGCTGTCCCCAGGGGCTGACCGGGTGGCGTCCACCGGAGGTCTTGCCCTCGCCGCCACCGTGCGGGTGGTCGACCGGGTTCATCACGACACCACGAACGGTCGGGCGCTTGCCCTTCCAGCGCATGCGGCCGGCCTTGCCCCAGTTGATGTTCGACTGCTCGGCATTGCCGACCTCGCCGACGGTTGCGCGGCAGCGCACGTCGACGCGACGGATTTCACCGGACGGCATACGCAGCGTGGCGTAGGGGCCTTCCTTACCGAGGAGCTGGATGCTCGCTCCGGCGGAGCGGGCCATCTTCGCGCCACCACCCGGACGGAGCTCGACCGCGTGAATGGTCGTACCCGTCGGGATGTTGCGCAGGGGCAGGTTGTTGCCGGGCTTGATGTCGGCATTGGCACCCTGCTCGATCGGCGAGCCCTGGGCGATGCCCTTGGGTGCGACGATGTAGCGCTTCTCGCCGTCTGCGAAGTGCAGCAGTGCGATGTTCGCGGTGCGGTTGGGGTCGTACTCGATGTGAGCGACCTTGGCCGGCACGCCGTCCTTGTCGTTGCGACGGAAATCGATGAGACGGTACGCACGCTTGTGACCGCCACCCTTGTGCCGGGTGGTGATACGACCGTGTGCGTTACGTCCACCGCGACCGTGCAGCGGGCGGATCAGCGACTTCTCGGGGGTCGAACGCGTGATCTCAGCGAAGTCGGACACGCTGGAGCCACGACGGCCCGGGGTTGTCGGCTTGTATTTACGGATTGCCATGAGTCTTCTCGTCCTCTATATCCGAAGAGTCCCAGTCGCTTACGCGACCGGACCTCCGAAGATCTCGATGGGCTTGCTGTCGGCGGAGAGCGTTACGAGCGCGCGCTTGGTGTCCTTGCGCTTGCCGTAACCGAACCGGGTCCGCTTACGCTTGCCCTGACGGTTCATCGTGTTGACGCTGGTCACGGTGACGTCGAAGATCTTCTCGACGGCAATCTTGATCTGCGTCTTGTTCGAGTCCGGGTGCACCAGGAACGTGTACGTGCCTTCTTCGATCAGTCCGTAGGACTTCTCGGAGATGACCGGTGCCAGCAAGATGTCGCGGGGATCGGCGATCGTGGTCACTTGCTTGCCTCCTCGTTCTTTGCAGGCCCAGCGATGAAGGTGTTCAACGCTTCCACGCTGAAAACGACATCATCGGCGTTGAGCACGTCGTACGTGTTGAGCTGGTCGGGTGCGATGGGGTGCACGCCGTCCAGGTTCTGAACGCTCTTCCAGGCTGCGATGTCCTCGCGGCCGACGACGAGCAGGACCTTCTTGCGGTCCGAGATCTCGGCGAGGAACGTCTTCGCACCCTTGGTGGACGGAACCTGTCCGGCAACCAATTCGGTGATGACGTGCAGGCGCTCGCTGCGGGCCCGATCGGAGAGGGCTCCGCGCAGTGCGGCGGCCTTCATCTTCTTGGGGGTCCGCTGGCTGTAGTCGCGCGGCTGCGGTCCGTGGACCGTGCCACCGCCGACGAACTGAGGAGCGCGGGTCGAGCCCTGACGGGCGCGGCCGGTGCCCTTCTGCCGGTACGGCTTCTTGCCGCCGCCGCGAACCTCGCCACGAGTCTTCGTGGAGTGGGTTCCCTGACGAGCAGCTGCCAGCTGTGCGATGACGACCTGGTGCAGCAGCGCGATGTTCGCCGGTGCGTCGAAGATCTCCGCGGGGAGATCGACGGTGCCGTTGGTCTTGCCGCCGGCTTCCTTGACATCGAGCGTCAGCTTGGTCTCGGTGTTCTTCTCGAGGCTGGTCATGCCCGTGCACCACCCTTCAATGCAGACTTGACGATCACGACGTTGCCGCGACGGCCCGGGATCGCTCCCTTGATCAGCAGCAGACCGTTCTCGCTGTCCACCTTGTGGACCGAGAGGTTCTGCGTCGTGACGCGGTCGCCACCCATACGTCCGGACATGCGCATTCCCTTGAACACGCGACCCGGCGTTGCACAGCCACCGATGGATCCGGGACGACGGTGCACAGCCTGTGCACCGTGGCTCGCGCCCTGTCCCTTGAAGCCGTGACGCTTCATGGTTCCGGCGAAGCCCTTGCCCTTGCTGGTGCCGGTGACGTCGACGTATGCGCCGTCCTCGAACACTGCAGCCGTGAGCTCCTGGCCGACCTCGAACTGCGAGGCGTCGGCAACGCGAATCTCCACGATGTGGCGACGCGGCGTGACACCTGCCTTCTCGAACTGGCCGGTGGTGGGCTTGTTCACCTTGCGCGGGTCGATCGCACCGAATGCGACCTGGACGGCGCTGTAGCCGTCACGTTCCTGGGTGCGGATCTGGGTGACCACGTTGGGGCCTGCCTTGATCACGGTCACCGGAACGACGCGGTTGTTCTCGTCGAAGACCTGGGTCATTCCGAGCTTGGTGCCCAGAATTCCTGTCGCAGGCCGGTTCTTGTTATCAGTCATCGTTGTCTCCGCGCTCACTGGATGTTGACGTCGACACTGGCCGGGAGGTCGATGCGCATGAGCGCGTCCACCGTCTTCGGTGTCGGGTCGAGGATGTCAATGAGCCGCTTGTGAGTACGCATCTCGAAATGTTCGCGCGAGTCCTTGTACTTGTGCGGCGAACGGATGACGCAGTACACGTTCTTTTCTGTCGGCAACGGCACCGGTCCGACGACGCGGGCACCCGTACGGGTGACCGTTTCGACGATCTTGCGCGCTGACGCGTCGATCGCCTCATGGTCGTAGGCCTTGAGCCTGATGCGGATCTTTTGTCCCGCCACGCTTAGTGTCCTTTTCTTGCCGCTTGGTCGTAGAACGGGCCGTTCGGCCTGCTCCACCTCGTCTGCACAGTCCCCGAGCCGGGGGAATCCCTCCGACTCGAACTGCCTTCGTGCACACACGACAGTGAAAAACGTTGACGACCAGGCGTGACCTGTATCCGTTGCCGCTCTTCATCTGTCATGGTTCTCCGGTCCACGCGGTCGGGCGTGTCGCGATTCCGCTCATTCTTCTGCGCTGAAACTTTCGCTTCAACCATCCGAGGGAGGAAACCCACACCGATCGAGCTGGTGGTCCGGACGCGCTCACGTGGAGCGCTGGTCTCATGTTCTGCTCAGCCGATCTCTCGATCAACTCACCCGGTTCAGGCCGCACGCAAGCGCGTCCCGTGTCCAGGCAACCCGACCAGTATGCCGCAGTATGCGCGACAGATCAACTCGGGGTCGATCCATACGCTCCGCACGACCTTACTCAGCAGTAAGGTAAGCCCATGAACACAGTCGCAACCACCACCGGGGCCACGTATCGAGCCTGGTCGAAGCTCCCGAACAACACTATCGGATCCACCGTGTTCTCCATCGGCATGTGTCTACGTGTGCCCTACTTCGCGTCCGTGCTGCCGCGGGTGGTTGCGCTGGAACCGGGGCGCTGCGAGGTCACGGCCCCGAAATGGCTGGGGATCCGCAACCACCTCGGCACGTTCCACGCGATCGCCGCGTGCAACCTCGCCGAGGTTGCGATGGGGATGCTCGCCGAGGCCACCGTTCCGACGTCGCACCGCTGGATCCCCAAGTCGATGACCGTCCAGTACCTGACGAAGGCGACCACGTCACTGCGCGCGGTGGCAGAACTGGAGACCATTCCCGATTTCGCGACCATCACCGACGGATGCGAGATCGTCGTGCCGGTTGCCATCCGTGACACCGCGGGCGTCGAGGTGGTGCACGCCGACATCACGATCTGGGTATCTGCAGCCTCTCGTTGACATACTCGACCGATGGACACGGTGACGCGGTCGGAGCAGCAGAATTCGGTAGTGGTGGTCGGGGGCTCCGGAGCCGTCGGCCGGCTACTGGTCGATCTCCTGCGCGGCGACGGCGTGCAGGTGACCGTCGTCGACGCTCGAGCCGCTTCGACATCGGTCGACGCCGCGACGCTCGTCGGCGACATCACCGCACCCGACCACCGCGTCACAGCTGCATTGTCGACTGCGTCGACGGTCGTGCTCGCTGTGCCCGAGTCCGTGGCACTGTCGGCCGATCTGACCGCGGTACGCCCCGACGCACTGCTGGTGGAGACGCTGTCGGTCAAGTCCGGCTACTCGCAGTACGCCGGCCGCGGCGGACACCTCGGCCCGACGCTGGGCATCAACCCGATGTTCGCACCGTCCCTGGGCATGAACGGACGCCCCGTTGCCGTCGTCGTGCACCGACCCGGCACCTCGGCCGACGCGTTCGTCGACAGACTGCAGCACTGGGGTGGCCGGACCGTTCTCCTCGACGCCGAGCGTCACGACCGACTCGCTGCGGCGACCCAAGCGCTCACCCACGCCAGTGTTCTCGCGTTCGGGCTCGCCCTGGCCGAGCTCGATCTGCCGTTCGCCGACATCGACGCCGTCGCTCCTCCCCCACACACGACGATGCTCGCCGTCCTCGCACGCATCACCGGTGGTGAGCCCGAGGTGTACTGGGACGTTCAGGCAGGTAACCCGCACGCCGCCGACGCGCGGGCGGCGCTCCACCGCGCGACGCAACTGCTCGGCGAGACCGTCGAATCCGGCTCGGAGTCCGAGTTCGCCGAACTGATGAACCGAGCAGGCAGCGCCCTCGGCAGCTCCGCCGATCGTTATCGATCCGTCTGTGCCGAGTTGTTCGGTATCGTTCGAGGTTCCGGCGACAATTCGTGATCGCCGGTCCGGACGCGGAGGCGGGGCACACGATGTTGGAACAGCCGACCTTGCCGGAGCACGACCCCCACGATGTCGTCGAGAGCGCGGTCGTAGCGCGGTTGGCGAAGAACTGGTCGCAGCGTGCCACCGTCAAGAAGCCCGAACCCCAGTTGGACGATTTGTTCGACACGACCAAGCGAGATTTTCCCGACGCCTTGATCCCGTTCGGAGAACACGACACATTCCTCGGTGCCGAACCGGAACAGCAGGATCGGCTGCGGGCCTGGGGCTGGATCGCGTTCAACAAGAACGTGATGGATGTCGAGCAGCACGTCGTTCACCCCGGATTTTCCCTGCTCGCCCAGGATGTGTTCGAGACCGGGATGGGCGACACCCTCGCGGTCGCGGTGACTCAGGCCATGGTGGACGAGCAGTACCACACGCTGATGCACCTCAACGCCAGTGCGGCGACCCGTCGCGGTCGCGGTTGGGCGTTGTCCGAACGATCCCTGCCGTTCAGTTCCACCGTCCGTCGCCAGCGGACCGCTCAGGCGAAGAGCGACGACCCGTGGTCTGCGGCGATCAGCTCGCTCGCCTTCATGACGGTCGCAGAGATTTCCATCACGTCGTACCTCGATCTGATCGAGGACGACGACGTCATTCAGCCGATCAATCGGGCGACGGTCAAGCTCCACAATCGCGACGAGTACTGCCACGCATCGATTGCCGACGACATGGCGGCGATCGTCTTCGACAGGCTCGGATCCAACGATCGACAGAAGTTTCTCGACGGTCTCGTCGACGGCATGGATGCGTTCTCGAGCAGCGACTTCTCGACGTGGGCGCGCATTCTCGAACTCGAAGGTGTCCGCGGAGCCGAGGCCATGATCGCCGACGTCGAGGCCGACAAGAGCCGTCGAGCGCTGGTTCAGGACTACAGCGGACTGCGATCCCTGTGCCGAAAGCTGGACGTCGAGGACAGTATCGATATCGATTGGGGCTGACGGCAGAACATCTGCGACTGCAATCCACAGGTAACATTTCCCGGCAGTTCCCGTATCAAGTAGTGGCCCTACCCTCCACGGGCCCCGGCACTGCCCCGGCCCCATTCACCCCACAGCTCGGAGATCCGATGTCGTCAGCTCAGCACGCAGCCGTACACGTGGAGGACGTGCACAAGTCCTTCGGCGATGTGCATGCGCTGCGCGGCATCAGCTTCTCGGCCGAGCGGGGAACCGTACTCGGCATCCTCGGCCCCAATGGTGCGGGCAAGACCACGACTGTGAAAGTGCTGTCGACGCTGATCGCGCCCGACAGCGGCCGGGCCTTCGTCGCCGGCCACGATGTTGCTGCCGACGCTCCCGCGGTGCGGCGGTCGATCATGATGACGGGTCAGTACGCCGCCCTCGACGACACTCTTTCGGGGCGCGAGAACATCGAATTGTTCGGCCGCCTCATGGGTCTGGACAAGAAGGCTGCCAAGGCTCGCGCCAAGGCCCTGCTCGACGAATTCGACCTGTCCGATACCGGCAAGCGTCCGGTCCGCGGCTACTCCGGTGGCATGCGCCGTCGTATCGACATCGCATGTGGCCTGGTCGTGCGTCCCGAAGTCGTGTTCCTGGACGAGCCGACCACCGGACTCGACCCTCGGAGCCGACAGGGTGTGTGGTCGTTGGTCGAGGCACTGAAAGCCCAGGGCATCACCGTGTTGCTGACGACGCAATACCTCGAAGAGGCAGACGTACTGAGCGACAACATCATCGTCATCGACAAGGGCACGGTCATCGCCGAAGGTACGTCCGATCAGCTCAAGGCCATGACCGGCGGTAGCTACTGCGAAGTGGTGCCTCTCGATCCGGGTCAGCTACGAGCAGCGGCCGAGGCGCTGGGTGAGATGGTCCCTCCGGCGGTGCACGCCGAGATCACAGCCGCGTCCGACCGCCTGTCCGTGCCGGCCCCCGACGGTGCCGCAACCTTGTCCGAGATCCTCCGCCGTATCGACGCCCGTGGCATCGTGCTGGCCGACATCGCGTTGCGCCGCCCCTCGCTCGACGACGTCTTCCTCACCCTCACCGGCCATTCGCAAGCGAGCCCCACGCCGTGACGGCCACGACGCGAGGCGTCTCGAATACGCGTGCGGTCACCGCTCCTCGGACAACCACCGGGTCGACGACGCAGCAGCCCAAACGCCGGTCACGAACGCGGCCGTCCGGCTTCGTGCAGTGGCAGGCACTGACCGGGCGTGCACTGTGGACGATGCTCACCCAGGGTGAGCTGCTGATCGCGGTCATCGCTCCCCTGATCTTCACCATCGGCTTCTACCTTCCGCTCAAGTTCGTGATGGGCCTGCAGGGCATCGACTACGCACAGTTTCTGATGCCGATCATCGTGCTGCAGGCAATGGCGTTCACCGCCATCTCCGCCGCGCAGAGGGCATCGACGGAGGCAATGAGTGGACTCAACTCCCGTCTGAAGACGATGCCCGTCGTACGCGGTGTCCCGCTGGTGTCGCGAATCTCGAGCGGTGTCGTCCGTTCACTGGTATCGCTCGTATCCGCACTCGGCTTCGGCTACGTCATCGGCTTTCGCTTCTCCGCAGGATTCGGTCAGGCCCTGCTGTTCTGCGCGCTCGCCATGCTGATCAGCACCACGTTGTCGATCGGTGCCGACGCAATCGGAACGCTGTCGAAGAGCCCCGAAGCGACCAGCCAGGTGTTGACCCTGCCCCAGCTCATCCTCGGCATGGCCTCGTGCGGATTCGTTCCCGAAAGCGGCTTCCCGGAACTCATCCGACCGTTCGTTCGCAATCAACCGATTTCGCAGTTCTCGTTCGCTATGCGCGACATGGCCGAGGGCGGAGTCAGCTTCCAGGTGTTGTGGCCATCCCTCGCCTGGGTGGCCGGCCTGCTCCTGTTCTTCGTCCCGCTCGCCATCTGGGCGAGCTCGAGACCAGAATGACGAGTCCGAGATGACGATGACAGAAGCGTCGGTGAACGCTGCACGCGTATCCAACCTGACCTTTCCCGAACCCAACATGGCCCTGCGAGAAGGGTCGATTCGTGCGCTCGGGACACACAGCCTGATCCAGGCCAAACGACTTCTGATGCGGTGGATGCGCGATCCGTCAACGATGATTCAGGCGTTGCTGTACCCCGCGTTGATGCTGGTCATGTTCCGTGTCGTGCTCGGGAACTCGATTTCCGCGGCCACCGGATCGCCGGCGATCTACGGCCAGGTGCCGATGATCGCTCTGGTCGGAGCCATGTTCGGGTCCATCGTCAGCGCTGTCGGCCTCAAGGGCGAACGAAAGTCGGGTCTGTTGGCTCGGTTCTGGACAACGCCCACTCACCGTGCGGCCGGCCTCCTGGGCAGGATGATTGCCGAAGCAGTTCGGGTGCTCGTGACCACCGTGGTCATCATCTGTGCCGGTGTAGCGCTGGGGTTCAGGTTCACCCAGGGAATTCAGGCCGGCATCTTGTTGCTGCTGATTCCTGTCGTGTTCGGTATCGGGTTCGCAGTCATGGTCACGTTCCTCGCCACGGTGGCCGGCGACGCACCACTGGTCGAAGTGGTGTCGATCTTCTGCACGTTGTTGATGTTCTTCAATGCCGGATTCGTCCCCGTCCTCGCGTATCCGCTCTGGCTGCAGCCGGTGGTCGCAGCGCAGCCGATGTCGGTTGCGGTCTCCGCGATGCGCGCGCTGGCACTCGGAGGGCCCGTCATGACTCCGATTCTCCAAACTCTCGCGTGGTCTCTGGGAATGGTCGTGATCTTCCTCTACCCTGCGATTCGGGGGTACAAGAAGGCATCTGCGTCGGGCTGATCGCGTCGTCCGGGCCGACATTTCTACGTTGGGGGATTCGTTGTGGTCGACCGGGCACGACCTGAGCATCCGTCGGTATCGGTGATCGTTCCCGTCGGCGGCCTCGATCCGCACTTGGACGCACAGTTGCAGGCTCTGGCCGATCAGGATGTCGGGTTTCCGTTCGAGGTGCTCGTTGCGGACAACACGCGAGACGGAGACCTCGGCGAATACGTACTCACCCATCCTTTGCGAGAGCGGCTGCGGCTCAGGTCGGTCGATGCCTCCCGCGAGACCGGAGCGGGTTACGCACGCAACTGCGGTGCCCGAGAGGCGTCCGGCGATCTGTTGGCGTTCTGCGACTCGGACGATGTCGTGCACTCGTCGTGGCTCACCACGCTCGTACAGGAGGCGTCGTCGTTCGATGTTGTCGGTACTGCGGTCGAAACCGACACGCTGAACAGCGTCCGGGCGCTGTCGTGGACGCCCACGACAGCGCCGGAGAACCAGGGCCGCACCGACTTCCTGCCGTTCGCGATCGGCGCGAGTATGGCCTGCTGGGCATCGGTCTACAGCGATCTCGGCGGCATGGACAACCGCTACCGAGCAAGCCAGGATGTCGAGTTCAGTTGGCGGGCGCAACTGGCGGGTTACACCTTGGGGTTCAGTACCGAGGCAGTAGTGGCGTATCGACTGCGTGACGAGCTACGCCCTCTCCTGCGCCAGTCTTTCCGCCTCGGGTTCGGCTTCGCCAAGCTTCGCGGAATCTACCGGCCTCAGGGGTGCCCGGCACTGAAAGTGCGCCGAGTCGCGTCCTGGTGGATGGCGCTGCTGCTGCGCAATCCCCTGCTGCCGACGTCGCTGACCGGGATGTCACGCGGCCATTGGCTGCGTGCGTTCGTCATCCGGGTCGGCGAGCTTCGCGCAGGAATCAGATACGGAGCCATCGGTTGGTGATGTCCACCACACGGGCTCGCCGACCGGCCTGCCCGACCGGCACCCTTGACCTGCACGCCTGTTACGCCTGTGTGTCCGGCTGTTACGGTCGGTGACGCAGATGCAGGTGACAGCGGCGGATTCCCACGCCCCGGACGAGATAGAGGCCATGCCGAAGAAGTTCACGAGAGTATTGCCCACGGCGATTGCTGTCGCGGTGGCCGGTGCCCTGTCCTTCACCGGGACGGGCACGGCGGTCGCTGCGCCCTCGCCCACCGGAACCTCGGTTTCTGCCACGCCTACCCTCGAGGGTGCCAACGACTTCGGCTGTGTTCCCAGCGCGGCCCATCCCCGTCCGGTCGTGCTCGTCCACGGAACCAAGATGGATGCGTCCACGTGGAAGATCCTGGCACCGCAGCTGAAGAGCGAGGGTTACTGCGTCTTCGCACCCAACTACGGCGGAGTATCGCTGCTGCTCGACCCGGGCACGACCATCTGGGGCTCCGGCGACATCGCTGAGTCGGGCCGTCAGATCGGCCGTTTCGTCGACGAAGTACTCGCGGCGACCGGTGCCGAGCAAGTCGACATGGTCGGCCATTCGCAGGGTGGCACCGCCACTCGGCAGTACATGAAGTTCGATGGCGGCACCGATGCGCAGGACCCCGCCCGCAACAAGGTGCACACACTGGTCACACTGGGTGCCACCAACCACGGCACGACCTTCGGCGGTTTGCAGCAGCTCTCCGAACTGCTCACCTCGCTCGGCCTGCCCGGCGACGCACTCACCCCCCTGACATACAACATGGCGGGTGCCCAGCAACTCGTCGGTTCGACGACGCTGACGAGCTTGAACGAAGGCGGAGACGTCGAACCAGGGGTCGAGTACACCGTCATCGCCACGCGCAACGACACCGTCTCGACACCGCCCGCGAACACCTTCCTCAAGTCCGGCGACCCTGCGATGGTGCACAACGTCTGGGTTCAGGACGTGTGCCCCACGGCGACGACGTCCCACGTCGGTCTCGTCGCCGATCCCGCTCCCCTGTACATGGTGAAGACCGCACTCGATCCCGATTACGCAACCACCACGCCCGCACCCTGCTGAACATTCTCCACACGCAACGACGAAGGCCTCACGACACGATGTCGTGAGGCCTTCGTCGTTGCCGAACGGACTACCGGTGCAATTCCGCGTCCAGCACAGGCCCGATCTCGGTCGATGCCGGCGACGACGCCATCTGCCAGTGGGTCGAATGGACCGGGACGACCGTCACGCCCTCGCTCAGCGCACCGCGCCACGTCGCCGCCGCCACGTTGCCCGTGGGATCGTCGGTGACCGATGCGAACAGCAGCGCTCGTCCTGTGAAGGTCTGTGGCACATAGGTTTCGATGAGCTCTGCCGATTGTGCGATCCCGTCGAGGATCCCGGCGACCCGTTCGCGGGAAATCGAGTCGAAAGGTGCCGGCATCGACTTCAACAGTTCGGCCACGGAGTCGACCGTGAGTTCACCGATCTCAAGGTGGTTGTCCGCACCGACACCCAGCCCGCCGAGAATCTCGTCCGCCGATACCGGCCTGTCGACGAGGTGGTCCGACCCACCCGCAACGAACGAGTCCATCATGGCCAACGTCGAGACCTCGTGGCCCTCACGTTGCAGTTGCACGGCCATCGCATGCGCGATCAGTCCGCCCATGGACCACCCCAGCAAGTGATACGGGCCCGACGGTTGCACGGCGCGAATCTTGTCCACGAATACCGCAGCCCACTGTTCTATCGACTGCGGCACAGGTTCTGCACCGGACAGCGCGGGCGACTGCAATCCGTAGATCGGACGGTCGTCGCCGATGTGTGACGCCAGGGCACCGAAGGCCCAGGACAGACCCACGATGGGGTGGATACAGAACAGCGGGGCCGAAGAACCGCCTACCCGTAGAGGTACCAGGACCTCGAGCCCGCTTGCTTCCGCTCCGTCGACTCCCGATGCCGTGGCAGCAGTGATCCGTGCCGCAAGGGAGGCAACGGACGCGTCCACGAACAACCAGTTCAGAGGAACAGGCCGACCACCGAGGGCCCCCTTCAGCGCGGAGACCAACTTGACGGCCAGCAGCGAGTTGCCGCCGAGCGAGAAGAAGTCGTCGTCGAGTCCCACGCGTTCGACTCCCAGAACGTCCGCGAACACACCGGCAACAGCTTCCTCCACCGGTGTCTGCGGCGACCTGAACTCGCGGGTCTCGAACTCCGGACTCGGCAGCGCCCGACGATCCAGCTTTCCCGCAGCGTTGAGCGGTAGAGCGTCGAGCACCACGAAGGCCGACGGAACCATGTAGGACGGCAGCGCAGAAATTGCCTCCGCCCGAACGAGCTCGACATCGATGTCGGTACCGGGAGTAGGAACCAGGTACGCCACCAACGACTCACCGACCGCCGAGTGCGACACCACGACGACAGCCTGACTCACCGACGACCGCGCCGTCAGCGCAGTCTCGATCTCTCCCAACTCGATTCGCTGCCCACGGAACTTGACCTGAAAATCGGTGCGACCGATGTACTCGAGCCGATCGGCATCCATCGACCACCGCACCAGATCACCGGTCCGGTACATCCGCGTCCCCACGCCGTCGAACGGGTTCGCCACGAACCGCTCCGCCGACAGGTCCGGCCGCGCAACGTAACCCCGCGCCAACTGCACACCCGCCAAGTACAACTCCCCCGGAACGCCCGCCGGTACCGGATGCAGACGCGAATCCAGCACGTGCACCGAGGTGTTCCACTCGGGCACACCGATGGACGCCGATCCGGACCCCGCCCCGTCCTCGGAGACATCGCGATAGGTGACGCTGACCGCCGCCTCGGTAGGCCCGTACAGGTTGTGCACCCGCGCATCCGACACTGCCCGCCAGGCATCGACGGTACCCGCGGGCAGCGCCTCACCGATGACGAAAACATGCCGCAGCGACGAGATCGACTGCGCCGACACCGCTTCGACGAACACCGTCAGCATCGACGGCACGAAGTCCGTCACGGTCACCCCGTGCCGCGCGATATCGGCGGCGACCGCCTCGACGTCACGCTGCGCGCCCGGGGCCGCCACGATCAACCGACCGCCGGTTCGCAGCGGCAGGAAGAAACCCCACAGCGAGACATCGAACGTCGTCGCCGTCTTCTGCAGGTACACATCCGACGCATCGAGACCGTATTCCTGCGCCATCCACGCCATCTGGTTGACGATGGCCCGGTGTTCGATCGCCACGCCCTTCGGACGACCGGTCGACCCGGACGTGAACAACACGTACGCCAGGTCGTCCCCGGCGGCGCGCGGAAACACCACCGACCCGGACGGCTCCGGTGGATCGGTGATGTCGACGACCGGAACAGCGGTCGCCGTGACGAAACCATCTCTGGCCGTGGACAACACGACCACCGGAGCGGCCGTGTCGAGAATGTAGTCGTTACGTTCGGTCGGCTGATCCGGGTCCACCGGAACGTACGCCGCGCCCGATCGCAGCACCGCATACATGCCGACGACCAACTCGACGGACCGCCGCATCGCGAGCCCTACCAGAACCCCTGGCCCGGCACCGTGCTCCTGCAACAGCTGCGCAGTCGCGTCCACCCGAGCCGAGAACTCCCGATACGTCAGCGACCGTTCGCCGAACACCACCGCGACCGCGTCGGGCGTGTCGGCCACCACCCGATCGAAGCCGTCCAACAACACCTCGGCGGATTCGATGGCCACCTCGTCGCCGTTGCCGCGCAACATGATTCGTTCACGCTCGGCCGAATCGAGAACGTCGATATCACCGACCACGACATCCGGACGAGCGGTCACCGCCTCGAGTACAGCCACCAACCGTCGCCCGAACGACGCCACCGTCGACTCGTCGAACAGATCCGTCGCGTACATGAGCTCGCCGGCCAGACCTGCGCCGTCCCCGAGTTCGGTGAGCGTCACCTGAAGATCGAACTTCGCCGACGCCGCCCCGGACCCGAATGCCTCGACGCCGAGATCCGGGAGCTCGAACGACCCCTGGGAGAAGTTCTGGAAGAACAGCGCTACCTGGACCAGCGGGTGCCGCCCTTGTGAACGCACCGGATCGAGTACCTCGACGAGACGCTCGAAGGGCACGTCCACATTGTCGAAAGCCTCCAGGTCGGAGGTACGTACGGCGTCGAGTACCGCGCCGAACGGGGCATCCTGGGCAATCTGTGTTCGCAGGACCACCGTGTTGACGAACATGCCCACCAGGTCGTCCAATCGTGCGTCGCCGCGCCCACCCACGGGTGCTCCCACGGCGATGTCAGCCGTCCCGGACAACGTGGCCAGCAGCACCGCCAGCGCCGCGTGCACCACCATGAACGCGGTGGCGTCGTGCTCGCGTGCACACTCGAGTACGCGGGCGTGCAGTGCAGCGTCGATCTCGAACGCCGTCACCGCCCCCTGCCCCGACGCGACCCGCGGGCGCGGCCGGTCGGAGGGCAGATCCAACTGCTCGGGGAGGCCGTCGAGCGTGCGACGCCAATAGTCGATCTGCTTGCGGGCCAGCGACTTCGGATCCGATTCGGAGCCGAGCATGTCGAGTTGCCAGAGTGTGTAGTCGACGTACTGGACCGGCAGCGGTGCCCACTGCGGTGCCGATCCGCCGTGCCGCGCGAGGTACGCCGTCATGACGTCGCGGGACAGCGGGGCCATCGAGAGCCCGTCCGCCGATATGTGGTGGGCAACGAAGGCCAGCACGTACTCGGGTGCTGCACCGGCGGGGTCCGTGATGTGGAACAGCCGGACACGAAACGGGATCTCGACGGTGACGTCGAATCCCCGGGTGAAGAACTGTGTGACCGCAGCGAGCGCGTCGTCACGAGCGATGCGGACCACGTCCATCCCGACGTGCGTCTCGGCCTCGTCCCGCACCTGTTGATACCCGACACCGTCGATCTCCGGATACACGGTGCGCAACGATTCGTGTCGACCGACCACGTCCCCCACGGCGGCCTGCAGCGCGTCGACATCGAGTTCTCCGCGGAGCAACAGAGCGACCGGCACGTTGTTGAGGGCGGAATCGGTGTCGAGGCGGTTGAGGAACCACATGCGCTGCTGTGCAGACGACAGCGGGATGCGCTCGGGCCGCTGCCTCGACGTGTCGAGCGCAGCTCGAACCGGACCGTCCGCCGAATCGGCGGCCTGCGCCAAGGCCTCGACGGTGGAGGACTCGAACACCGAGCGCGCCGGAACATGGACGCCCAGAGCCGAACCCAATCGAGCCGCAAGCTGTGTGGCGATCAGGGAGTTGCCCCCGAGTGCGAAGAAGTCGTCGTCCAGGCCGACCCGTTCGACCCCGAGCAGCTCGACGAAGATATCGGCCACCACATGTTCGGTAGTGGTCGACGGGGACCGGAACTCCGCGGCCTCGAACACCGGTTCCGGCAGTGCGTCTCGGTCCAGCTTGCCGGTGGGAGTCAGCGGGATCGAATCGATCCGTGTGATCACCGAGGGCACCATGTGCGCAGGCAGACTCCGCCCGGCCTCGTCCAGCACCCGGTCCAGGTCGACGTCCGTCCCTGCCACCGGCAGTACGTACGCTGCGAGAACGGTTGCGCCGGTGGGACTGCGGTGACCGAGGGTCACAGCGAAATCGACCCCGTCCTGCGCTGTGAGAACGGCGTCGATTTCACCGAGTTCGATTCTGAAGCCTCGGATCTGGACCTGAAAGTCGTTGCGGCCCAGGTATTCGATGGCCCGTCCGGACGCCACTTCCCGCCAGCGCACCAGGTCACCCGTGCGGTACAGTCGGCTCTGCTCCGAGTTACCCTCGGCTGCATACGGATTGGCGACGAAACGCGCCGCGGTCAGCGCGAATCGTCGATGGTATCCCCGCGCAAGGCCGGCACCGGTCAGATACAGCTCCCCCGGCACCCCGGCGGGCACCTGCCGCAACCGGTCGTCGAGCACGTGGTAGCCCATGTCCTTGGTGGACGGCCCGAGCAGCACGGCTTCGCCCGCGTTCAAGGGCGGCGAGATGTTGCACACCATCGACGCTTCGGTGGGGCCGTAGACGTTGTGAAAACGTCTGCCCGGTGCCCACTTCGACATCAGTTCCGAGGTGAAGGCCTCGCCGCCGATCGCGAGCACTCGCATGTCGGGCACCTCTGCCGGATCGAGTGAGGCCAGCGCCGCCGGGGTGATGAACGCATGGCTGACGCGGTGGTGGCGGAGCATGTCACCCAGATCGGAACCGCCGTAGACACCGGGCGGGACGATGACCATCGTCGACCCCGCGCCCACAGCCATCAGTAGCTCCAGCACGGACGCATCGAAGCTGGGGGACGCGAAATGCAATGTGCGCGAATCGGAGTCCAGCCCGTAGATCTCGACCTGAGTGGAGGTCAGCGGTGCCAGCCCGGCGTGGGAGACGGCGACGCCCTTCGGCAGACCGGTCGAGCCGGAGGTGTAGATGACGTACGCGAGCGTGGACGGGCGAATCGGTGCCCGTCGGTCGTCCGCCACGACGGGATCGTCGGACAACCCCTGGAGTGCACCTTCGATGTCGGACGAGTCGAGGCTGATCCACGACACCGACGTCGGCATCGATTCTTCGAATTGTGTTGCAGTGACACCCATTCGCACGCCGGAGTCGTTCACCATGTGCGTGATGCGGGCGGCCGGGTAGTTGGGGTCGATGGGCACGAATGCAGCACCGGTCTTCGCCACGGCCCACACGGCCGTGACAGATTCGATCGAACGGGTCAGTGCCAGTGCCACGAAATCCTCGGGGCCGACCCCGCGTTCGATGAGCAGCCGGGCCAGCCTGGACGACCGGGAGTCGATCTCCCGATAGGTGAGCGACCGGGTGCCGCACTCCACCGCGATACCGTCCGGGTTCTTTTCCACCGCCGCGGCGAGCAGAGTCGGTAGCGCGACCGTACGAGCCGGTCGCTGTCGGGTGGGTCGTGCACGGGTAGGCCTGGGGCGGCTCGACCGTCCACCCACTCGGCCGCCCGACTCGGACGGTGTGCCGGTCGATCCATCCGAACTCATCTGAACTATGACTCCTCACCAGTGTTGCCCCGCGCTCGGTCGTGGACGACGCGTCGGCCGATCCGACCGTTCATCGTCCACGACGCGGCGAGCGTTGCAGTTCGCCTCACCTTATCGGGCGGCGGTTCCTATCGACCCGGGCAGACGATGCACCGGAATGTCGACACCGCTCATCTCGGCACCGTCACCGTCGACCGACACGATCGCAACGAGGCCCTCGATGTCCTCGGGTTGCAGTCGATCGACCGCGGCAGCATCTGCTGAGGCAAGGAACGCATGGGTGACCCATTCTGCGGACACGATGTCGGCGGCGTCCTCGGCGGACTCCGCCCGATCGGTCACCAGGGCTGCACCTGCGGTCACGGCGACCACACCGGCCAGAACTGCTGCACCGGAATCGAACCGGGTGGGGACGGCCAGCCGCGAATCGAAGGCCACTGCCCACTCCGCCACTGCGTTCGTCGCCAGTGCAGCGAGTGTTCCGTGGTCGATCACGGTGCCGTCGTCGACCACGACCAACGCTGGGCTGTCGGGTCCCAGAACCGCCGTTCGGTCCGAATACGTCACCGGCCGCCCAGAACTCGCGGCAATGGCGTCGACGACGTCCGGATGCCCGAGGTGGATGGTCGTGACGGACCCGGCCCAGCTCGGCGCGTCGTCACCGTCCAGGACGAGGACGGACGCGCCTGCCCGCTGCAGAACGTCGGAGGAGTTCGACGGGGCGATCGGAGCCACGGCTCCGCCTGCCTTGGCCACCGCCCACTGCGTCACGACTGCCGCAACAGCGTCGGTGACGAAGACGCCGACCACGACTCCGGTTCGGACGCCACGTTCGATCAGTACCCGAGCCATACGTGAGGACTGCTCGTCGAGCTGACGGTAGGTGGACTCGACTCCGTCCGACGACAACGCGGGCGCATCGGGATCTGCGTCCACCGTCGAGGTGAGTACCTGCGGCAAGGTCAGGTCCGACCGAACCGGTGCCGCAGTGGAGTCAGCGGTCTGCGGGGTCTCGGTCAGTGCCGCCCGCTCGGCGGCGTCGAGAACGTCGATGTCGCCGACGACGACCGCTGGTGTTGTCGCCACTGCACCGGCGATGCGTGCGAATCGTTCCGCCAGCGACGCGACCGTGGACTCGTCGAACAGATCGGCGGCATACACCCATTCGACGTTCAGGGTTCCGGTGCCGCTGTTCCCGTCGGCGTGCTGGGTCTCCACCGTGACCTGCAGGTCGAATTTCGCCGTCGGCTCGAAGCCGCTGACGGGTTCGACCACCAGGTTCGGCAGCTCGAAGCGCGCCTCGCCGTGGGGCTCCACCGACAGAACCGTCTGGAACAGCGGGGTGTACCCGGCGTTCCGGTCCGGTGCGATGGTGTCGACGACCCGCTCGAACGGGACGTCCGAATTCGCGAAGGCCCGCAGGTCGGTCTCGCGTAGAGCGGTCAGCAGCTCTGCGAACGTCGCATCCGGGTCCACGTCCGTGCGCAGCGCCAACGTGTTGACGAACATGCCCACCAGTCCGTCGAGCGCCTCGTGCCCGCGCCCGGCGATGGGCGTGCCGACGGCGAAGCTGCGGGAGCCGCTCATCCGAGACAACAGCACCCCGAGGACGGCGTGCAACACCATGAACAGGGTCGCGTTGTTCTCGCGGGCGATCGCGGCGAGCCCGGTGTGTACCGACTCGTCCAGCTCGACACTCACACTGGCTCCGCGCAGGTTGGCGGTAGCCGCCCGCGGCCGATCCCACGGCAACGACACGACCGGGGTGATCCCGCTGAGCTCGTCCGCCCAGAAGGCCAACTGCTGCGACAGAATCGACGTGGGGTCGCTGTCCGAGCCCAGCACCTGCCGCTGCCATACCGCAAAGTCCGCGTACTGCACCGTCAGCGGTTCGGGCGTGTAGTCGGTTCCCGACGCGGCAGCGAGGTACGCAGTCATGACGTCACGGGCCAGTGGTGCCATCGATGCGCCGTCTCCGCTGATGTGGTGCATCACGATGACGAAGATGTACTCGTCCGGGCCGAAGCGGAACAGTGCTCCCCGGACCGGGGGTGCGACGGTGACGTCGAAGCCCTCGTAGACGAGTGCGCGAATCCGTTCGGCGGTGTCGGAGTCGTCGGTCGCGTCGATCGGAGTCAGATCGGGTACGACCGATCCGGCGTCGACGAACTCCTGGTACGGCGAACCGTTCGCATCTTCCGGGTAGCGCGTGCGCAATGCCTCGTGGCGTTCCACGGTGCTGGACACGGCTGCCTGCAGTGCCGCGACATCCAGCTCGCCTCGCAGACGGAGCGCCAGCGGCATATTGTAGGCCCCGGACTCGGGGTCGAGTCGGTTCAGTACCCACATGCGCTGTTGCGCGAGCGACAACGGAACGGTCTGTCCGGCCGGTCGGCGACGCAGCGGAATATCGTTCGCGTCGTCGATGCGTGATTCGGCGCGCGCTGCGAGTGCCGAGACCGTCGAGGCCTCGAACAGGTCTCGGACACCGACCTTCTTCCCGAGCGCAGCCGACACCCGTGCCGCCACTCTCGTGGCGATCAGCGAGTTACCACCGAGATCGAAGAAGTCGTCGTCCGATCCGACCCGCTGCACGCCGAGCAGCTCCGCGTAGATCTCCGCCACGATCTCCTCGACCGGCGTTGCGGGAGCACGGAACTCGCGAACCTCGAACACCGGCTCCGGCAGTGCTTTTCGATCCAGCTTGCCGCTGGTGTTCAGCGGGAATTCCGCGAGCACCATCACCGTCGCCGGCACCATGTACTTCGGCAGAGCGCCGCCGACAAAGGTGCGTACCTCGGCCGGGTCCAGCGTTCCACCCGGCGCAGGCACCACGTATCCGACGAGCTGGTCGCCGGCACCGGTGGTCGCCACCACGGCCGTGGCCTGGTTGACGTCGGGATGGGCCAGCAGTGCGGTCTCGATCTCACCGAGCTCGATCCGCTGGCCACGGAACTTGACCTGGAAGTCGGTGCGCCCGATGTACTCCAGGACTCCTGCAGCGCCCGGCCCCGATCGCCATCGGACGAGGTCTCCGGTGCGATACATGCGCTCGCCGGCAGCCGAGAACGGGTTCGCGACGAAGCGGTCCATCGTCAGGTCGACGCGCCCGAGGTATCCGTCGGCGAGCTGCGTCCCCGCGAGATACAGCTCACCCGCGGTCCCTGCGGCGACCGGATGCAGTCTGCCGTCGAGAACGTAGGCCTGGGTGTTCCACTCCGGCGCCCCGATCGGGACGGTCGCGCCCTCGTCGGCAGACGTCTCCCAGTACGTCACACTCACTGCGGCTTCGGTGGGGCCGTACAGGTTGTGGATCCTGGCAGAGGTGATCGCGCGGAAGTCCGTCACCGTCTCCGGCGGCAGTGCCTCACCCACCACGTAGACGTGTCGCAACGACCGGCACTGCTCCTCGGTGGCGTACGCGGCGAACACCGTGAGCATCGACGGCACGAAGTCCGTGACGGTGACGCCGTGCCGGGCGATGCGCTCCGCGACGTACGCCGGGTCGCGGTGGCCGTCGGGGGTCGCGAGAACGACGCTCGCACCGACCTGGAGTGGGAGGAAGAAGCCCCACAGTGACACGTCGAACGTCGTCGCCGTCTTCTGCAGGTAGACGTCGTTCTCGTCGAGCGAGTACTGGTCGATCATCCACGCCATCTCGTTGACGATCGCGCGGTGCGGCACCGCGACGCCCTTGGGTCGCCCGGTCGACCCGGACGTGAAGATGACGTAGGCGGTGTTCTCCGGGCGTACCGGTGCCAGTCGGTCGGCGTCGGCCACGGCGTCTGCCGGGTAGGACGCGAGATCGAGGGTGTCCAGTTCGAGAATCGGGAACCGTTCCGGCAGTCCCGTCCGATCGTGACTGGTCGAGAGAACGGCGACCGGCACCGCGGTGTCGAGGATGTACTCGATGCGCTCGGCCGGGTGGTCCGGATCGATGGGTACGTATGCGCCGCCGGCTTCGAGGACGGCGTACATGCCGACCATCAGGTCGATGCCTCGCCTCATGCCGAGAGCGACGAGCGACTGCGGGCCGACGCCGAGCGAAATCAGGTGTCGGGCAAGACGGTTGACCCGCACCGAGAACTCGGCGTAGGTCACTGCGGCGCCCTCGTACAGCACGGCCGTGGCGTCCGGGTTCGCCGCAACCCGAGCCCGGAACGGCGCGGTCAACATGATGCCGGCGTCGACCTCGTGCGCGGTGTCGTTCCAGGTGTCGATCACGCGGGTTCGTTCTTCCGAGCCGAGCAGATCGATATCGCCGACCGCCGTCGTGGTGTCGGAGACGAAGGTTTCGAGAACACCGACGAGACGGGACAGGATCGATTCGACGTACGCAGCGTCGAACAGATCGCTGATGTACTTGAGCGTGAACGAGATTCGATCCTCGGCCACGACCAACAACGTCAGTGGGTAGTGAGTGTTGTCGTTCGAGCTCACCGACTCGACGGTCATTCCGTCGATCGCTGCCGCTTGCTGCGTCAGCTCGGCTTCGTCCACCGGGTAGGACTCGAAGATGGTGAGGGTGTCGAACAGATTCCCCATTCCGATCGCCCGTTGGATGTCGACGAGTCCCATGTGATGGTGGTCGAGCAGGTCTGCTTGTTCTCCCTGAATCCGGACCAGGTAGTTCTCGACAGTGTCGGCCGGATCGAATCGAACGCGCACCGGGATGGTGTTGATGAACAGGCCGATCATGGACTCGACGCCTGGAAGAGCAGCGGGACGGCCGGAGACCGTGGCACCGAACACGACATCGGTGCGGCCGGTGATGTGTGCGATCAGCAGGCCGTAGGCCGCTTGCACCAGCGTGTTGACGGTGACGCCGAGCCTGCCACCGAGCGCCACGAGCGACGCGGTGGTCTCGGGATCGACGAATCGCTCCGTCTCTGCCGAGCGCGCGGAGATCTCTCGTCCGACACTCGGCGGTGCGACGAACGTCGGCTCCTCGACTCCGGCCAGCGCGGTGGTCCACGCACCGAGAGACACGGCCGGGTCCTGTCGGTTCAGCCATGCCAGGTAGGAGCGATACGAGCGAACCCTCGGCATCGACGAGGTGGAACCCCGAGCGGCGTACAGGTACAACAGTTCCTTCATCACCAGCGGCAGAGACCACCCGTCGAGGAGCACGTGATGGTTGGTCATCGCGAGCTTGTAGGTGGTCGGGGTGATTCGCACGAGGACGAAACGCAGCAGCGGTGCAGTGGAGACGTCGAAATGCCGTCGTTGCTCGGCCGCCAGGGCATCGGCGACTGCTGTGCCACGTTCCGGCTCGTCGAGGTGCGACAGGTCCATCGTGGTCCAGGGCAACACGACGTCCTGATGGACGATCTGCACCGTCTCGCCGTCTGCGGTCGCGGTGAACGAGGTACGCAGATTGTCGTACCGGTCCAGCAGTGTCTGGGCAGCGTGATGCAACCGTTCGGCGTCCACCTCGCCGGCCAGGTCGAGTACGACCTGCATGGTGTAGACGTCGATCGACGCGTCGGCGAACAACGCGTGGAACAGCAGTCCTTGCTGCAACGGTGACAGCGACCAGATGTCGGTCAGCTGTGGGTAACGCGCCTCGAACGACGCGATGTCGGCCTGCGACAGCGCCACCAGAGGCACGTCCGACGGGGTCAGGCCGCCCGAGCCGGGTACCTCGGCGTACGAGGCCAGCGCCGTCAACGCCTCGGACCACAGCCCGGCGAGACGCTCGACCGTGTCCGCGGACACGGCTCCGGTCGGGAACGCGAAGCTGGCGCTCAGGACCCCGCCCTCGTCGGTGTCGAGCACGATCGCGTTGATGTCGACGGTCTTGTTCGCGGCCATGTCGGCGTCACCGGGCGCGGAGAGCTCACCGTCGGCGGCCGGCAACCAGCCGAGCGACTTCATCTCGTCCGGGACCTCGCCGGCGTCGACCCGGCCCAGGTAGTTGAAGCTGATCTGTCCGGTGCCGAGTTCGGCCAGTTCCGCAGCGGTCTCCGAGTTCAGGTAGCGGAGCAGTCCCCAGCCCATGCCTCGATCGGGCAGCGCCAGCATCTGCTCCTTGACTGCCTTCACTGCATCGCCGAGCTGCGACCCTCCCGCGAACGCAGCATCGACGTCGATCCCGGTCAGGTCGAGGCGAACGGGGAACAGGCTGGTCAGCCAGCCGACGGTACGTCCCAGATCAGCTCCGGGAACCACCGCTTCCTCGCGGCCGTGGCCTTCGAGCTGCACGAGTGTTGCCGGTGCAGTGATGCCGCGCTCGGACCGCAGTCTCGTGACGGCCAAGGCGAGCGCGGCCAGCAACCCGTCGCCCACTCCGCCGCGGAAGATCTCCGGAACGGTGGTCAGCAAGGTGCGCGTGACGTCGGGTGTCAGTTCGATGTTCACCCGTTCGAGCTTCGCCACGACATCGACCGCGGGATCGAAGGGGCGGTTGCCCAGCACGGGGTCCTCGGTGTCGGCGATCGAACGCCACAGCGGCAATTCGGCCAGCCGCGCCTCGCTCGCTGCCGCGTCGACCAGTGCATGGGTCCAACGCCGCATCGAGGTCCCGACCTCGGGGAGGGTCGGGGTCACTCCCCCCGACACCTGAGCCCAGGCGGAGACGAAGTCGGGGACCAGGATTCGCCACGACACTCCGTCGATCACGAGGTGGTGCGCCGCCACGGTCAGCGTGCCCGGCACCTCGGGTCCTCGATCGACCCAGACGAGGGCGAGCATGCGACCGGCCGCGGGGTCGAGCGTTCCCACCGCATCGTCGAATACTGTTGCAGCCGAATCGGTATCGGCCCGGGTGAGCAGTGTATCCACGTCGACGGTACCGGCGCCCGCAACATCGAGACCCCAGCCGCGGTCGTCGTGCACCAGGGTCGACCGCAGCACGTCGTGTCGATCGACCACTGCGGTCACCGTGGCGAGAATCCCGGCTCGGTCGATACCGAGCGGCAGCTCCAGTGTGACGGCCTGATGGAAGCGTGACCACCCGCCGCCGCGCTCGATCATCGCTACACCGAACGGGGGTAGCGGCATCCAACCGACGCCGCCGCCGTCGAGTTCCTCGAGCACGACCGCGTCATTGCCCTCACCGACGATCACGGCGACCTCGGCGAGACCGGCAACGGTCTTGCGCTCGAACACATCTCGCGGCCCGAACTGAATTCCCCTGGCCTTGGCGCGAGAAACGAGCTGAATCGAGACGATGCTGTCGCCGCCGAGCGCGAAGAACGAATCGTCGACCCCGACGGCGTCGAGGCCGAGGACGTCTGCGAAGACCTCGGCGATGATGCGTTCGGTGTCGGTTGTCGCGGTGCGGAATTCGGCATCGCTGCCGAATTCCGGTTCGGGTAGTGCTCTGCGGTCCAGCTTGCCGTTCGGCCCGAGTGGCAGGGCATCGAGCACGATGAGCCCGGCCGGAACCATGTATTCCGGAACCAGGGTCGCAACCGAGGCGGTGACCGCTGTGGTGTCGATCGTCTCACCGGCGACAGGAACGACGTAGCCGACCAGGAGTTCACCTGCCGACGGCGTCCGGCGCACGAGAACGACGGCTTGGTCGACCGACGGATCTGCAGTCAGCGCGGCTTCGATCTCGCCGAGCTCGATCCGCAGGCCTCGGAGTTTGACCTGGAAGTCGGTGCGGCCGAGGTACTCGAGTTCACCGTCGCGCCTCCACCGCACCAGGTCTCCGGTGCGGTACATCCGCGAGCCGGGACTGCCGTGCGGATCGGCGACGAATCGGTCGGCAGTCAGGTCCGGGCGGCCGAGGTATCCGCGGGCCAGTTGACGCCCGGCGAGATACAGCTCCCCGGGCACCCCGACGGGAACGGGGTGCAGTCGCGCGTCGAGCACCGTCACCCTCGTGTTCCACACCGGTGCGCCGATGGGAACCGACACGGTGTCCGACGGCAGGACATGGTGATACGTGACGTCGACAGCGGCCTCGGTCGGGCCGTAGAGGTTGTGCAGCTCGGTGGCGGGCAGTGCAGTGCGCAGGGCCGAGGCAACCGATGCAGGCAGCGCCTCACCGGAGGCGAACACCGCACGCAGGCCGGTGCAGTTCGACACGCCGTCCGCGGCGGCGAACACGGCCAGCAACGACGGTACGAAGTGCGCGACCGTGACGCCGCGTTCGGCGACGGTGCTCACCAGATATGCCGGATCTCGGTGGCCGTCGGGCACCGCGATGACGAGTTCGGCACCGATCTGCAACGGCCAGAACAGCTCCCACACCGACACGTCGAACGTGACCGGCGTCTTCTGCAACACCTTGTCCTGCTCGGTCAGACGGTATTCGGCCTGCATCCACAGCAGACGGTTGACGATGGCCTCGTGGCTGACCGCAACGCCTTTGGGGCGACCGGTGGAGCCGGAGGTGAAGATGACGTACGCGGTGTCCGCCGGTCGCAGCGGTGCGGTTCGCTCGGCATCGGTCACCGGTGCCGTGGACAGACCTGTCGTGTCGACGGTGTCGACCAGGATTCTGGCGGCGTCGGTCACGAGATCTGTACCGTCGCGCTCGGTCGTGAGCAGCACCACGGGTGCCGCCGTGTCCAGGATGTAGCCGATTCGTTCGGCCGGTAGATCCGGGTCGACCGGAACGTAGGCACCACCGGCGGCGAGCACGGCGTAGATACCCGCCAGCATGTCGATGGAGCGGCGCATGGCCGTCGCCACCACGGTTTCCGGGCCGACTCCCTCGGCGATGAGCAGACGCGCGAGCGCGTTGACCCGCTCGGAGAATTCGCGGTACGTCACCCGATCGTCGAGGAAGCTCGTGGCGGTGTTGTCCGGGGACTCGGCAACTCGGGACTCGAACAGCGACACCAGAGTTGCACCGGGATCCACCTCGTGCGCGGTGGCGTTCCAGTCCTCGAGGACGCGGGTACGTTCGCCTTCCTCGAGGATGTCGATGTCGCCGACGACTCCGTCCGGTGCGTCGGTCAGCGCGTGCAGTACCCGGACGAGCCGTCGCCCGAGGGAGGCCATGCTGGATTCTTCGAATAGATCTGTGGCGTAGTCGAACTGCACGTCGATTCCGGCGGGAGCACCGCGGTCGTCCGTGTTCTCCCAGAGCGTCACCTGCAGGTCGAATTTCGCGAACGCGCTACCCAGATCGATGCCCTCGACACTCAACCCCGGCAGGGCCAACGTCTGGCGGTTCAGGTTCTGGAACGTCAGCATGACCTGGAAGATCGGGTGGCGAGCCTGTGATCGGTCCGGGGCCAGCTCGTCGACGAGCCGCTCGAACGGCACGTCGGCGTGCCCGAAGGCTCCGAGGTCGGCCTCGCGAACTGCGGCGAGTTGCTCGCGCAACGTTGCCGCGGGGTGCACCGCGGTACGCAGGGCGAGCGTGTTGACGAACATGCCGACGAGCTCGTCCAGATCGGCGTCACCGCGGCCGGCGACCGGGGTTCCGATCGTCACGTCGTCGGTACCCGCCATCGCGCCGAGGAGCACCGCGAGCGCGGTGTGGACCACCATGAAGTTCGTGGCGTTGTTGGCGCGGGCCGCGCGAGCGATGTTCGACTGCAGGGCCTCGTCGATCGAGAAGTTGTATGCCGCACCGCGATACGACGCCACCGCCGGACGCGGCCGGTCGGTCGCGAGATCGAGCTGTGCCGGGGCACCGGCCAGAGCCGTCGTCCAGTAGGCGAGCTGCTTCGCCAACGGCGAATCGGGGTCGTCCTCGGAACCGAGTACCTCGCGTTGCCACAACGCGTAGTCCGCGTACTGCACCGGGAGTGGTGCCCACTGCGGGTTCTCCCCCGCGGCACGGGCGGTGTAGGCCACCATGACGTCGCGCGTCAGGGGTCCCATCGAGAACCCGTCCGCGGCGATGTGATGGGCGACGAAGGCCAGTACGTGCTCGGTCTCGCTGACCCGCAGGATCCGGATTCGGACCGGAACAGCTCGGGTCACGTCGAATCCCGCGGACACGAAGTCGCGCAGGGCCTGCTCGATCGAACTCTCGTCGACGTCGTCGACGACAACCGTCACGCCGGCCTCCGCGGTACCGAGTACCACCTGATGGCCTCGTCCGTCGACCTCCGGGTACACGGTGCGCAGAATTTCGTGCCTCGCCAGCACGTCGTGCACGGCGTTGGTGAGTGCATCGACATCGATGCTGCCGGACAACCGAATTGCGACCGGAATGTTGTTCACGGCGGAGGTCGGATCGAATTGGCTCAGGAACCACATGCGCTGCTGAGCCATCGACAGCGGCACCGAGTCCGGTCGTGTTCGAGCCGTCAGTGCCCGGCGCGCACCGGTACCCACCTCGGACTCGATCGCACGTGCGAGCGACTGCACCGTCGGAGACTCGAAGATCGAGCGGACCGGCACCTGAGTATCGAGCGCCGCCCCCAGCCGGGAGACCACCTGAGTGGCGATGAGCGAGTTACCGCCGAGCGCGAAGAAGTCGTCGTCCAGACCCACGCGCTCGACAGCGAGCACCTCGGCGAAGACCGCCGCGACGGCCTCTTCCACCGGATTGGTCGGCGCGCGGAATTCGGCTGTCTCGAACTGCGGTTCGGGGAGCGCCTGTCGATCCAGCTTTCCGTTGACGCCGCGAGGAAGAGCCTCGAGCACGACGAAGGCCGCCGGGATCATGTACGACGGCAGACGTTCGGCGAGTGCACGACGGATGCCGTCCTGATCCAGCGTCACCCCATCGGCGGGCACGAGGTAGGCCACGAGCCGCGCGCCTGATCCCGTGTCCGCGAGAGCGATCACGGCGACGTCGCGAATCTCGTCGAGCGATCCGAGAGCGGCATCGATGTCGCCGAGCTCGATACGGAAACCGCGAATCTTCACCTGGAAGTCGGTGCGCCCGACGTACTCCAGTTCGCCGTCGGCGCGCCAGGATACGAGGTCACCGGTGCGGTACAGGCGGCCGCCGGGGGTGAACGGGTCCGCGACGAATCGCTCGGCGCTCAGATCCGGCCGCGCGAAGTACCCGTCGGCCAGCTGCGCACCCGCGAGGTAGAGCTCACCTGCGACGCCGACCGGAACGGGAGCCAGACGCGAATCCAGCACGTAGACACGGGTGTTCCACTCAGGGCCACCGATCGGAACCGTGGTGCCGTCGACGGTCGTCACCCGATGCGAAGTCACCGAGACCGCGGCCTCGGTCGGTCCGTACAAGTTGTCCAGTCGCGCAGCCGAACTGCGCAGCGCGCGCTCGGCCGTAGCGACCGGCAGTGCTTCGCCGATCGCCAGGATCCGCGTCAGGGGTTCGGGCAGGGTGCCCGCCGACGCCGTGACCAGCGCTTCGAGCACGGACGGCACGGTGTGCAGTGTCGTCACCGATTCCCGGTTCATCAGATCGACGAGGTAGGCGGGATCGCGGTGACCCTCGGCGTCGGCCACGACGATCGCACCACCGGAGACGGCGGCGACCCAGAACTCCCACACGGACAGATCGAAGGTGGCCGCGGTCTTGAGCAGTACTCGGTCGGTGCTGCCCAGTCCGTAATGAGCGCTCTGCCACAGCAATTGGTTGACGATGGCGGCATGACTCACCGCGACACCCTTGGGGCGGCCGGTGGATCCGGACGTGAAGATGACGTACGCGGTGTTCGCAGGCCGCAGCGGCGAGGTGCGCTCACTGTCGGTGACGGGCGCGTCCGAGACCTCTGCGTCGAGCACTCGCGGATCGGTGTCGACCAACAGCACCGGAACCGAGTCGACATCGACACCGTCCCGCGCAGTACTCAGGACCAGAGCGGGAGCAGCTACCTCCAGGATGTAGGCATTGCGGTCCGCCGGCTGATCCGGATCGATGGGCACGTACGCCCCACCCGCCTTGGCGACGGCATACATCGCGACGAGCAGATCCACCGAGCGCCTGATCGCCAGGGCAACCGTCACCTGCGGGCCGACACCGGCACCGATCAGGACGCGGGCCAACCGGTTGATTCGACGATCGAACTCGCCGTACGACAGTGACTGCCCGGCATGGACCACCGCGACCGCGTCGGGCTGCGCCTGCACCTGTCGATCGAACAGCGATACCAGCGTCTGCGACGCATCGACATCGTGATCGGTGTCGTTCCACGTGCGGACGATCCGGGTGCGTTCCTCGGGCGAGAGCAGCTCGAGATCGCCGACGACGGCCGACGGGTCCTCGGCCACGGCGGCGAGGAGGCGAACGAACCGGTCTGCAAAAACTTCGATCGTGGCGCGATCGAAAAGATCGGTGGCATAACTGAATTCGGCCGACAGTTCCGCGGGCGAGCCGTCCGGGGCGTAGCGATCCGAGATCGACAGTTGCAGATCGGTTTTCGCAGTCACCGCATCCGCCTCGACGGCACTCACCGTCAGACCCGGCAGCTCGAACGTCGACTCGGCAAGGTTCTGGAAGGACAGTCCTACCTGGAACAACGGGTTGCGTGCCGTCGACCGCACCGGGTTCAGCACCTCCACGAGACGCTCGAACGGAACGTCGGAGTGCGCGAACGCGGCCAGGTCCCGCTCTCGGGCCTGAGCGAGCAACTGGCGGAAGGTCATCGACGATTCGACCGACGACCGGAAGACCAGAGTATTGACGAACATACCGATCATCGAGTCCAGAGCCCGCTCACCGCGGCCGGCAATGGGCGTTCCGACCGCGATGTCCTCGGAACCGGACAGGCGTGCGAGCAACACCGCGAATGCCGAGTGCACCACCATGAACAACGTTGCCTGCTCGGTGCGTCCGAGCTCGGCGAGAGCAGCGTGCGTGCCGGCGTCGACGGTGAACCGCACGGCATCGCCGCGGAAACTCTGCGCAGGCGGGCGCGGGCGATCGGTGGGCAGTACCAATTGATCCGGCAGCTCGGCGAGCGCATCTTTCCAGTACGACACCTGCTGCGCTGCAACCGAATCGGGATCCGATTCGGTACCGAGCACGGTTCGCTGCCACAGCGCGAAGTCGACGTACTGCACCTCGAGTGGCTCCCAGTCCGGAGCCGACCCTGCAGATCTCGCGGTGTATGCGGTCATGACGTCGACGGCCAGCGGGCCCATCGACGCGCCGTCGGCCGACACGTGGTGGACGACGAAGGCCAGGACGTGCTCGTTCTCGTCGACGCGGAACACGCGCGCGTCGACCGGTACCTCGACGGTGACGTCGAAGCCACGCGTGAAGAATTCGGTCACGGCGGTGACGACGTTCGCACCGGCCACGTCTCGGACGGCGAGGTCCATCGGTACCTCGGACGCCGGCAACACCTGCTGGAACGGGCCCTGTGCCGAGTCCGGGTACCGGGTACGAAGAGACTCGTGGCGCTCGACGACATCGCGCACCGCCAACTGCAGCGCAGCGACGTCGAGCTCACCCGACAACCGCACGGCGAACGGAATGTTGTCCACCGACGACGTCGTGTCGAACTGGTTGAGGAACCAGTATCGCTGCTGCGCAGGCGAGAGCGGCGGGTGCTCGGGACGCGGACCCGCCACGAGTGCAGCGCGCCCGCCCGAACCGACAGCGCTCTCCACGTGCGCCACCAGTGCGGCCACGGTCGAGCTCTCGAACAGCGCCCGCACCGGGACCACCGTGTCCAGGGCCGCGCCGAGCCGCGAGACCACCTGGGTGGCGATCAACGAGTTACCGCCCAGGGCGAAGAAGTCGTCGTCCAGTCCCACTCGCTCGAGGTGCAGGACGTCGGCGAACACTCCGGCGACGATCTCTTCGACCGCGGTGGTGGGTGCGCGGAATTCCCGGGCCTCGAACACGGGTGCGGGAAGCGCGGCGCGATCCAACTTGCCCACCGGGGTCAGTGGAACGGTGTCGAGAACGATGATCGACGACGGGATCATGTAGGCGGGCAATGATTTTCCGACGAAGGCGGTCAGCTCGTCGACGTCGACGACGGAACCACGCGTCGGCAGCACGTAGGACACGAGGGTGGTGACACCCGAGGGCAGTTCGTGTCCGAGTGTGACGGCGAAGTCGACCTCGGGAACAGCGGTGAGCGCGGAGTCGATCTCGCCGAGCTCGATACGGAACCCACGCACCTTGACCTGGAAGTCGGTGCGGCCGACGAACTGCAGCTGCAGGTCGTCCGTCCATCGCACGACGTCGCCGGTGCGGTACATCCGTGCGCCGTCGATGCCGTACGGGTTGGCCACGAAGCGCTCGGAGGACAGACTCGGCCTACCGAGATAGCCGCGAGCGAGCGCACCGCCCGACAGATACAGGTCACCCGCGACACCGGTCGGAACCGGTTCGAGCCTGGAATCGAGGATGAGCACGGACATGCCGTGAATCGGTCGACCGATGGTGATCGGCTCGCCGGGCGTCAACTCGGCGAAGCTGGAGATGATCGTGGTCTCGGTCGGTCCGTACCCGTTGAAGTACTTCCGGTCCCCTGCCCACCGGGCGAGGAGTTCGGGAGTGGTCACGTCGCCGCCCACCGAGAGCACCTCGAGCGAATCGATCCCGTGGGGATCCATCGTGCCGAGCACCGCGGGCGTGATGATCGTGTGAGTGACCCTCTCCGCCTTCAACAATTCGGCCAGTTCGGTGCCGCCGAGAATCGATGCGGGTACCACCACCAACGTCGCGCCGACGGAGAACGCCGCCATCCACTCCAGAACCGACGGATCGAAGTTCGGCGAGCAGACGTGGAGGAACCGCGAGGCCGGCTTCAGGTGATAGAGATCGGTTGCTGCGTCGAGGACGCCCCCGAGTCCGGCGTGCGTGACGACGACGCCCTTCGGCTTGCCCGTCGAGCCCGAGGTGTAGATGACGTAGGCGGGGTTCTGGAACGTGACGGGTCGCAGGCGGTCGGCATCGGTGACCGGCTCGGCAGAGCGGGTGCGGACCTCGGCCACGAACTCGTCGTCGTCGACGCTCAGCCAGGTCAGGTCCTGCTGTCCGCCGGCGAGCCGATCCGAGTGTGCCCGGGTGGTCAGGCCCAGTAGGGCCTCGGAGTCCGAGACCATGTGGGCGACGCGATCGACCGGATACGTCGGGTCGACGGGTAGGTGCGCGGCCCCCGATTTCGCCACTGCCCAGACCGCGAGCACCATGAAGTAGGAGCGTTGGAACCCCAGAGCCACAACGGATTCGGGGCCGGCCCCGCGCTCGATGAGCACCCGGGCGAGCTGCGAGGACGTCGCATCGAGTTCGGCGTACGAGATCGAGCGGCCCTCGTAGCGAATCGCGGTCGCCGACGGGTCGAGTGCGGCTCCGGCAGCGAAGATCTCGGCCAGAGTGCCGCCGGCCAACACGTCGTCACCGTGGACGTGGGTGAGCCGGTCGTATTCGTCGTCGTAGAGGATGGACAGATCGCCCACCGGGGTGTTCGGTGTCGCCACGATCGCTTCGAGCAGCCAGCGGAAACGACGCGAGAACACCTCGATCGTGTTCTCGTCGAACAGGTCTCGCGCGTAGAGGAAACCGGCGGACAGACCGGTGCCGTCGGCCTTCTCGTGCAGCGTCAGCGACAGGTCGAACTTGGCTGTGTCGACCTCGACGTCGACCGCCGAGACCGTCAGATCGGGAAGGTGGAATTCGCTCGGCGGCAGGTTCTCGAACGCGATCGCGACCTGGAACAGCGGGTGCCTGGCCGTCGTGCGCTCGGGTTCGAGCAAATCGACGAGCCGCTCGAAGGGGATGTCCGCGTGTGCGAATGCATCGAGATCAACGTCCCGGACGTGGCCGAGGAGGTCGGTGAATCCCTTGCTTCGATCGACCGAGGTGCGGAGCACCAGGGTGTTGACGAACATGCCGATCACGTCGTCCAGGACGGCCTCGCCGCGGCCTGCGACGGCGGTACCCACCGCAACGTCGTCCGAGGTGGACATGCGAGCCAGGAACAGCGCGAGTGCACCGTGGAGCACCATGAACAGGGTGGTTCCGGTCGACCGGGCCAGATCGTCGAGCGAGGCACGCAGATCCGCATCGATGTCGAACTGGAACCGCCCGCCCGAGTACGACTGCACCGCGGGACGCGGCCGGTCGTACGGCAGGGTCAGCTCACTGGGCAGGTCCGCCAGGGCCGAACGCCAGTAGTCCGCCTGTGCTGCCATCAGGCTGCTCGGATCCGCGTCGTCGCCGAGCACGGCGCGCTGCCACAGCGCGAAGTCGGCGTACTGCACCGCCAGCGGCGTCCACTGCGGTGCGTCGCCGGCCACACGAGCGAGGTAAGCCGTCATCACGTCGCGGGTCAGCGGTCCCATGGACCAACCGTCTGCGCTGATGTGATGAACCACGACGACCAGCACGTACTCGTCGTCGGTGACCTGGAACAGTTTCGCGCGCAGGGGAATCGACTGGGTGACGTCGAATCCTTCGGAGGCGAAAGCGATCAGGTCGGCCACCGCACCGTCGGCGGACGGTGTGGTGGGTGTCAGGTCCGGTGCCACCGATTCGGCAGGCAGGATCACCTGATGCCCCGCTCCGTCCACACTCGGGTAGACGGTGCGGAGTGCTTCGTGCCGGTCGAGAACGTCGACGACCGCTGCGTTCAGGGCCGCAGTGTCGAGTGCTCCGGTGAGCCGGATCGCCACGGGGATGTTGTTGACCGCCGATTCGGGCTCGAATCGGTTGAGGAACCACATCCGCTGCTGGGCGAGAGAGAGCGGAATTCGTTCGGGGCGTTCCTGCGGCACCAGAGGCGCGGAGACTCCGTGGCCGACGTGACTTTCCAACGCAGCAGCCAAGGCTGCCACCGTGCCTGCCTCGAACATCGTTCGGACGGGCACCGTCGTGCCCAGCTCGGCACCGAGTCGTGCGGCGACCTGAGTGGCGACGAGCGAATTGCCGCCGAGCGCGAAGAAGTCGTCGTCCACACCGACTCGGTCGAGTCCGAGGACCGCGCCGAACACGTTCGCGACGATCTCTTCGACCGGATCGGACGGTGCTCGGTAGGGCGTTGCCTCGAATTCCGGATCGGGCAGCGCTTTTCGATCGAGCTTGCCACTTCCGCCGAGAGGGAACTCGGCCAATTCCACGACGGTGGTCGGCACCATGTACTCGGCCAGACGTCCACGTAGCGCGGTGCGTACCCGGTCCACATCGACCGGGCCTTCGGTGGGGACGACGTAGGCAACCAGTTGTTCCCGTCGCACGAGCACCACGGCCTGAGCGATCTCGGGAAGATCCAACAGAGCCGATTCGATTTCGCCGAGTTCGATACGGAGACCACGCAACTTCACCTGGAAGTCGGACCGCCCCACGTACTCCAACTCACCGGCGGGCAGCCACCGCACCACGTCGCCGGTTCGGTACATCCGCGCTCCGTCGACCGCGAACGGATCGGCAACGAAGCGATCCGCGGTCAGATCGGGTCGGCTCACGTATCCCCTGGCGAGCTGGACACCCGAGAGATAGAGCTCTCCCGACACCCCGACCGGAACCGGCCGCAACGACGAATCCAGAACGCGCACATCGGTGTTCCACACCGGTGAACCGATCGGCACCACGGCTGTGTCCGCGTCGGAGACCGCGTGATAGGTCACGTCGACAGCAGCTTCGGTCGGGCCGTACAGGTTGTGCACCGACACCTGTGGGAGCGCGCGGCGCAGCGAATGTGCAGTAGCAGGCGCAAGCGCCTCCCCCGAGGCGAACACCGTACGCAGCGACGCGCCCGCGTCGGGCCTACGCAGCGCCTCCGGTGTGAACACCGACATCATCGACGGCACGAAGTGCACTACCGAGACATGTTCGCGTGCAATGACATCGAGCAGGTACGACGGATCCCGATGACCCTCGGGAACCGCGATGACCACCGATGCGCCGACCTGGAAGGCCCAGAAGAACTCCCACACCGACACGTCGAACGTAGCCGGTGTCTTCTGCAACACCACGTCCTGCGGACCGAGGGGGTACTCGTGCTGCATCCACGACAACCGGTTGACGATCGCCGCGTGCGATACGCCGACGCCCTTCGGCCGACCCGTCGACCCCGAGGTGAAGATGATGTATGCGAGGTTCTCTGCCCGCAGCGGTGCCGTCCGCTCCGCGTCGGTCACCGGCGCCGACGAGAATTCCGACACGTCCACGGTGTCGATGTCGACCGTCTCCACGCCGGGGAACTCGACGTGATCTCGGGTGCTCGAGAGCACCCGTACCGGCGAGGCCGTGCTCACGATGTACTCGTTGCGCTCCGACGGCTGAGCCGGATCGATGGGCACGTACGCAGCACCGGCCTTGACGATCGCGTACATACCGACGAACAACTCGATACTGCGGCCGACTGCGAGGCCGACTGTCGAATCGGTCCCGACACCCACCGACAACAGGTACCGCGCCAGGCGGTTCGCGCGCGCATCGAGCTCGGCGTACGTCAGCCGAACGTCCTCGAACACAAGGGCCTGCGCGTCGGGGGTCTGCTCGACGCGACCGTCGAACTGCCCCACCAACGTTGTTCCGCTGGTGATCTCGTGCGCCGGTCCCGAACCGAACGTCAGCACCGACTCCCGCTCGACCGAGTCGAGCAGGTCGATCTCTCCGACGGCTGCGGCGGGCGCTGCGGTGATCGCACGAAGAACCCGAACGAACCGCTCTCCGAATCGAGCCATCGTCGATTTGTCGAAGAGGTCCGCAGCATAGGTCAGGGCGACGGTCAGGCCCGCGGGCTCGGAGCCGGCCGGTGCCGAATCCCACAGCGTGACTTGCAGATCGAACTTTGCCAGGTCTGCCTCGTAGTCGACCGCTGCGATGGTCAGGCCGGGGAGCTCGACCGAGGTTCGATCCAGGTTCTGGAACGTCAACATCACCTGGAACAGCGGGTGGCGTGCCTGCGAGCGCGCCGGGGCCAACACGTCCACCAGACGCTCGAAGGGCACGTCGGCGTGCGAGAACGCAGCGAGGTCCACCTCCCGGATCTCGCGCAGCAGATCGTCGAACGACGTCCGTGAATCGACTTCGGTGCGCAGCACCAGTGTGTTGACGAACATGCCGACGACGTCGTCGAGGGCCGCGTCTCCACGGCCGGCGACCGGCGTACCGATACTGATGTCGTCGGCGGCCGCGAGCTTGGTCAACAGCACGGCCAGCGCCGCGTGCACGACCATGAATGTCGTTGCGTTGTGGTCTCTTCCGAGCTTCTCCAGCGCGCGGACCAGTTCGGCGTCGATCTCGAACGTGTGCGTGCCGCCGTTGGTCGTGGCGACCGCCGGGCGGGGACGGTCGGTGGGTAGCTCCAACTGGTCGGGTGCGCCGCCGAGTCGGTGCCGCCAGTAGTTCTCCTGCGCCGAGATCAGAGATTCCGGATCGTCCTCGCTGCCGAGGACGGCCCTCTGCCACAGCGTGAAGTCGGCGTACTGCACCTCGAGCGGAGTCCACTGTGGTTGCTGCCCGTTGGTGCGCGCCACGTATGCGGCCACCACGTCTCGGGTCAGCGGGCCCATCGAGAATCCGTCGGCCGCGATGTGGTGCACCACGAACGCGAGCACGTGCTCGGTCTCGGCCGTCTCGAGAAGCACCGCCCGGAAGGGCAGCTGTACCGCCAGATCGAAGGGCCTGAGCGCGAACTCGAGCAGCACGGCGGGAACGTCGGCATCGGTTGCCGTCGCGCGCTCCAATTCCACTGCCACCGCATCGGATTCGAGTACTTGCTGGAAGCCGATGCCGTCGCGATCGGGGTAGACCGTCCGCAGCGACTCGTGCCGGTCCAACACGTCGATCAAGGCCGCCTGCAGGGCGGTGAAATCGAGTTCACCGCTCAACGCGATGGCGACCGGGATGTTGTTGACTGCCGAGTCCGGCTCGAATCGGTTGAGGAACCACATCCGTTGCTGGGCCAGCGACAGCGGCACACGTTCGGGCCGCTGCTGTGCCACCAATGGAGGTCGCGCGTGCGTCGAGCCTGCGGCATCGACGGCCGCGGCGAGTTCGGCGACGGTCGGTGCGTCGAAGAACGACCGCACATCCACTGCTGTGCCCAGTTCCGCGTTGACTCGCGCGATCACGCGGGTGGCGTTGAGCGAGTTTCCGCCGAGAACGAAGAAGTCGTCGTCCACGCCGATACGGTCGATACCGAGAACCGTCTCGAAAATTGCCGCCAGAGCAGTTTCGGTGTCGGTGCCCGGGGCGCGATACTCGCGTACGAGCGAGGCGAAATCGGGCGCAGGCAAGGCTTTTCGGTCCAGCTTGCCGCTGGCGTTCAGGGGGAATTCGTCCAGCACGACGAACACCGACGGCACCATGTACTCGGGCATGCGCCGGCGCACCGCATCCGCCAGGCCGTCGTGATCGATATCGGGCTCGGTGCTCACGACATAGCCGACGAGCTGCTCACCCAACTGGGCCTGCGATCGGTCGGCGTGAACGAGTACCGCAGCCTGGGTCACCTGCGGCTCGGCGAGCAGCGCTTGCTCGATCTCGCCGAGTTCGATACGGAGGCCACGCAGTTTGACCTGGAAGTCGGTGCGGCCGATGTACTCGATCAGGCCGTCGGCGCGTCGGCGCACCAGGTCGCCGGTGCGGTACATCCGGTCCCCCGGCTCACCGAACGGGTCGGCGACGAATCGATCGGACGTCAGGTCCGTGCGTCCGAGGTATCCGCGAGCGAGCTGCACGCCCGCGAGATAGAGCTCTCCCTCGACTCCCCGGGGTGAGCGCCGCAGACCCTCGTCGAGCACGTAGAGGTCGGTGTCGTCGACGGCAGCGCCGATCGGTACCGAGCCGTCCTCCACCTGCTGGGTTCGGTAGTACGTGACGTCGACGGCTGCTTCGGTGGGACCGTACAGGTTGTGCAACTCGGCACCGGAGATCGCGTGGAACGCGTTGACGGTTCGCGCCGGCAGCGCCTCACCGGAGGCGAACACCATGCGAAGCGAATCGGCCTGTGCGGCGGTGGGTTCGGCAACGTAGACCGACAGCATCGACGGTACGAAGTGGGTCACCGTCACGCCGTGTTCAGCGATGACGCGGGCGAGATAGGCGGGGTCGCGGTGCCCGTCGGGCTCGGCGATCACCAGTGTCGCGCCGATCTGCAACGGCCAGAAGAACTCCCAGACCGACACGTCGAACGTGAACGGTGTCTTCTGCAAGACGACGTCGGCCGGGGTCATCGTGTATTCCCGCTGCCGCCAGGAAATATTGGCGACGATCGCGCGGTGGCCCACCGCCACGCCCTTCGGACGCCCGGTCGAACCGGACGTGAAGATGACGTACGCGAGGTCGTCTTCGCCGAGGGTGCCGAGCCGGTCCGCATCGGTGATGCGCCCTGCAGTCACGCCGGAGACGTCGACGGCATCGACGAGCAGAGTCTGCGTGCCGTCCGGCAACTGCGGCAGGTCCTCCGATGTCGTGAGCACCAGAACCGGTCGCGCGGTATCGAGGACGTAGGCGAGTCGATCCACCGGGTGCTCGGGGTCCAACGGAACGTAGGCACCACCGGCTGCCGAGATGGCGTACATACCCACCAGCAGATCGAACGAGCGGCGGATAGACAGCCCCACCGTCGAATCCGGGCCGACACCCCGCTCGATCAGAACCCGGGCGAGGCGTTCGACCGACTCTGCGAACTCGGAATAGGACCGACTCTCGCCGCCGAACACGAGCGCGGGTGCGTCCGGTGTCCGCTCGGCCTGATCGGCGAACAGGGTGTAGAGGGTGGTTGCCTCGGGTCCGGCCGGGCTCGACGCCGAGTCGTCGTCACCGAGAACCGTCGCGGCATCGGAGACCACCGACGAGACCACGGCGTCGAGACCACCGTCGGTGGCCTCGATGAGGCCGGGAACGGTGTTGGACAGCACGACCGGGACCAGCGCGTCCGAGCCCAGAACCCCACCCATGGCCGTGTCGAGGGTGGTGATCTCCTCGTCCAACCGGGCGTAGGTCAACTCCGTGCCGAGGTGCGCGAGCGCCACGCGGTCCGGTTCGACCGCAGCGACGCTCCGAACCAAGCGCGGAAGGTCCTCGACCGTCAATGCTGCCTCGCGTCGACGTCCAACCGCCATCTAACTATTCCTCCTGATCGATCCACGTGCACAACCGGCGAGCTCGGCTTTCGTCACGACGACGCGATCACCGACTCCGCCCGTTGGATCAACGATGCCAGAGCGGTCGACAACCCCTCTGCACCGAGGGCGGGCAAGATGCCCGGAATCAGTGCGGACAGCGTGACCGTCACCAGAGCCTGCGGCTTCATCGCCGCGCCCATCGTCGCCGACATCTGCGTCAATTTGGCGTTCAGGGCCGCAAAATCGACACTCGTCGATTCGTGCTCGAGCGCCACCGCATCGGGCGCGGTCGCCGCTGCGTCGGCAATCAACTGCGGTAGATCGTCGACCGTCTTCGGCTTGGCGCGCGGCGCGAACTCGGCCTTCTCCTCGTCCGTGAGGATGTCGATGGATCGCAGCACCACCTCCGGATCGGAGACGACCGTCCGCAGAATCTTCGACAGCCGCTCGGCGAACGTCGCTATCGTCGATTCATCGAAGAGCGACGTCGCGTAGGTGAACGTCGCCTCGATGTCCTGCAGCGCTCCGGTCTCGTCGAAGTTCTCGACGGCCGTCAGCTGAAGGTCGAACTTCGCCTGATCGTCGCCTGCCGGCAGCGCCTGCACCTGCAGGCCCGGCAACTCGAACGTGCCCGTCGCATGGTTCTGGAACGTCAACATCGCCTGGAACAGCGGTGTGTAGGCGCTCGACCGAGCGCGGCCGAGCGCATCGACCAGCCGCTCGAACGGAACGTCCGCGTGGCCGAACGCCGCGAGGTCCTTGTCCTTCGCCTGACGTACCAGGTCCAGGAACGTGCCGTTCGGATCGATCTGCGTGCGCAGCACCAACGTGTTGACGAACATGCCCACCAGGTCGTCCAGTTGCTCCTCGCCGCGTCCTGCGGTCGGGGTGCCGATGCTGATGTCCGACGAGTTGCTCAACCGGCCCAGCAGAACCGCGAACGCACTGTGCACCACCATGAACGTCGTCGCCGCATGCTCGCGGGCGATCTTCTCTATGGCCGACGCCACGTCGGAACCGAAGGTGAAGCCGTACGACGCGCCTTCCATGGTCGGTCGAGGTGGCCGTGGACGATCGAGCGGCAGTGCCAGTTGTTCCGGCGCTCCCGCCAGCTCGGCGGTCCAGTAGGCCAGCTGCTTCGCCAGCGGACTGTCCGGGTCGTCCTCGCGGCCGAGTACGTCACGCTGCCACAGCGCGAAATCGGCGTACTGCACCGGCAGCGGTGCCCACGACGGCATCTCCCCCGCCACCCGAGCGGTGTAGGCGACCATGACATCGCGGATCAACGGCCCCATCGAGAACCCGTCGGCGGCGATGTGGTGAGCCACCACGGCGAGGACGTGTTCGTCGTCGCCGACCTGCAGCAGCGCAGCCCGGACCGGGACGGTCTTCGTCACGTCGAATCCCGCACCGAGGACGTCCGTCAGACGGGACACCACGGCGTCCGGTGCCACCTGTTCGGGTTCGAGCGCCACCCCGACGTCGGCGACGCCACCGATCTGCTGCACCGGGCCGTCGACCGAATCGGGGTAGGCCGTCCGCAGAATCTCGTGGCGACCGAGCACATCGTCGAACGCGCCGCGGAGCGAGGCGATGTCGAGGGCACCCGTCAACCGCACCGCGACGGGGATGTTGTACGCGGACGAACCCGGGTCGATGCGGTTGATCGTCCACATCCGTTCCTGGGCGATCGACAGGGGTAGTCGATCGGGACGCTCGCGCACCGTCAGTTCCCGACGGGCACCGCCGCCGACGAGCGGCGCGATGTGTGCAGCGAGGCCCGCCACCGTGGACGCCGCGAACACCGATCGCACGGGAATCTGCGCGTCGAGAGCCTGGCCGAGGCGCGAGACCAGTTGGGTTGCGATCAACGAGTTTCCGCCGAGGGCGAAGAAGTCGTCGTCCAGCCCCGCGCGGTCCAGCCCGAGCAGTTCGGCAACGGTCGTCGCGACGATCTCCTCGATCGGGGTGACCGGTGCGCGGAACTCGGTGGCCTCGAAGTGCGGCGCGGGCAGCGCCTTTCGGTCCAGCTTTCCGTTGGCATTGAGCGGTAGCGCTTCGAGCACCACGAATGCCGCAGGCACCATGTACGACGGAACGAGATGCGAGAGTTCGGATTCGACGTGCGCGACATCGACGACCTCCCCGGCTCGGCCGACCACGTAGGCCACCAACTGGTCACCCATGGACTCGCCGCTGTGCACCACGACGGCCGAATCTGCCACTGCCGGCTGCGACCGCAGGGCCGCTTCGATCTCACCGAGCTCGATGCGGAATCCGCGAATCTTCACCTGGAAGTCGGCCCGATCGATGTACTCGAGGTGCGCCGGGGCCGGCGTTCCGTCGACGACGGGCACCCGCCAGCGCACCAGGTCGCCGGTGCGGTACATCCGAGAACCGTTCGCGTCGAACGGATTGGCGACGAATCGCTCCGACGTCAGGTCCGCGCGCCCGAAGTAGCCGCGCGCCAGCTGCGCGCCGGCCAGGTAGAGCTCGCCGCTGACACCCGCAGGCACCGGATGCAACCGCGAGTCCAACACGAACACCGTCGTGTTCGCCTCGGGAACACCGATCGGCACCGCGGTCGTATCGGCGTCCGTCACCGCGTGCGCGGTCACCGACACCGCTGCCTCGGTCGGCCCGTACAGGTTGTGCAGGTCGGTCGATCCGTTCCGCTTGCGGAACTCCTGTGCAACGGCAGCGGGCAGTGCCTCACCGATCGCCAGCACCCGCCGCAGGCTCGGCGATACCTCGCCCGCGGCGACGGTGCCGAGCATCGACAGCATCGACGGCACCAGGTGCAGTGTCGTCACCGACTGCGTGCGAATCAGCTCCAGCAGGTAGTCGGGGTCACGATGACCGTCGGCCTCGGCCACGACGAGCCGTCCGCCGGAGGTCAGCTGCGACCAGAACTCCCACACCGACAGGTCGAACGTGGCTGCGGTCTTGAGCAGCGCTGCGTCGGTCTCGTCGAGTGCGTACTCCGCACGCAGCCAGTTCAGCTGGTTGACGACGGCCCCGTGCGAGACCGCAACGCCCTTCGGACGACCGGTCGATCCGGACGTGAAGATGACGTACGCGGTGTTGGCTGCGGTGAGCGCACCGGTGCGTTCGGGCGCGTCCACCGGAGCACCCGAGTAGGCATCGGCGTCGAACCGGGCCAGATCCACGATCGGGGCAGCATCGGTGATCTCGGCACCCACATCGCCGGAGATCAGAATGCACGCAGGAGCGGCTGTCTCGAGGACCAACGCGTTGCGCTCGGACGGCTGGTCCGGATCGATCGGAACGTACGCCCCGCCTGCCGTCGAGATGGCGTACATGCCGACGAGGAGATCGACCGAGCGTCGAATGGCAAGGCCGACAGGCACTTCCGGCCCGACACCCATGCCGATCAGGTGCCGCGCGAGCTGCGAGACCCGCTCGGCGAACTCTCCGTACGTCACCACGCCGTCGTCGTGGACGAGTGCGACTGCAGCGCGGTCGCGTTCGGCGGCTGCACCGAACAGATCGGGCAGGGTCGTGTGTTCCACGGCACCGAAATCGTGAACCGTGTCGTTCCAGTCCTCGACGATCGCAGATCGCTCGCCGTCCAGCAGCACGTCGAGATCGCCGATGGGTGTCGACGACGACGCCACGACGGCGGCCAGCACGGCCTCGAAGCGGGCCACGAGTGAACGGGCCGTGCTCTCGTCGAACAGATCCGTCGCGTACGTCAGCAGGGCATCGAAGCCACCTGCCGCGCCGTCGCCCTGCTGGGCTTCGGACACGATCAGATGCAGATCGAACTGGGAGTTGCCGGTCTCGGTGTCGAGCGCCGAGATTTCCAACCCGTCGAGCTCGAACTCGCGGCGAGCGAAGTTCTGGAACGAGAAGCCGACCTGGAACAGCGGGTGCCGAGCCGTCGAGCGCGTGGGGTTGACCACGTCGACGAGCCGCTCGAACGGGATGTCCGAGTTGGCGAACGCCTGCAGATCGGTTTCACGCGCGGCGTCGAGGAGATCACCGAAGGTCGCCTCGCCCGGAACATCGAGTCGCAACACCAGGGTGTTGACGAACATGCCGACGAGATTCTCGATCTCGGCCTCGCCGCGACCTGCGATGGGTGTACCCACGACGATGTCCGAGGACCCCGAGATCCGCGAGAGCAGCACTGCGAAGGCCGCATGCACGGCCATGAAGACGGTCGCGTTGTGCGCACGTGCCAGTTCCGCGAGACGCGCGTGCGCGTCGACGTCGATTCGGAAATCGATGCGATTGCCGCGGAACGTCTGGCTCGCCGGACGCGGGCGATCGAGAGGTAGCTCGATCTGCTCGGGCAACTCCGACAGCGCGGCAGACCAGTATCGAATCTGTTGCGCTGCAATCGATTCGGCGTCGTCCTCGGAGCCGAGAACGTCGCGTTGCCAGAGCGCGTAGTCGGCGTACTGCACCGGCAGCGGAGCCCATGCGGGATCGGAATGCCGGGTACGGGCGGCATAGGCCGTCATGACGTCGGTCGACAACGGCATCATCGACAGACCGTCGGCGCTGATGTGATGGACCACCATCGCCAGCACGAACTCGGTGTCGGAGACTCGGAACAGCGAGGTCTTCAACGGAACCTCTGCGGTCACGTCGAACGTCGACGCCAGCAGCTCCAGCACCCGAGCGGTCACCGATTCCGCGTCGGTGTCGATCACGTCGAGAGTCGTCGGCACCTGGGACATCGGCACGACCACCTGATGCGGTCCCTCGGGCGAATCCGGGTACACCGATCGCAGTGTCTCGTGCCGCTCGATGACGTCCGAGACCGCGCTCTGCAACGCGCCGACGTTCAGATCGCCGCTCAGCCGCAGGGCGAACGGGATGTTGTACGCCGTCGAGTCCGAGTCGAACCGGTTGAGGAACCACATCCGCTGCTGCGCGAGCGAGAGTGGAACTCGATCGGGACGAGGCCCTGGCACCAGCGCCGGCCGCGCGCCCGAGCCCTGCTCGACCCTCGCGGCGAGTGCCGCGACCGTCGGGGCCTCGAACAATGCCCGAACCGGGACCGTCGTGTCGGCGGAGGCACCGAGTCGGGACACCACCTGGGTGGCCACCAGCGAGTTGCCGCCGAGTTCGAAGAAGTCGTCGTCGAGACCGACCCGGTCGAGACCGAGGACGTCGGCGAACACCTCGGCGACCATGGACTCGATCGGAGTCGTCGGTTGCCTGAACTCACGGGTTCGTGCGGCCGGTTCGGGCAACGCTCGCCGGTCCAGCTTTCCGTTGGTGGTCAACGGAATTGCGTCGAGCACCACGAACGCCGACGGGACCATGTACTCGGGGAGCTGCTCGGCCACCGACGCACGGACGGCGTCGACGTCGATCGTGGAACCGGTTGCGGGCACCAGGTAAGCAACCAGGCGTGCGGCACCGGGAGCGTCCTCGCGCACGATCACCGCGGCCTGTCCGACGGCCGGAGCCGACAGAACCGACGATTCGACTTCGCCCAGTTCGATGCGGAAGCCGCGGATCTTGACCTGATCGTCTGCGCGACCGACGAATTCGAGCTCACCGGTGGGCGACCACCGGGCGACGTCACCGGTGCGATAGAGCACGGATCCGTCGCCTGCGAAGGGATCTGCCACGAATCGTGTCGCCGTCAGGTCCGGCCGACCCAGGTATCCCCGCGCCACCTGACCGCCCGAGACGTACATCTCTCCCGGGACACCCGCCGGCACGAGGCCGAGTCGCGCATCCAACACGTACACGGACAACCCGGAGATCGCCCGACCCACCAGTGACCCCGATGCCACCGCGGCAGCCTGCGCATCGAGCGCCCGATGCGAGACGTGGACGGTGGTTTCGGTGATGCCGTACATGTTGACCAACTGTGGGGAACGATCGCCGTGCCGATCGAACCAACCGCTCAATCGACGCAGCTCCAACGCCTCTCCGCCGAAGACGACGTAGCGCAGCGCGTACTCGGCAGCACCCGATGCCGTGCGGTCGGCCTGGTCGAACTGGTAGAAAGCAGACGGGGTCTGGTTGAGCACGGTCACGCGTTCGCGAATCAACAACTCGCGCAGCGCTTCCGGCGACCTCGACGTGAAGTAGTCGACCACGACGACGGTGCCACCCGTGGTGAGCGGGCCCCACAGTTCCCACACGGAGAAGTCGAACGCGTACGAGTGGAACAGAGTCCAGATGTCGGCGGGACCGAAATCGAAGTGCCGCTGGGTGTTCGCCAGCAGGCGGACGACGTTGCGGTGCGGGACGACGACGCCCTTGGGGGTACCGGTCGAACCCGAGGTGTAGATGACGTACGCAGCTTCTGCGGCCGTCACCGCGCGAAGGACGTCCGTTGCGAACCGGGAATCGTCCGCTGGGGTGTCCATGTCGACCCTGGGCAGTTCCGGCGGTAGCGCGACCTCGACACCGGTCCAGGTCAGTACCGCGGCGGGACGCGAGTCGGCGAGCACGAACTCGATGCGATCGGCCGGGTACGACGGATCGATCGGTACATATGCGCCTCCGGCCTTGAGCACCGCGAGCAGCGCCACCACGAGATCGGCCGTGCGAGGCAGTACGACTGCGACCGCGGATTCGCGGCCGACACCCTGTGCGACAAGAACTCTCGCCAGTGCCGTCGACTCGGTGTCGATGTCTCCGTACGTGCGCGACCGACCGTCGAAGACGACGGCGGCAGCGTCCGGGTTCTCCGCGACCCTGGCCGCGAACAGGGAGACGATGGAGTCGGCAGAATCCGCGACCGCCGGTGCGTCCTGGGCAAGGGCGAGAACGTGATCGCGCTCGGCCGTATCCATCACCGGGATGTCCCCGACGGGCTGCTCGGCATCGGTTCCGACCGACTCCAGCACGCGGATCAGGCGCTCACCGAAGGCGCGGGCTGTGTCCTCGTCGTAGAGATCACGGGCGAACGTCACGTCGATGGCCGAGCTGCCGTCCGCCTGGTTCTCGGTGAACGTGAACTGAATGTCGAACTTCGCCGTCTCGACGTCGAGATCGACTCCGCGCACGGTCAGGCCCGGGAGCTCGAGTTCGGTCTGCTCCATGTTCTGCACGGTGAGCATCACCTGGATCAGCGGATGCCGCGCGGCCGACCTCGGTGGGTCGAGTACCTCGACGAGTCGCTCGAACGGTACCTCCGCGTGCGCGAACGCCGACAGATCGGTGTTGCGCGTACGGGCGAGCAGTTCGGTGAAGGCAGCACCGGGATCGATCTCGGTGCGCAGCACGAGGGTGTTGACGAACATACCGATGACGTCGTCGAGTGCCGCCTCACCGCGACCGGCGACCGGAGTACCGATGGCGATGTCGGTTTCGCCCGACAACCGGGAGAGCAACACCGCGAGAGCAGAGTGCAACACCATGAACAGTGAGCTCTGATTGGCACGGGCTACCGCGCCGAGACGCGCATGCGTCTGCGCATCGAGCGTCAGCCGAATGTTGCCGCCGCGGTAGGACGACCGATCGGGACGCACTCGGTCGCCGGGGAACGTGCTCTCGTCCGGCAGTCCCGACAGCGTTCGCGTCCAATGTCGGATCTGGCCGGACACCGGTGAATCGGGATCGCTCTCGGAACCGAGCACGGTCTGCTGCCACAGGGTGTAGTCGGCGTAGCGAACCGCAAGCGGTGCCCAACCCGGTTCGCTTCCTGCACTCCGGGCCGCGTACGCGACCATGAGGTCGCGAGTCATCGGTCCGATCGAGAAACCGTCTGCGGCAATGTGATGTGTGGCCAAGGCCAGCACATGCCGGTTCGAGTCGAGCTCGAGCAGAATGGCGCGCAGTGGGGGTGCGGCCGTGACGTCGAAACCCTGCACGAAGAACTCGGCCAGGGCGGCGGTGACGTCGTCGGCGGTGACCTTCGTCGGTGCCAGCTCCGGAGCTACCTGCGCTGCGGGGACGATGACCTGAGAGGCCACCCCGTCCACCTCGGGGTAGACGGTGCGCAGCGATTCGTGCCGTTCGATCACGTCGGCCACGGCAGAGCGCAGCGCGACGACGTCGAGGTCACCGATCAGTTCGATGGCGACGGGCAGATTCTCCGTTGCCGAATCGACATCGAAACGGTTGAGGAACCACATCCGGCGCTGGGCGAGCGACAGCGGAACGAAGTCCGGCAACTCGGTGCGCACCAGAGGAGTCTTTCGTCCCGATCCCGAGAGTTCGTCCAGCTTCGCCGCCAGAGCCGCCACCGTCGACGCCTCGAAGATGGTCCGGACACTGACCGTGGTGTCCGTCGCGGCACCGATGCGCGACGCCACCCTGGTCGCCACGAGCGAGTTACCGCCGAGAGCGAAGAACTCGTCGTCGGCTCCGACGACGTCGACGCCGAGCACGTCGCGGAACACCTGCGACACCACGATTTCCGACGTGGTCGTCGGAGCGCGGAAGGCACGCTGCTCGATATCCGGTGCCGGGAGCGCGCGCCGGTCGAGCTTGCCGTTGGCGGTCAGCGGAAGTGCGTCGAGCACGACGGTCGCAGCCGGAACCATGTACCCGGCGAGCGAGCGGGCGGCGAACGCCGTCAGGTCGGCCACGTCGACGGTAGCACCGGAGGCGGGGACCACATAGGCGACCAGTTGATCTCCGGCGACGGCCGTCTGCCGAACCAGCACCACGGCAGACTCCACCGACGGGTGCCGGCGCAGCACGGTCTCGATCTCCCCGAGTTCGATGCGCAAGCCACGCAACTTGACCTGGAAGTCGGTGCGGCCCAAGTACTCCAGACGCCCGGTGTGAGACGAGGACTCCCGCCAGCGCACCAGATCGCCGGTGCGGTACATGCGAGAACCCGGTTCGCCGAACGGATCCGGCAGGAATCGATCTGCCGTCAGATCCACTCGACCGAGGTAGCCACGGGCCAGTTGTACTCCGGCGAGATAGAGCTCACCTGCGACGCCGGGAGCAACCGGGGACAGTCGGGAGTCGAGGACGTACGTTCTGGTGTTCCACACCGGAACACCGATCGGAACCAGGTCGACGTCCGCCTCGGACACCTCGTGATAGGTGACGTCGACAGCCGCTTCGGTGGGTCCGTAGAGGTTGTGCAGCGCCACGCCCGGCAGGACGCGTCGGACGCGTTCGCCGACCTCGGCGGGCAGCGCCTCACCGGAGGCGAACAGAGTCCGCAGCGACGCGGCTGCAGACGACGACTCGGCTGCGACGACGGAGACGAAGACCTCGAGCAACGACGGCACGAAGTGTGCCGTCGTGACCGCCTGCGCCTCGATGGTCTCGAGCAGGTACTGCGGGTCTCGGTGCCCGTCCGGCTTCGCGATGACCAGCGTCGCCCCGATCTGCAACGGCCAGAACAGTTCCCACACCGACACGTCGAACGTGACGGGGGTCTTCTGCAGCACGACATCGTCGGCGGCGAGCTCGTACTCCGACTGCATCCACAGCAGACGGTTGACGATTGCCTCGTGTGTGACGGCCACGCCTTTCGGCTGCCCGGTCGACCCGGACGTGAAGATGACGTATGCGGTGTTCGTCGGTGCGAGTGCACCGATTCGGTCCGCGTCGGTGATCGGTGCATCGGAGAACCCGGACAGATCGAGAAGGTCGATGTCGATCACGTCGAGCCCGTCGGCATCCACCGAGTCTCGTGACGTGCTCAATACACACACCGGTGCCGCGGTGCGCAGGATGTGCGCAATTCGCTCGGCAGGCTGATCCGGGTCGATCGGTACGTAGGCACCGCCCGCCGCGACGATCGCGTGAATTCCGACGAGGAGCTCCACCGAACGACGGGCAGCGATCGCCACGGTGGTCTCGGGCCCGACACCACGATCGACGAGGTACCGCGCAAGACGAGCCACCCGTGCGTCGAACTCGCCGTAGGACACCGACTCGTCACCGAATACCAGTGCGGTTCCGTCGGATTCGACCGACCGCCCGAGGGAGGCCAGCGTCTGCGACCGGTCGACGTCGTGGTCGGTGTCGTTCCAGTCGTCGAGCACGCGTTTGTACTCGACGTCGTCGAGCAGTTCGATGTCGCCCACGACGGTCGAGAGGTTGTCGGCGACGGATTCGAGGACCTTGATCAGGCGCTCACCCAGGGTGACCACCGTGGACTCGTCGAACAGGTCGGTGGCGTAGGTGACATCGAACGTCATACCCTGCGCCGCGCCACTGGGTCCGAACGATTCGACGAACGTGAACTGCAGGTCGAACAGTGCAACCAGGGTCTCGAAGTCGACGCCCGAGACCGACAGTCCCGGTAGTTCGAGATCCTTCTGCCCCAGGTTCTGGAACGCGAGCACCACCTGCACGAGGGGATGACGTGCCGTGGAACGTACCGGGTTGAGGATCTCCACCAAACGCTCGAACGGAACGTCCACGTGTGCCAGCGCCGACAGGTCGGTCTCGCGAGCATCGGCGAGTACCTGGTCGAACCTGCGCGCGGTGTCGATCTCCGTTCGGAGCACGAGGGTGTTGACGAACATGCCGATCAGATCGTCGAGCGCCGCCTCACCGCGGCCCGCGACCGGTGTGCCGATCGCGATGTCGGTCTCGCCGGACAGCCGCGACAGCAGTACCGCGAGGCTGGTGTGCACCAGCATGAACAGCGACGCGTTCTCACGTCGGGACGCCTCGATCAGAGCGCGATGCAGTTCTCCGTCGATCGAGAAACGCACCAGCGCACCGCTGTTCGATGCCACTGCCGGCCTGGGACGGTCGGAGGGCACATCGAGCTGATCGGGCAGACCGGCCAACGTAGTCGTCCAGTAGTCGATCTGCTGCGAGACCACGGACGTGGGGTCGTCCTCGGAGCCCAGCACCTCGCGCTGCCACAGGCTGTAGTCGGCGTAGTCGACCGGAAGCGGAGTCCAGTACGGCTCCTGGTTCATCGACCGCGCCGCATAGGCATTCATGACGTCGCGAGTGAGTGGGCCGAGCGAGAAACCATCGGCGGCGATGTGGTGCACCACGAACACCAGCAGGTGCTCGGTGGGGCTCACCTCGAACAACCGGGTACGGAACGGGAGGTCCTTCGACAGGTCGAATCCTGTCGTCGCCAGCTCGCGCATGGCATCGGCCACCTGATGCGCGGAAATTTCGATCGGCGTCAATTCCGGTGTGGCCGACTGCGCGTCGACGATCACCTGATGAGCCGTGCCGTCGGTCTCCGGGAACACCGTCCGTAGAGACTCGTGCCTGGCGACGACGTCCGCGACCGCGATCTGCATGGCCCGGCGGTCGAGCAGACCGGACAACCGGACGGCGATCGGGATGTTGTTGGCCGCCGATTCGACGTCGAACTTGTTGAGGAACCACATCCGCTGTTGCGCCAGCGACAGCGGAATGTGCTGCGGACGCTGCTGCGGTACCAGCGGCGGCCTGCTGCCGGTGGCGACCAGGGTGCCCAGTCTGGCTGCGAGGTCGGCCACCGAGGACGCGTCGAACAGCTCGCGAACGGCGATCCGGGTGTCCAGCGCGACGCCGAGTCGGGACACGAGTTGCGTTGCGATGAGCGAGTTTCCGCCCAGCTCGAAGAAGTCGTCGTCGAGACCCACGCGCTCGACGCCCAGCACCTGGGCGTACACCTCGGCGACGGTGCGTTCGATGTCGTTGGTCGGTTCGCGGTACTCGGTGACCTCGAATGCGGGGTCGGGCAACGCCTTTCGGTCGAGCTTTCCGCTGGCGCCGAGCGGGAACTCGGGCAGCACGATCAGTGTCGACGGCACCATGTACTCCGCCAGACGGCCGCGTAGCGCCGACAGAACGGCTCCGGTGTCGACCGACACCCCCGAAGGAACCACGTATCCGACGAGTTGGTCGCGGCGGACCACGACAACGGCTTGAGAGACCGACCGCTGCGCGAGCAGCGCCGTTTCGATCTCACCCAGTTCGATGCGCAGGCCGCGCAACTTGACCTGGAAGTCGGAACGCCCGACGTATTCGAGCTCGCCGTCGCGATTCCAGCGCACGACGTCGCCGGTGCGGTACAGCCGCGCGCCGCCATCGGCGAACGGGTGAGCGACGAACCTGTCCGCGGTCAGGTCGGGGCGTCCCACATAGCCACGCGCGAGCTGGGTGCCGGCGAGATAGAGCTCACCTGCAACACCGACCGGGGTGGGATGCAGTCGCGAATCCAGCACGTAGACAGCGGTGTTCCAGACCGGAGCACCGATCGGCATCACGTCGGAATCCGAATCCGTGACCGCATGGTACGTCACGTCCACGGCAGCCTCGGTCGGTCCGTACAGGTTGTGCAGTTCCACCGAGGCGACCGCACGCCGCAGTGCGCGAGCGGTGGTGGGCGGTAGCGCCTCGCCGGAGGCGAACATCAGTCGGAGCGAGGCTCCCGCGCTGCGACGCCGCTCGACTTCGGGCACGAACACCGACATCATCGACGGCACGAAGTGCACCACCGAGACACGTTCGCGTGCAATGACATCGAGCAAGTAGATGGGATCTCGGTGACCGTCGGGAACGGCGATCACCACCGAGGCACCGACCTGGAGCGCCCAGAAGAACTCCCACACCGACACGTCGAACGTGGACGGCGTCTTCTGCAGCACCACGTCGCGCGGAGTCAGGGCGTATTCGCCCTGCATCCACAGCAGTCGGTTGACGATCGCGTCGTGCGACACCCCGACACCCTTGGGACGGCCCGTCGAACCCGACGTGAAGATGACGTACGCGAGGTTCCGCGAACGCAGTGGGGCGCGTCGGTCGCTGTCGCGCAACGGTTCCGAGGACAGGTTCGAAGTATCGAGCGTGTCGATGTCGATCGTGTCGACGTCGGGGAATTCGACGTGATCGCGCACGGTGGACAACACCCGGATCGGTGCCGCGGTGGCCACGATGTAGTCGTTGCGATCCGCCGGTTGGGTCGGGTCGATCGGCACGTATCCGGCCCCGGCCTTGACGATCGCGTACATGCCGACGAACAGGTCGAGGCTGCGGGCGATCGCGAGGCCGACCAACGTGTCGGGCCCGACGCCCAGCGAGACCAGATGGCGCGCAAGACGGTTGACCCGTGCATCGAACTCGGCATACGTCAGCCGCTCACCCTCGAAGACCAGTGCAGTTGCGTCCGAGGTCAGGGCGACCTGTCGGTCGAACAGGTCCACCAGAGTGATGTCGGCGGGGACCTCGTGTTCGGTGTCGTTCCATTCGGCCACCACGCGATCGTGCTCGCCGTCGTCGAGCAGATCGATGTCGCCGACGGCCACCGACGAATCGGCCACCACGGCCGTGAGCATCCGTACGAACCGGTCGGCGAACCCGCGAACGGTCTCGGCATCGAAAAGGTCTGTCGCGTAGGTCAGTTCGGCGAACATGCCCTGTCCGCGGCCGTCCAGTCCGATCGACTCGGTCACGGTGAGCTGCAGGTCGAACTTGGCGATTTCGGCATCGAGGGCGACGCTGTCCACCGACAGGCCCGGCAGGTCGACGTGTGTTCGGGTGAGGTTCTCGAACGAGAGCATGACCTGGAACAGCGGGTGTCGAGCTTGCGACCGCGACGGGTTGAGGACCTCGACCAGACGCTCGAACGGTAGATCGGCGTGGCCGAAGGCTCCGAGCGCGACTTCGCGCGCGCGGCCGATCTGTTCGGAGAACGTGCGTCCGGAGTCGATGTCGGTGCGCAGAACGAGCGTGTTGACGAACATGCCGACGACGTCGTCGAGCGCTGCGTCACCGCGGCCGGCGACCGGAGTACCGATGGCGATGTCCTCGGTGCCCGACAGTCGGGCCAGAAGCACGGCCAGTGCGGCGTGGACGACCATGAACAGCGATGCGTTGTGGGTATGTGCCAGAGCGGACAGGCCCTGGTGCACATCGGCAGGCACGTCGAATCCGATGGAGGAGCCCTGGTAGGACTGGCGACTGGGGCGCGGCCGGTCGGTCGGCAGATCGAGCTGGTCGGGTAGACCGGCGAGGATGTCGGCCCAGTAGTTCACCTGACCGGAGATCAACGACTGCGGATCGTCCTCGGAGCCCAGAACCGAACGCTGCCATAGGCTGTAGTCGGCATACTGCACTTCCAACGGCATCCAGGCCGGGTTCTCCCACGCGGTGCGCGAGGCGTAGGCGATCATGATGTCTCGGGCCAGCGGTCCCATCGACCATCCGTCGGCCGAGATGTGGTGCACCACCATGGCGATCACGTGTTCGCGTGGGCCGATCTCGAACAGTCGCGCCTGGATCGGAACGTTGACGGTGACGTCGAACGTCGTCGACGCGAGCGCGAAGACCTGTCGCTGAATGTCGGCTGCCGAGGTCGGAATCGGCATCAGGTTCGGCACCGTCTGAGCGGCGTCGAGAATGGACTGCTGCGGTCCGTGCGCGGTGTCGGGATAGACGGTGCGCAGCGACTCGTGCCGGTCGATCACATCCATGATGGCGACCTGCAGTGCGGCGACATCCAGGTCGCCGGTCAGCTTCAGCGCGAACGGAATGTTGTATGCGGCGGAGTCGACGTCGAACCTGTTGAGGAACCACATGCGTTGCTGCGCAAGCGACAACGGGATGCGCTCCGGACGGACGGTCGCGACCAGTGCAGTCCGGCCGCCCTCCCCCGCCGCCTGTTCGACGCGCACCGCGAGCAGCGCGACCGTCGACGCCTCGAACAGCATGCGCACCGGCACGGTGGCGTCGAGTGCCACTCCGAGCCGCGAGACCACCTGGGTGGCGATCAGCGAGTTACCGCCGAGCTCGAAGAAGTCGTCGTCCAGTCCTACTCTCTCGACGCCGAGGACCTCGGCGAAGACGTCGGCGACGATCTCTTCGATCGGTGTCGTCGGTGCGCGGAAATCTCGCACCTCGAACACCGGCGCAGGCAGTGCGCGCCGGTCCAGCTTTCCGTTGACCGTCAACGGAATCGTCTCCAGTGCAACGAACGCCGACGGAACCATGTACTCCGGCAACAGTTCGGCGATACCGGTTCGCAGATCCTCGAGGTCGAGGGTCGGCCGACCGTTCGCCACCGCCGAGACCACGTAGGCGACCAACCGGGCCGCCCCGGGCGAATCCTCACGGACGACGACGGCGGCCTGGGTGACGGCGGGGTGCGCGGTGACCGCGGCCTCGACCTCACCCAACTCGATTCGGAAGCCGCGCACTTTGACCTGATCGTCGGAGCGGCCCAGATATTCGAGCTCGCCCGATGCGTTCCACTGCGCCAGATCGCCGGTGCGGTAGAGCAACGACCCGGCATCGGGGCCGGAGGCGAACGGATCGGCCACGAACCGCACCGCGGTGAGCGGTGCGCGTCCCAGGTATCCGCGCGCCAATTGTCCACCGGCAACGTACATCTCGCCGGGCACCCCGACCGGGACCGGATGGAGCCGGGTATCGAGAACGTAGACGCGCAGCCCTGCGATCGGCTTGCCGACCACCGATGCGGTCGTTGCGACGGACGCGGAGCCCAACGCTTGATACGACACGTGCACCGTGGTCTCGGTGATGCCGTACATGTTGATCAGCTGCGGTGCACGATCGCCGTGCCGCTCGAACCAGCCGCTCAATCGACGCTGTTCGAGCGCCTCGCCGCCGAAGATCACGTAGCGCAGAGACAGCTCGCCGCCGGTCGAGGCCGCACTGCGATCGGCCTCGGACAGTTGGTAGAACGCCGACGGAGTCTGGTTGAGCACCGTCACTCGTTCGTCCACGAGCAGCTGATGGAACGCTTCGGGTGAGCGCGAGGTGAAGTAGTCGACGACCACCAGAGTGCCGCCGTACAGCAACGGACCCCACAGTTCCCACACCGAGAAGTCGAACGCGTAGGAGTGGAACATCGTCCACACGTCGTCGGCTCCGAAGCCGTAGACCGCATCGGTGTTCGCGAGCAGCCGAACCACGTTGCGGTGCGGCACCAGAACACCCTTGGGGCGACCGGTAGACCCCGAGGTGTAGATGACGTACGCGACGTTGGTGGGGCGAAGCGGGCGAATGCGATCGGTGTCGGTCACCGGTGCGTCCGAGATCGACGACAGATCGACCGTGTCGATGTCGACGAACGTTGCGCCGATACGAGATTCGACGTCCGCGGGCAGCTCGATCGGGTCCGTTCCCGAGAAGAGAATCGATGTCGGACGCGCATCGTCGAGCATGTACTCGACGCGGTCCAGCGGGTAGCTCGGATCGACGGGGAGGTAACCGCCACCGGCCTTCACGACCGCAACCAGCGCGACGACGAGTTCCGCCGACCTCGGTAGGGCGACCGCGACGAGGCTCTCGGGGCCGACGCCGTGCGAGATCAGTACGCGGGCAAGGCGATTGGTCCGAGCATCGAACTCGGCGTACGTCAACGACGTGTCGCCGAAGCGCACGGCCACTCCGTCCGGCTGAGCCGAGGCCGCGGCGTCGAGCAGGTCGATCAACGTCACGTCGCGAGAGACGTCCGGCCCGGACACGTTCCAGGTGGACACGACGGACTCGTATTCGGCGGCGTCCACGATGTCGACATCGCCGACCGGAACCGACGCGTCGGTGGTGACTGCGTCCAGAATTCCGAGGAAGCGCCGCGCGAAGCTGTCGACCACATCTGCGTCGAACAGATCGGTCGCGTACTCGAACACCGCATCGATACCCGCGGCAGTTCCGTCGACCTGATGCTCGGTGAGCCAGAGCTGGAGGTCGAATTTCGCTATCGGGACATCGAATTCGGCGGCCACGGCGCGGAGCCCGCCGACGGTGAGTTCACGAGACATGGCCGATTCCAGGGAGAGCGCCACCTGGAACAACGGGTGCCGTGATGTCGAGCGGACCGGATTGAGAACCTCGACCAGGCGCTCGAACGGAACGTCGGCATGCGCGAATGCCGACAGGTCCGTGTCGCGGACGCGAGCGAGCAGCTGCTCGAACGACAGTGCAGGATCGACATCGGTACGAAGTACCAACGTGTTGACGAACATTCCGACGAGGTCGTCGAGTGCAGGCTCACCGCGACCGGCCACCGGCGCGCCGATGGCGATGTCGGTGGTGCCGCTCAGTCGAGCCAGCAACAGCGCGTACGCCGACTGCATCACCATGAACAGCGACGAGTTGTTCGCGCGGGCGAGATCGGCCAGAGCACTGTGCAACCGGGCCGGAATCTCGATGCGCAGCTTGCTGCCTGCGTTGGACGACACGGCGGGGCGGGGCCTACTCGACGGCAGCGCCAGCTGATCGGGTAGATCCTCGAGTGTGGCACTCCAATAGGCGATTTCGCGTGCAGCGAGCGAATGCGGATCGGTTTCGGGACCGAGTACCGCACGCTGCCAGAGCGCGTAGTCGGCGTACTGGACCTCGAGCGGCGTCCACTCGGGAGCGCGGCCCTGTATCCGGCTCGAGTAGGCCAGCAGGACGTCGCGCGCCAACGGTCCGAAGGAGGCTCCGTCGGCAGCGATGTGGTGCAGGACCATCGCCAGTTCGTACTCGGTGGGCGACATCTCGAACAGCGCGATTCGGAACGGCGTGTCGATCGTGACGTCGAAGCCCTTGGCCACCAACTCGTGCAGTCGGCCACCGAGCTCGTGCCGTTCGATGCGGATCGGGGTGATCGTGGCCGGTGTCCTGGCCGCGTTGAGCACGACCTGCTCGGGCGATCCGTCCACTTCCGGGTACACGGTGCGCAGCGTCTCGTGTCGTTCCACGACGTCTGCGAATGCAGCCGACAGGGCACTCACGTCGAGTGGGCCGCTCAGATGGACCGAGAACGGCAGGTTGTACACCGCAGTGGCCGGATCGAACCGGTTGAGGAACCACATGCGTTGCTGTGCAGGCGAGAGTGGGATGCGCTCGGGGCGTTCCCGGGATTCGAGGATCGGGGTGTCGGATCCGCGGCCGGCGGCCGACTCGGCCCGGGCAGCCAGTGCGCCGACGGTGGGAGCCTCGAACAGCTCGCGCACTCCCAGGCGTACTCCGAGTGCGCCGCCGACTCGTGTCACCAATTGTGTGGCGATCAGCGAGTTGCCGCCGAGCTCGAAGAAGTCCTCGTCCAGACCGACCTTGGACGCGCCGAGCAGGTCCTCGTAGATTCCGGCGACGACGTATTCCGCGCGACTCTGCGGTGCTCGGTACTTCTTGGCGCTGGTGAACACCGGCTCCGGCAACGCTTTTCGATCCAGCTTCCCGCTGGTGTTGAGCGGCAGCGCATCGAGCACGACCACTGCTGCGGGAACCATGTAGGACGGCAGCGCATGCCCGGCGAATTCGATGGCCTCGGCGGAGTCGATGGACTTCCCCGGCCCGGCGACGACGTAGGCGACGAGTTGGTCGCCGGTGACCGTCTGCACGACCAATGTCACTGCCTGCGAGATGGATTCGTGTGCGAGCAGCACGGTTTCGATCTCGCCCAGCTCGATGCGCTGGCCACGGAACTTCACCTGGAAGTCAGTGCGTCCGATGTAGTCCAGCACTCCGTCGCTGCGCCACCGAACGAGGTCGCCGGTGCGATACATCCGCTCTCCGGCGTCGCCGAAGGGGTTGGCCACGAACCGATCCGAGCTCAGGTCGGGGCGACCCACGTAGCCCCGCGCGAGCTGGACGCCCGCGAGGTAGAGCTCGCCCGCTTCTCCCACCGGAGTGGGTCGCAGCCGGCTGTCCAGTACGAAGGCCCGGGTGTTCCACTCTGGCACACCGATCGGGACGGTTCGCGTGTCCTGTGGGCTGCTCTCGTGGTACGTCACCGAGACCGCCGCCTCGGTGGGACCGTAGAGGTTGTGCAGTCCTGCGGCGCAGACGGATCGGAATGCTGCTGCCGTCTCGACCGGAAGCGCCTCGCCGATCACAAAGACGTGACGCAGCGAAGCACAGGTGTTGGCTGGCGCGTTGGCGACGAACACGGTCAGCATCGAGGGCACGAAGTCGGTGACCGTGACGCGATGCTCGGCGATCCTGTTCGCCACGTAGACCGAGTCGCGATGCCCGTCGGGGGTGGCGAGCACCATCGTCGCGCCCACTCGAAGCGGCAGGAAGAAACCCCACAGCGAGACGTCGAACGTCGTCGCCGTCTTCTGCAGATAGACATCGGTGGTATCCATCGGATACTCCGCCAGCATCCACTCCATCTGATTGTGGATGGCGGCGTGCTCCACGGCGACGCCCTTCGGGCGGCCGGTGGAGCCGGAGGTGTAGATGACGTACGCGGTGTTCGAAACACGAAGCGGCGCAATCCGTTCCGCATCGCGGACCGGAGCGGACGACCGGGCGGACAAATCGACCAGATCGACGGCGACCGTGTCGGTGCCCTCGGGCAGCGACACGTCGTCACGCGACGAGATCAGTACGCACCGAGGCTGCGCGGAGTCGAGGATGTAGGCCGTGCGTTCGGCAGGATGATCCGGGTCGATCGGTACCCACGCTCCGCCTGCCGCCACGATGGCGTACATGCCGACCACAAGATCGAACGAGCGTCGAATGGACAAGCCGACAAGAGTCTCCGGGCCGACGCCCATGTCGATCAGATGGCGAGCGAGGCCGTTCACCCGCGCCGACAGTTCTCCGTAAGTCAGGACGTCGCCCTCGTACACCAGAGCCGTGGCGTCGGGACGAGCTGCCGCAGCAGCCTCGAAGGCGGTGAGCAGAGTGCTGGGCGTGGTCTCGTGTTCGGTGTGGTTCCACTCGGAGACGACCAGTGCGCGCTCGGATCCGTCGGTCAGAGCCAGGTCCCAGACGAGGTCCGTCGGGGCTGCTGCCACGAAACGGCCGAGGAAGTCGACGAACCGCTCGTGATTGCGGCCGGACTGATCGGGGCCGTAGAGGTTGGGGTTGGACTCGAAGTCGATGTGGGTCGTGGCCCCGGCGACGCTCGTGTAGAGGTTCAGTCCGAAGTCCTCGATGAGGCCGGTGGAGAGGATGTTGATCCCGCCGACCATCGATCCCAGGCGCACCTCGCCGAAGAACAGCATGATGTTGACCCAGGGACCGAAGAACGCAGCCTGACCGCTTGCGCCGCCGGCGTCGCGGCGAATGTCCTCGTGCCGGTACCGCTGGTGGCGCAGTGCACCGGAGACCTCGGCGTTGACGCGCGCCAGCATCGTTTCGACGGTGGTGTCGCCCGAGACGTCGAACCGCAGCGGCACCACGTTGGACACCATGCCGCCGGAGCGGCGCAGAACCGCGGTGGTTCGCGCGGTCACCGGCAGTGACAGCACGACGTCCTCGCGGCCGGTCATCTGGGCCAGATACGCCGCGAACGCGGCGATGACGATGGTCGCCATCGTCGTGTCGGTTTCGGCGCGCAGGGCATCGAGACTGCCCATCGTGTCGGCAGACAGAGCGGTGCTGTCGATCTGACTCTTCGGGGCCGGCGGAGCGGTGTGTCCGGCGAGGGTGGTGACTCCGTCGATTCCGTCGATCCGCGACGCCCAGTATTCGCGATCGGCCTGAAAGCGGCTCGAATCGCGGTAGGACATCTCGATGTCGTAGACCTTGGTCAGATCCGAGGCCAGGTTCTTCGTCGGTTCGGTGCCCTCGACCTCGGACGTGTACAACTCCGCAGCGCGGTTCATGAAGGTCACGGCACCGAAGCCGTCGAGAACGACGTGGTGCACGCGCTCGTACCAGAACCAGACATCGTCCTCGATACGCAGGACGGTGGCGGCGATCAGTCGATCGCGAAGAATGTCGATCGGAGCGCTGTAATCGGCGTGCATCCACTCGAGGGCGGCCGCGCGAGGGTCGTTCTCGCCGCGCAGATCCACCAGTCCGAGCGAGTCGTCCAGGGTGGGGTCGACGATCTGTCGTGGCTCCGCGTCGATCTCGGTGATACGGACGAAACCGGACTGCAGTTCGAGGGCTGCGCGCGACGATGCGCGCCGCAACAGTTCGACGTCGAGATCACCGCGCAGCTCGACGTACTGCGCGATGTTGGCGGGTACCGAGGGGTCCACGTGCTGCGCGAACCACATCCCCAATTGGGCCGGTGACAGTGGGAACGAGGGATGCTGCCGACTGTCGACTCCCGTGTCGTCGTCTCCAGCACCTTCCACACCTAGCGGGTCCAATCGATTCCTCTCTTTCCCACAATCACACGCGCCCCCACCGGCCGCCGAAGCGGCGGACAACGATGGGCACCGAACACATCGAGCAAGCTGACTACGTCGATCTCTATTTTCTCACCATGAACAACTCGGAAGTTACCTTTCAGTACTTATCCGTCGAGATGGGCCGGACCGTTACATGCCCAGCACGCGTCGAGAGCACCCGCCCCCGTACGTGCAGAACCGGTGGCTGGATTCGGCACCCGGCCAATCTACAGGCCCGCACGCGCGGAGTTCGTCGGTTGTCACGCCGTCATGTCGAAAGCGGCAATCACCTTGGTAGGTACCAAACGAACGATCAATTCGCCCGGAACTCCGTTGCGTCTGCCGAACTCCTCCCCTCTGTCGCGGCCCATGTACCGCGCTCCGATCTCGGTGGCCGTACGCACCAGTTCTCGGGGATCCTCGTCGATCGAGGCAACGCCCTGCACCTGCACGAACCCGTACGGCGGCTCTTCGAGATCGACGGTCAACACGATCCGAGGATCCCTGCGGATCGCTCGCCCCTTGGCGGTATCGGCTCCGGTGTTGAACACGATGGAATCGTCCTCGACGACGAACCAGATCGGGGCGACCAGGGGCCGTCCGTCCGAAGCGAGGTAGCCGACCTTTCCGGTGCGGGTACCTGCCGACAGAAACTCTCGCACGCGTGGATCGGTGAAAGACGTCATCGACGTCACGCTACTCGGCCGGACCGACAGGTTCACGTCACCGACGAACTCGGCCAGGACGTGCCGCCCGATCGACGATGCTGTGCCGGGCACCGTCCGCATATCTCGCGCGTCGAGTCGACGATCTCCTGCACGAGATCGCGGAGGGGCTTCACCGATATGGCCCTCTCAGCGACCCAACGTCGCTCCGATCAGAATCAATCTCATCGCTCGCTCCGTGGCATCGGTCAGAAACTCGGCACCTCGTTCGAGCGCTTCGACCAGTTCGACCGGCGAGGGCAGAATGCCTGCGAAGGCGTCGATACCCGAGTCGTAATTGGCCCGGGCATCGAGACCGATGGTGCCCGCGAGCGCCACCACAGGTTTGCCGTGGAGCTTCGCTCGGCGCGCGACCTCCGTAGGGATCTTGCCCTTCGGCGTCTGCTTGTCGATGGAACCCTCGGCGGTCAACACCAGATCGGCCGTCGCGATGAGGCTGTCGAGATCCACATGATCGAGCATCACCTCGAAGCGCGGTAGGAGCTCTGCTCGCAGGACCGCAGCCACGCCGGCACCCATCCCGCCGGACGCCCCCGTGCCCGGCCCGGTGCGCAGGTTCAGGCCCGAGGGCCGTGTCGACAGGTCACGCTCGAGCACCTCGGCCCAGCGGTCCATCGCAGCCGACAGAACCTCCACTTGCCCCGGAGTGGCACCCTTCTGCGGTGCGAAGACCCGGGCGACTCCCCCCGGTCCACACAGAATGTTGTGCGGATTGCATGCGACCCTGATCTCCACGCCGCTTCCCGGAGTCAGACGTGGATCGAGACCGGACACATCGATGTGATCGAGACGGACCAACTCGCCTCCGCCGTCACCCAATTCGAGGCCTTCGGCATCGAGGAGTCGCACTCCGAGCGCTTGGAGCAAACCTGCGCCGCCGTCCGAAGTACCGGAATCACCGCAGCCCAAAAGAATTCGTTCGGCACCGTAATCGAGGGCGGCGCGGATGAGCTCACCGACTCCGCGGCTCGTGGTGATCGTCGGGTCACGCATATCTCGCGGAACCAGCGACAGGCCGGCCGCCGCTGCCATCTCCACGACCGCTGTGATCGGCCCGTCGGTTCCCAGGAGAGCGAAATGGGACGCCACCGGCGTGCCGACCGGCCCGGTCACGACGGCGTCGATCACCTTTCCCAGGGTGGCACCGGCAAGTGCGCGGGCAGACCCTTCACCCCCGTCGACCAGGGGAACCGAGCTGACGATGGCACCGGGCACCACCCGGCGGATACCTGCACCGATAGCCACTGCGACCTCGTCGGCACCGAGGGATTCCTTGAACCCGGACGGGGCGACGACGAAGCGGAGAGGAGTTGAAGAGGGCATGGTGATCGTGTCCTTGTCGGAAGTCGGAGATCAGGAGATGGGGGTGCCGAGCAGAGGCCACACGGCCACGGCGAAGAACAGCACGGTCATTGCGGTCAGCGGCGCGAGGAACGCGGACAGCCGCAGCAGGTCCTTCGGTGAATATGTATCCACACCTTCGGCTTTGGCGAAGATCGCCACTGGCTTCGCCGAGGACGGCATGGTGTGGCAGAAGCCTGCCGCAGCCGTCGAGGCGAAGGCCGCGGCCACTGGATCGATGCCGAGCGCCACAGCCGTGGTGACGACGAGTGGAACCAGCACGGACGAACGGGCCGAGCGAGATTGGATGAGAAGATGTGACGCCACGGACAGAACGATCACCACTGCAATGAACACCCAGGGCGGTGCCGATCCGATCGGGACCACCGTGAACAGCCCGTCCGAGAGCCACCCTGCCGCACCGGACGTCGTCAGCGCGGTCCCTAGGGCCAGCGTCGCCGCCATGAACAGCAGCAGCGACCACGGCACCGTCGACAGCGCCTTGCCGAAATCGGTGGTACCGAAACGCGGAGAGGTGGAGATCAGTGCACCGAGCAGGGCGATGATGGCGGGGTGCACGCCGTGCAGCGGTTCCGAGCACCACAGCACGATGACGACGGCCAGCAACGTCGCGGCCCGGTTCTCCGCGATGGTCAGCGGTCCCGTCACCGGGGTGGGAAGCCGCGACGCCATGTCGGATACGTTCACCGCCAGTGGGATTCGGCGATCCTCACGATCGGTGAACAGCAGCAGTACGAGCTCGGCCGCACAGTGGCTACTGACCACGGCCAGCGGCACACCGAGCAACAACCACGCGGTGAAGCTGATGCCGGTGCCCGTCGCACTTTCGAGCACCTGGCTGGTGATCAGATGTGCCCCCGCGCCGATGAGGGTCGCCACAGCGGACAGCAGGATGACGGTGGGAAACAGGATTGCCAACGCCCGCACCACCCGCTTGCGCTCGGCGAGCGCCTGCGCCAACGCCACGAACACCGGCAGCGCAAGTGCCGCACGACCCGAGGTGGCAGGAATTGCGAATGCGGTCACGATCAGTGCAGACGTCACCAAATGGGCGAGCTGGCGTACGCTGCCCGCACCGCTGACGATGAACACCGCTGCGCGCGTTGCCAAACCGGACTCGCGAACTCCAGCGGCGATGATGAACGCCGCGATGAGAAGCCAGATGGTCTCTTCGCCCAGAGTGTCGAACAAGGCGTCGGTGCTGACCACACCTGTCAATACCAGAGCCAGTGCGGCACCGAGTGCGACGTAGGTGTCGTCGATCTTGGTGAACACCCAGAGGGCGACAGCTGCCGAGAAGACGACGAGCGTCGTCCGTCCCGCGCTCGGCAACCCTTGCGCCGCGCCGGCGAGCACGGCCAACAGCACCAGCAGTGCAACCGAACTGACGACGAGCTGAACCACCCGGCGGGTCCACAGATCGCGAAAGCGCCACGCCCGCATCGGTTGCGGAAGGGGAGGTGGCTGCGTCCTGAAGCTGACCGTGTTCATGATTACCAGTCTGGAGCCGACCGATGAAACGCCGATGAACAGTCCATGAGCGTTCTTTCATGAGCGGTTCTGCTCAGGCCAGGCGGTACCCCATCCCGCGCACCGTCTCGATTCGATCGGAGCCGATCTTCTTGCGCAGCATACGAACGTAGACGTCGACGACGTTGGAGCCGGGGTCGAAATCGTATCCCCATACGTGACTGAGGATCTGCTCACGAGAGAGGACCTGCCGTGGGTGACGCAGAAACATCTCGAGCAGAACGAACTCGCGCGATGTCAGCGACACCACCACACCGTTCACCACGGCACGTCTGGTGTGCAGATCCACAGCCAGAGAGCCTGATTCCAGAACGGAGACCGAGGGCTCTCGGTCACCGCCACGCAGCCGCAGTCGAACACGTGCAAGCAACTCCTCGAACCGGAACGGCTTGGTCATGTAGTCGTCCGCTCCCCCTTCGAGGCCGGTCACGGTGTCGCGCACCGAGTCCCGGGCCGTCAGGATGATCACAGGAATACCGACACCGGCGCCTCGTAGCGATTCGATCACCTCGAACCCGTCCTTGCCCGGCAGGCCCAGATCCAGAACGACGAGATCGAAGTCTCCGGTCGTCGCATAATCGATCGCGGAGATGCCGTCGGCCACGGTGGTCGTGGTGAAACCGTTGGCCCGTAAACCCTTTTCGATGAAGGACGAGATGCGGACGTTGTCCTCGGCGATCAATATTCGGCTCATCGTCGGTCTCTCATCGTGCCGGCAGGTCCAATCCGAAGGTCGCACCCGCACCGGGTCGACTGTCGAGCGTCGCGGCACCGTGGTGCCCGTCGGCAATTGCTCGCACGATGCTCAGCCCCAGCCCTGCGCCGCCACTGTCCGAGCGAAGCGAGCCACTGCTTCCGCGGGCGAACCGTTCGAAGATGGTCGACGCATCCACGCTGGACACACCGGGCCCGGTGTCGCTCACCCACAACCGAACTCGGTCCAGGGCGAGCTCCGAGCCCACGACGATCCGGTCACCGGTCCGGGTGTGCGACACCGCATTCTGCGCCAGCTGAAGCACTGCCTGCGTGACTCGCTGCGGATCGACCCGCACCGAGCCCGTACCGACGTGCCCCAGAATCCAATCGCGGTCGGCGAGCGCTCGCACCTTGGCGTCGATGTCGCGCGTGAGGATCTCGAGATCGACCGGTTGCTTGCGGACGAAATCCGGCCGCTCGGCTTTGGCAAGGATCAACAGGTCCTCCACGATCCGGTTCATCCGGTCCAACTCGTCGGTGACGAGCCGAACCGTCTCTTCACGCTCGTGTGGGTCCTCACCCATCAGTTCCAGATGCCCACTGACAATCGTGATCGGCGTACGCAGCTCATGGCTCGCGTCGTCCACGAATTGTCGCTGCGCGGCGAACGCGGACTCCAGCCGGTCGAGCATGTCGTTGAACGTGTCCGCGAGCTCGGCGACGTCGTCGCGGCCCTCCACCTCGATCCGCCTGGACAGATCGTCGGTGGTGATCTGGGCCGCGGTCCGGCGAACGAGACGTACGGGCGCAAGAATCTGCCCGGCCACCACCCAAGCGATACCGCCGGTGAACAGAAGTGCCATGAGCGATACCCCGACAACTACACGAATGGTGTTGGACACGTCTGCGCGCTCACGGTCGACCAGGATTCCGATAGCGAACGTCCCGGCCTGGCCCCCGCCGGAAGGTTCGGCCACCTGTTTCGCCCAGATGACTTCTCCCTCCGAGGTCGGTGTCGATCCCACGCTGTCGGGTGAGTCCACGATGGCCGATACGACAGCGGCGTCGGCGACCAGATCCCCCGGACCGCCGCGCTCCTGACGCAGGAGTCGATCGGTGTATCCGAACAAGATTTCGTCGTCGTCCGGGTATTGACGCTGCAGGTGCAACTGGAGCAGATCTGCCACATTGCCGAACGGCAGACCGTCGTCCGGGTCACGGCCGGTCGCCGCGAACTCGCTGAACTCGCTGATCTCCTGCTCGAGCGCCACTGCGGTGTCTCGCTCGACGTCCGCGAGGAGGATCGTTCGCACTGCAACGCCGACGGCCAGCATGGCCAACGCCATCACGAACAACAGCCAGCCGAGGATGCGCACCCGTGCCGGAACTCGGCTTCCCACCCGGGGGCGACGAATCGCAGGCTCGCGCTCGAGTCCCGTCGGCGCGAGCACCTCGGTGCGGGCGTTGCTGCCGTCGATCATCTTTTCGGTCGAGTTCACCCGTCGTCATCTTCCGCATCGTCGTCGCCACCCACATCGTCCTGGTTGCCGACGTCGTCGTCATCATCCCCGTCCGGCAGAACCACCACGGGCGGCGGGGCCGGCACGACGATGGATTGCGGTGCTGATGGCGGAACGGCTGGAGCATTCCCGACCGACGGCCCCGTGTCGGTAGGAGCGCCTGCGGTGATGGGTGGGGCGGCGGTCGCCGGTGGGGCTGCGGTTGTCGACGGGGCAGTAGTCGTCGATCTGGCTGCGCCCGACGTCTGAGGTGCACCGCTCGACGTCGCGACTCCGACGGTGACGCGCGGCTCGAAGCTCGGTGGCTGCGGGGCGTCGGCCAGCACGGTGCTCGCGAGCGCGACGCCTACCGGCACGATCACCACAGCCGCCAGGACTGCAATCTTGGGTGCGAACTTCACACCGCCACACTCCCTCCGGTGCGTGAGACGACGATGAAGGCGACATGAGTAAATTTTCATGTCCGCGATCGGACCGAACCTCGACGGCATACGGGTCCCGCCGAGCGGGAGCTATACCGCTGCTGCGTGTGTCAGCGTGCCTGCACAGACCGTTGCCCTGATCTCCGTCTCCGCCAGATCGTGCACCGAGCGATGCACCGGGTGCTCCTCGAGAACGACGATGTCCGCGACGTCCCCGACGCGGAGCGCACCGCGGCCGCCGCTCGCCGCCTGTAGTGCCGCGTCGAGAGGAACCGATTCCTCGGCATGCCACGGCGGCCGGTCGTCGTCGGTTCGGAATACCGCCGCCGCAACGCCTGCCAATGGCTCCGGTGGACTCACCGGAGCGTCGGAACCGAAGAGCAGCGTGGCACCGCTTCGATGGAGCGACCCGTAGCCGTAGGCCACCGAGCGCCGACCTGCCCACAGATTCTCGGCGATGTCGCGGTCGGCCATGGCGTGCTGCGGCTGCACCGACGCCGCAACGCCCAGCGCCGCGAAGCGTGCGATGTCTTCGGGGACGAGCTGCTGCGCGTGTTCGATACGACCTCCGCAACCGGCCCGCGCGAACGCATCGAGCGCAACGCCGTTCGCCCGGTCACCGATCGCATGGACAGCAGAGGTGATTCCGCCGCGAGCCGCGCGAGCGACGAGCTCGAACAGTCCGTCGCGGGTCTCGAGCAACAGTCCGTAGGCGTTGTCACCGTCGACGCCCGGATAGCGATCGTGACAGCAGGCCGTTCTGGTGTTCAGCGAGCCGTCGAGCATGACCTTCAGCGGTCCGCGCCTGATCATGTCCGAGACGGCCGAGACGTCGCCGGTGCGCTCCCCTCGATCGAGCGCTTCGTCGAGCCACTGCGGCCACACCGTGGTGGCCACGCGCACTGCGGGAGATCCTGCCGACAGGCGTCGATCCCAGACCGTCCGGTTGTCCGCGAACTCGAAATCGACGACGCCGGTCACTCCGCGGACCGCCAGTGCCGCGGTGGCGTCGAGCACAGCTCGGTCCAACTCGGCCGGGTCCTCCAAGGCCTCCAGCGCCATGACGGCCTCGAGGCCGTCGACGTCACGAAGCACTCCGGTGGGATGGTCGATACCGAGATCGCGCAGCAGCGCCGGACTCAGCCACAGCGTGTGCAGGTCCATGCTCGTCAACGCCACACGCACACCGGGCAGCGCGTTCTCGAGCAGGTCCTTGTGTGGTTCGTCGGGCCACTGCGCGTCCCGAAACCCGTTGGCGCGCACTACGGAATCGCCTGCTGTGCGCGCATAGGGAAACACCAGTGCCACGGCATCGGCCGCCGACGAGGCCGGCCCGACATCGATACGCCGCCGCGCCGCTGCCCATTGCGTCAGATGAACATGACTGTCCACGAAACCCGGCAGGGCCACTCCCCCCGCCCCGTCGACGACCTCGACGCCGCGGGTGCGATCGCTACCGGCCGGGGTGATGGACCCGATGGTCGAGCCGACGAGTTCGATGTCGAAGAGCACGCCGGAATCATCCAGTGCGACATTGGCGATAATCACTCCTGGGACTCTAGAGCGTCGCCCCCGACGCAGGCGCGCATGCCATCCTCTAGCAATGAAGACAGAGCCTGTGGCGATGCAGACAGATCGGACCGACCCCGTCGGATATCACGCGACCGTCACGGTGCGGTGGTCGGACATGGACGCATTCGCTCACATCAATCACGCCCGGATGGTCACTCTGCTCGAAGAGGCGCGCATCGAATGGCTGCTCAGCGAGGGCGAGGCCAACGAAAGCCTGATCAAGAGTGCGTTGATCGCAAACGTCACCATCGCGTACAAGAAGCCGCTTCGGCACTCGGACGGTCCGCTCGACGTCACACTCTGGTTCGAGAAGGTACGTGCGGTCGATTTCACCATCGGCTACGAGGTACGGGCAGCGGGCGCGGCCCCGGATTCGCCGCCTGCGGTGGTGGCGACCACTCGCATGGCGATGGTCGACGTCGGGGCGGAGACTCTGCGCCGGATAGCGCCCGAGGAGAAGGCCTACCTCGCGCGCTGGACTCGCTGATACTCCGCCGCGCGATCTCCGAACCACCGCACCGCCTCCGGATCGTCGACGGCACTGGTGTCGAGAGCAGTTGTCTCGGCAGCACCTTGGAACATTTTCTTGAGCGGCACTTCGAGCTTCTTACCGGTCCGCGTGTGCGGGATCGCGGGCGCTGCGACGATGTCGTCGGGAACGTGCCGCGGGGACGCCTGTGTCCTGATGACGGCAACGATGCGCTCGCGTAGCTCCGCGGTGAGCCCATCCGGGACCACCACGAACAGCGGCATCCAGTATCCCCCGTCGGGCTGTTCCATGCCGAGCACCAGGGCCTCGGTGACCTCGTCGAGAGATTCGACGGCCTGATAGATGTCTGCGCTTCCCATTCGAATCCCGTTGCGGTTCAGCGTCGCATCGGAACGACCGTGCACGACGACGCTGCCGCGTTCGGTCACGGTGATCCAGTCGCCGTGCCGCCAGATGCCCGGATAGGTATCGAAATACGCGTCCCGATAACGGGTTCCGTCGGGATCGTTCCAGAACCGCACCGGCATGGACGGCATCGGTTCGGTGACGACCAGTTCGCCCACTGCGCCGTGCACCGAGTTGCCTGCCTCGTCGTAGGCGTCGAGCGCAACGCCCAGGAACGGGACCGACAACTCGCCCGCCCAGACCGGCACGGTCCGCACTCCCCCGGCGAACGCCGACACCACATCGGTACCACCGGAGATCGAGAACACCGGTGCGTGGGCTCCGACCTTCTCCGACAACCAGATCGACGACGTCGCGGGCATCGCAGACCCGGTGATCCCGATGGCGCGCAGGCTCGAGAGATCGTGATCGGCACCGGGGTGTGCGTCCGCCTTGATGCACGCGAGGACGTACCCGGGGCTGGTACCGAGGTACGTCACGCCCTGCGCGGCCGCAATGCCCCACAGCGCATCCGTTCTCGGGAACGCGGGATTTCCGTCGGTGCACACGATCGTGGCCCCGACGAGCAGGCCGGCCACCTGGAAGTTCCACATCATCCAACTCGGGCTCGTGTACCAGAAGAACACATCGTCGGATCCTAGATCCGAGTGCAGTGCAACGGATTTGAGATGCTCGAGCAGCACGCCACCATGGCCGTGCACGATCCCCTTGGGTCGTCCCGTCGTCCCCGACGAGAACACGACCCACAACGGGTGATCGAACGGCACTGCGACCGGAGCGAGCTCGCGCGGTGTCGCGGTCGCGTCCGCCCAATTCAGCGCCGTCCCCGCGGTCCCCACAGCGTCGCCGATGGTCACCACGGTGCGTACCGTCGGCAATCCCTCTGCGAGAGTGTTCACGTCCGCACCTTTGTCGCGGAAGGCCCCTCCGTAGACGTACCCGGACGCGGTGATCAACGCCGTGGGGTCGAGCTGCCCCAGTCTGTCGAGCGCCGCAGCCGCCGAGTAGTCCTGCCCACACGCAGCCCATACCGCGCCGAGACTTGCTGTCGCCAGGAAGGCGATGATCGCCTCGGGCACGTTGGGCAGGTATCCGACGACGCGGTCGCCGCGTCGAACGCCTGCGTCGGACAGGGTGCCCGCCAACGCACCGGCCTGAGCAATCATCTCGGACCACGTGACGGTCCGCGTCGAACCGTCCTCGGAGGCATGAACAATGGCGGCTCGATCTCCTCGAGCGTGGCGGACGACCTGATCGACGTAATTCAGCTCGGCACCCGGGAACCACTGCGCCCCCGGCATACCGTGGCCCTCGAGGACCGACGCCGGCTCGGTGGTGGAGCGAATGTCGAAGTAGTCCCACACGGCTTTCCAGAACGATTCGATGTCGTCGATCGACCACCGCCACAACGCTGCGTAGTCGGGCAGCGTCACCTCGTGGCGCTCTTCGACGAACCGGGTGAATTCGGTGACCCGAGCATGCTCGACATCGGTATCGGTGGGCGTCCACAGCGCACTGGTCATGGACGTCAGTATGTCAGCCCAATGGCTGGGTTCAGATCAATCCGAGCGAGCGTTCCCGCATCTCGACCTTGCGCACCTTGCCGGTGACGGTCATCGGGAACTCGTCGACGATGTGCACGTAGCGCGGAATCTTGTAATGCGCGAGGCGACCGTCGCAGAACTGCCGCACGGCGTCCGAATCCAGTGGTGCAGCACCGTCTCTGAGCTGTATCCACGCCATCAATTCCTCGCCGTACTTCTCGTCGGGAACACCGATCACCTGAGCGTCGAGGATGTCGGGGTGGGTGTAGAGAAATTCCTCGACCTCGCGGGGATAGATGTTCTCGCCGCCGCGAATCACCATGTCCTTGATGCGCCCGGTGATCGCGACGTAGCCGTCACCGTCCATGACTCCGATGTCGCCGGTGTGCATCCACCCGTCGCTATCGATGGCCTCCGCGGTCTTGTCGGGCTGCTCCCAGTAACCGATCATCACCGAGTAGCCACGGGTGCACAGTTCACCCGCCTCGCCTCGAGGCAGTGTCTCACCGAGAACGGGGTCGACGATCTTCACTTCGAGATGCGGACCCACACGACCGACAGTGGACACTCGCTGCTCGATCGAGTCGTCGCTGCGAGTCTGCAGCGATACCGGCGACGTCTCGGTCATGCCGTAGCAGATGGACACCTCTGCCATTCCCATGCGTTCGATGACCTGCTTCATCACCTCGGTGGGACAGGGTGATCCGGCCATGATTCCGGTACGGAGGCTGCTCAGATCGAATTCGCCGATGTTCTCCAGTGCCAACTCGGCGATGAACATGGTCGGTACGCCGTAGAGCGAGGTGCACTTCTCATCGGCCACGGCCGTCAAGGTCGCCACCGGGTCGAACGCCGGACCGGGGATGACCATCGTTGCTCCGTGCGACGTGCACGCGAGATTGCCCATCACCATGCCGAAGCAATGGTAGAACGGCACCGGAATGCAGACCCTGTCGTTCTCGGTGTAATGGCAGAGCTCGCCGACGAAGAAGCCGTTGTTCAGTATGTTGCGGTGACTGAGCGTCGCACCTTTCGGGAAACCCGTTGTACCCGATGTGTATTGGATGTTGATCGCGTCGTCCGGGCGGAGTGTGCTCGACACGTCGGCGACCATCTGCGGAGTCTTCGCCAACGCTCGGTGCCCTCGATCGGTCATCGCTTCCCACTGAATGCTTCCGATGAAGAGGACCTCGCGCAGAGTTGTCACTTCCGGTCGCACGTCGTCGATCATGGCCGTGTAGTCGGACCCTTTGAACTCGGTGGCCGACAACAGCACCGAGACACCCGCCTGTCTCAGCACGAACTGCAGCTCGTGCGAGCGGTACGCCGGATTGATGTTGACCAGAATTGCCCCGATCTCCGCCGTCGCATATTGCGCCAGCGTCCATTCGGGGCAGTTCGGTGCCCAGATCCCTACTCGATCGCCTACTTGCACTCCGGCCACGAGGAGCCCCGCCGCCAACAACTCGACGTCCGCCGCGAACTCCGAGTAGGTCCACCGCCTGCCCGATGCGACATCGACGAGGGCATCGCGTTCGGCGTGCCGCTCGACGGTGCGATGCAGGTTTCGGCCGATCGTGTCGTCGAGTATCGCTGTGTCCGAATCGCCGCGGGCGTAACTGTCCATGAGCCTCACGGTAGTGACGCCGGTCACGGCCGGCCACCCCCGAATGGGGGTCCTACTCCAGCGTGATGACGTCCGCAGCCTCGAGCACCTCGGCGCGCGACGTGTCCTTGAGCGCGACGCCGGACCGTCCGAGCTTCCTGGCTCCGGCCAGCAGACCTGCCACGATGCGGGCCGACTGCGCGTACCCCTGCCCCTCGGGCGGGTGGATGTTGGAGATGCAGTTGCGATCGGCGTCGGTACGGCCGGGCTTGGGAAGGTGCGTCAAGTAGATACCGAGACTGTCCGCGACGGACAGGCCCGGCCGCTCCCCGATGAGAACCAGTACCGTCCGCACGCCCATCGCCGCCGCGATGTGATCACCGAGCGCCACTCGGGCCTCGGTCGCAACGACCGGTGCAGCAATCGAATACCGCTCGGCAAGTTCGGTTTTCAACGCTTCCACCATGGCGACACCGTGATCCGCCAGGGCACGGGGAGACAATCCGTCGCTCAGCACGATGCCTATCTCGTCCTCCGAATGTGCAATCGCCGACAAATCCTTCGGCTGACGACCCAGGTCCGGACGACGCAGATACTCGGCCCGGCTCGTCGCCAACGACGTCACCACCGAGGGTGTACCGAGCCCCACCTGCTCCACCCGACGCACGAACTCGTCGACCTCGAGTGGCATGTGCACCGCATCCCGGGCCGCGGCGTGCGCCGAGCGAAACTCGAGCACCCGCGTCGTCGGCAACGAATCGCCGATACGCCCCAGACCGATCCGAGCTTGGGTACTCGCCCGCAACTCACCCCAGAACTCTGCCTCGGGTCGTTCCGCAGGCGTGCTCATCGCGCACTCATCAAGGCCCGCAGCGGCGATCCCGCGGCATCGACGTCGAGGACTCGGCCGTCGGCGTCCGCCATCCCCAGCCGCGAGAGCCACGACTCGAATTCCGGTGCGGGCCGCAGACCGAGGACCTGTCGCACATAGAGCACATCGTGGAAGCTCAGGGACTGGTAGCCGAGCATGACGTCATCGGCTCCCGGCACTGCGATGACGAACGCGACGCCGGCCGCACCCAGCAGCGTGAGCAACGTGTCCATGTCGTCCTGATCGGCCTCGGCGTGATTGGTGTAGCAGACGTCCACTCCCATCGGCAGTCCGAGGAGCTTGCCGCAGAAGTGGTCTTCGAGGCCTGCCCTGATGATCTGCTTGCCGTCGTACAGGTACTCGGGCCCGATGAATCCGACCACGGTGTTGATCAGCAGCGGCTCGAGATCACGGGCCACCGCGTACGCGCGTGTTTCGAGGGTCTGCTGATCGACGGGCCGGTCGCCGGTACCGATGTGCGCGCCTGCCGACAGCGCCGAACCCTGGCCCGTCTCGAGATACATGACGTTGTTCCCGACGGTTCCGCGGTGCAACGATCTGCCGGCCTCGTTGGCCTCGCGCAGCAACGGAATGTTCACTCCGAAGCTCGAATTGGCACCCTCGGTCCCCGCGATGGACTGGAACACCAGATCGACCGGAACTCCTTTGTCGATCAGTTCCATCGTCGTCGTCACATGAGAGAGGACGCACGACTGTGTCGGGATCTCGAAACGCTGCCGAATCTCGTCGAGCAGATGCAGCAGATCGGCGGTGGCCTGAGGTGAGTCGGTCGCGGGATTGATTCCGATGACCGCGTCACCCGACCCGAGGAGCAGCCCGTCGAGTGTGGCCGCGGCGATGCCACGCGGGTCGTCGGTCGGGTGGTTGGGTTGCAGACGCGTGGTGAGAGTCCCGGGTAGGCCGATCGTCGTCCGGAACGCCGACGTCACCTGCGCGGCCCGAGACACCGCGATCAGATCCTGGTTCCGCATGATCTTGCTGACCGCCGCGACCATCTCGGGTGTCAATCCGGCCGCGACCGATCGCAGTGTCTGGGCCGCATCGGGCCCCGCTGTTACCTGCAGCAGCCAATCCCGAAGACCTCCCACGGTCAGGTGTGAGATGGCCCCGAACGCGATGCGGTCGTGCGAATCGATGATGAGCCTGGTGACCTCGTCGGTTTCGTACGGAACGAGCAGATCGTGCAGGAAGACATCGAGGGAGACCTCGGACAACGCCCACTGCGCGGCAGCCCGTTCGGCATCGGATTCGGCCGCGCAACCGGCCAATTCGTCACCCGATCGCAGCGGTGTCGCTTTGGCCATCAGGTCGACCAGACCGTCGAACGTGTAGGTGGTCCCGGATACCTGCTGGGTGTAGATCGTCATTCCAGTTCGGCCTCGGCCTCGGCCAGTGCGGCGAACTCCTCGTCGGGCGAGTTGGCGACCAGATGATGTCTGCTGTAGATGCCGAAGTAGGCCATGAACGCGACGAACACTGCCAGACACCACAGTGCCGCAGTGGAATCGACGACGAAGGTGGCGACGACGGCCAGTGCCGCGATGATCAGCGCGAATCCGGTGGTCACAACGCCCCCGGGGGTTCGGTACGGCCGTTCCATGTTCGGCTCGTTGCGGCGAAGCACGATGTGGCTGACCATCATCAGAACGTAGCTCAGTGCCGCACCGAACACGGCCATGTTCAGCAACATTCCGCCCTGACCGGTCAGCGAGAGCAGGAATCCGATGACGCCGGGCACGATCAGCGCCAGCGTAGGGGCTTTGCGAGAGTTGGTGATGGACAGCGTCTTCGGCAGATAGCCGGCACGGGACAGCGCGAAGAGCTGACGCGAGTACGCGTACATGATCGAGAAGAAGGACGCGACCAGTCCGGCCAGGCCGATGTAGTTGACGATCTTGCTCGCAGTTCCGTCACCGAGCGCCTCGACCAACGGGTTTCCCGATTCCTTGACGGCGTCGGCCCCGCCCGCTCCGGTCACCAGGAACAGCACGACGGCACCGGTGACGAGGAGTACGCCCATGGCGGCGATGATGCCGCGCGGGACGTTCTTGGTCGGATCCTTGGCCTCCTCGGCTGCCAGCGGCACGCCCTCGATGGCGAGGAAGAACCAGATGGCGAACGGCACAGCCGCCCAGATGCCGAGGTAGCCGAACGGCAGGAATCCCGAGGCTCCGGCTGCGTCGGTCGGCGCGATGTCGGTCAGGTTGCTCGCATCGAATTGTCCGAGGGCAGCGATCGCGAACACGATGAGTCCGACCAAGGCGACAGCGGTGATGACGAACATGATCTTGAGGGCTTCGCCTGCGCCGGAGAGGTGGATTCCGATGAACACGGCATAGACCACCAGGTACACCCACCACCCGTCGGTGATCCCGAACAGTCCGAGCGATTCGACGTACGCGCCGATGAACGTGGCGATAGCGGCGGGAGCGATGGCGTACTCGATGAGAATCGCTGTGCCGGTGGCGAATCCACCCCACGGTCCCATGGCCCGGCGGGCGAAGGTGTAGCCGCCGCCTGCCGCGGGCAGAGCAGAGGACATCTCGGCCATTCCGAGGACCATGGCCAGATACATGCCCGCGATGATGATCGCGGCGATGAGCAGACCGCCGAAGCCGCCCTCTGCCAGGCCCAAGTTCCAGCCGGAGTAGTCGCCGGAGATGACGTAGCTGACACCGAGGCCCGCGAGAAGTACCCACCCGGCGGTTCCCTTCTTCAGGGTTCTCTTGGCCAGGTAGTCACCGCCCTCGACGTGCGACTGTGTGCCCTCGTAGGAGCCGGATTTCGGGTGAGGCGACTGGGGATCTTTCACGGACATTGCAAGCCTCTCGTACCAGGTCCCTCGCGAGGGGACGCCCATTCGGGTGTGTGGGGCGCGCGAACCGGTTCACGATAGGTCCGTGATGTAAGCGGGGTGTCATCGGTGAATGACGGGCGAATTACGGCTGCTGTGCAACCGCATTCACGTCACCGATATCTCCCTCGTCCGGTTCTGCGACTGTCAGTACTGCGTCCACCACAGCTCTGTTGGTTTCCAGCTCACGCTCCAGCCGCCGGAGCGTGTGCGCGATGCGTGACTCTGCGAAGTCACCGACGAGATCGACACTCGCCACCACGTAGATCTGTTTGGGACCGACGAACTCGATGCGAACGAACCGGACCGACGCCACCTCGGGGAGTAGCTCGATTCGCTGCACTACCGCGTTCCATAATGCTCTCGATCCTGGTTCGCCGGTGAGGAATCGGCGGTTTCGATCGATCAGCACGAACGCCACGATCCCGAGTAGAACGCCCACCAGAATCGAGCCGATGGCGTCGAACGCCGCCGAACCGGTGAGCTGGTGCAAACCGATTCCCGCACCGGCGATCACGATGCCGATCAGAGCCGCGCTGTCCTCGGCGAACACTGCTCGCAGCGTCGGATCCGAGGTCTCCAACGCGTAATCGAGAAAGTCCTTGTCGTATTGCGCTGCCTCGCCGCGAATTTGCCGTACCGACTGCAGGAAGGACACGCCCTCGAGCAGAAAGGCGATGGCGAGCACGACGTAGGCGACGAGGTAGTTCTCACTGCTCGACTCGCCCGCAAGCAACGAGGTGATGCCATGCCATACCGATACCGCCGCACCGGCGACGAACAAACCGATGGCCGCGAGCGTCGACCAGAAGTACGTCTCCCGGCCGTACCCGAGCGGCCGCCGATCGTCGGGCCCGCGCGCCCCGCGGCGATTGGCGACGAGCAGGAAGATCTCGTTACCGGTATCGGCCCAGGAGTGAGCGGCCTCGGCGACCATCGACGCAGACCCGGTGAACACCGCCGCGAACGTCTTGGCAATGGCTACACCGAGGTTGGCAACGAACGCGATCACCACGGTGCGCAGGCTGTCGCCGCCGTCGGCCGCGTCGGACTTCGATGAGCTCTTCATCGTTCGCACTGTATGCGCTGCGCGCAGTGGTGCGGCTATGTGCCGCCTGGGGCACACGGGAGTGGAGCCCGCGGAACGACCCGGAAGCGGAGCCGCACCACTGCCGTAGGCACTCAGCCCTGGAGCATTCCCGGCACAGGACAGGCGTCGACGGCCTCGGCGACCACGAGTGGGTCGTCGGGTACCGGCGGTCGTCGGCCCTCTTCCCAGTCGACTCCGACGAGAGGTGGATGCGCGGCGAGAAGTTCGTTCTCCTCCGGGGTGTACGCGCGCCCACGGCTCAGGAACCGCACGCCTTCGGGCGATTCGAGCGAGAATCCGCCGCCGCGGCCCGGCACCACGTCGAGTACGAGTTGGGTGTGTTTCCACGCTTGGAACTGCGAACCCGAGATCCACACCGGTACGCCGTCGACACCCTCGGGGAGGTCCTGGGCGATCTCGCCCACTCCGAGCCTGAGGTCGATGTACCCGAGCAGAACGTCGCGATCGCCGACGATGAATTCGCCTGCGGGATAACACATCGGCGACGAGCCGTCACAGCATCCGCCGGACTGATGCATCATCAGTTCGCCGTGGATACCGCCGAGGCGACGGAGAAGATCCATCGCCTCGGCGGTTGTCTTCAGCCGCGCGGGCGGCCGAGCGTTCTCCATCAGAAGAAGCCCTGCGCCTTCTGGGCGTAGCTCACGAGCAGGTTCTTGGTCTGCTGGTAGTGATCGAGCATCATCTTGTGGTTCTCGCGGCCGATACCCGACTGCTTGTAGCCACCGAACGCGGCGTGCGCGGGGTACTGGTGGTACGTGTTGGTCCACACGCGACCGGCCTGAATATCGCGGCCGGCGCGGTAGGCGATACCGCCGTCCCGCGACCAGACGCCTGCGCCGAGCCCGTACAAGGTGTCGTTGGCGATCTCGATGGCGTTGTCGTAGTCGGTGAACGACGTGACCGAGACGACCGGCCCGAAGATCTCTTCCTGGAAGATGCGCATGTTGTTCTTGCCGGTGAAGATGGTGGGCTGCATGTAGTAGCCGCCGTTGAGGTCGCCGCCGAGCTGTGCGCGCTCGCCGCCGGTGACGACCTGTGCGCCCTCACCCTTGCCGATCTCGATGTACGAGAGGATCTTCTGGAGCTGATCGTTCGAGGCCTGCGCACCGATCATCGTCTCGGTGTCGAGCGGATCTCCCTGTCGCACAGCCTTGGTGCGGATCGCGGCGAGGGCCAGGAACTCGTCGAAGATGTCCGCCTGAATCAGCGAGCGCGACGGGCAGGTGCACACTTCACCCTGATTGAGGGCGAACATCGTGAAGCCCTCGAGTGCCTTGTCCTGGTAGTCGTCGTTGGCCTGCAGCACGTCGGAGAAGAAGACGTTGGGGCTCTTGCCACCGAGCTCCAGTGTCACCGGGATCAGATTCTGCGACGCGTACTGCATGATCAGGCGTCCGGTCGTGGTCTCGCCGGTGAACGCGATCTTGGAGATACGCGGGCTCGATGCCAGCGGCTTGCCTGCCTCGACGCCGAATCCGTTGACGATGTTGAGCACGCCTGCGGGCAGCAGATCGCCGATGATCGAGATCAGGTGCAGGATCGACGCGGGGGTCTGCTCGGCGGGCTTGAGCACCACTGCGTTACCCGCAGCGAGCGCGGGCGCGAGCTTCCACACGGCCATGAGGATCGGGAAGTTCCACGGGATGATCTGCCCGACGACGCCGAGCGGCTCGTGGAAGTGGTAAGCGACGGTGTCGCTGTCGATTTCGGAGAGCGATCCTTCCTGCGCGCGGATGCAGCCGGCGAAGTATCGGAAGTGATCGATGGCGAGCGGGATATCGGCGTTGAGGGTCTCGCGAATCGGCTTGCCGTTGTCCCAGGACTCGGCCAGAGCGATCGACTCGAGGTTCTCGGCGATGCGGTCGGCGATCTTGTTGAGGATCACGGCGCGTTCGGCCGCAGACGTCTTGCCCCAGGCGGGAGCGGCGGCGTGCGCAGCATCGAGGGCGAGTTCGATGTCCTCGGACGTGGAACGGGCGACCTCGCAGAAGTTCTCACCGGTTACCGGAGTCGGGTTCTCGAAGTACTGGCCCTTGACCGGAGGCACCCACTCGCCGCCGATCCAGTTGTCGTAGCGCGACTGGAAAGACATGACGGAATCGGCGGTACCTGGACGGGCATAGACGGACATTGAAAATCCTCCTGATCGACACGTGCTGCACTGCTGATGCGGTGTGTGATTCAGGACACTAGGGGGTGCAACGTTGCAACTACGTTGCCGTCGTGCCGACGGCGCCGCAGCAACGGGTGCGTCAGATCCCCAGATCTCGGTCGAGGAGATCGATACGTGCGCTGACCTGGCCGTAGAGCGCTGAATCGCGACTCAACGTGGCGCGATAGGCCTCCCACGCGATCACGTCGGATCGACCGTGGATGGAGGAGGTCCACTGGGCGAGCAACACCGGATTCCCCAGCCGCACCAGCGCCGCCTGCATACGAGACCGCAGTTCTTCGCGAATTTCCTCGATGCCGGGGGCGGACGAGCCGGGCAACACCGGTCCGGTGTAGATCCGTAGAGCCGCCTCGACGTCGCCGCGGTCCAGGGCTCGTCGGATGTCGCCGACATCGGAGGACAACTCGCCGACCAATCGGTACGGCCGGGATGCGAGGCCGGCGGTACCGAAAGACTTACGCAGCCGCGACATCTCTGCGCGGATGGTCACCGAATCGAGTTCCTGCTCGTCGAGCAGGACGGCGAGATGGTCCGAACTGAGCCCCTCCGGATGATCGCCGAGCAACAGGAGGATCTCGGCGTGCCGCTGGGACAGAGGTGTTCGGCCCGAGCCGCGCACCACTCCAGGCCGGCCTGATCCGAGAACTTCGAGACGAGGAGCCGTGTCGCCCAACGATTTCGGCGAGTTCAACAGGTGCAGACGTAACTCGGACTCGGCGGCTGCGACGGTGGCCCGCACCAGCGAGAGCACCTCGGGTACGGCCACCCGCGGCCCGCCGGTGATGTCGATGGCTCCCAGGATGTGGCCGCTGGTGGGGTGATGGACCGGTGCTGCCGAGCAACTCCATTCGTGGACCGATCGCGAGAAGTGCTCGGACGCGAAGATCTGCACGCTGTGATCGACGGCGAGTGCCGTTCCCGGAGCGTTGGTCCCCTTGCTCTCCTCGCTCCAATCGACGCCCTCGGCGAAATCCATCGTCAGCGCACGGTCCTTGGCCGAGGAATCGCCCTCGACCCACAGCAGGCGGCCCTCCGCGTCGGAGATCGCAACGAGCAGACCGGTGTCGGAGGCGTCCTCGACGAGCAGTTTGCGGATCACCGGGCGGATGAGTGCCATCGGATGCCCGTTGCGATAGCGGTCGAGGTCCGGTCCGCTCAGTGCCGGTGCCTGACTACCGCCGTCCGGGTCGACACCCTTGGTTCGACTTCGCATCCACGAGTCGAGTACGACGGACCGCACCGCCGAGCCGTGAGTACGAATGTCGTCGACGAAAGATTGATGGGCACTGGACATTTGGCGCGCCAGCACAGTGACATCCTCACCGGGACGCACTGCGACCCAGGGGTTGCCGCCACTGTCCGATCGGCTTGCCATTCGACGCTTCCTCCGTGACCTGTCCACATCGTTGTAACCCAGCTCACAGGCAAGGATACAGCCGCTGTCGACGGGTGCGACCGGGGCCGGTCCCGTCGACGACGACCGGCTACTTCTTCTTGACGGCGGAAGTGATTATGTCGTTGCTGGTGTCGCCACTCGACTTCGCTCGCTTGTCGGCGCGCTTGTCCTTGAGTGATTTGCCGGATTTCTTGGTCATCGTGTTGCGGGGCGATTTGTCCGACATGGCAGAAACCCATCTGTTGGGGAACCTGAACGGTCCCCAGACCACGAACGCTACGCCTTACGCGCCGCGATCGTGCTGATCGATCAGCGCCGCGGCCCGTTCGGCGAACATGACGGCCGTTGCGTGGGGCCCTCTACTGGGCACTACCGGGAACGCCGAGGTGTCGACGACGTACACGCCGTCGATCCCACGCACCCGACAATGGTCGTCCAGAACCGACCCCGGATCAGATTCGGGCCCCATTCGAGCGCTTCCGGACAGGTGCAGCGACGTACCGAGTGGCGCGAGCGGATCTGCGATGGCGGGAACGTCCACGACCGACGCCATGGCCGGGGATCGGAGCAGGTCGACGGCGAGTTCGACCCCGTCTCGCATCGCCCGACGGTCCCGTTCCGATTCGAGGTAGTGGTAGTTCACCGTGGGAGGTGTGAACGCGTCCGCCGTGCGCAACGCGATGCGTCCTCGCGCGGTCGACCGCATCAGACCGACGCCGAACGAGTGCGGCCCCACGTCCAGACCGGGTATCAATTCGTCGAACCGCCTCGTGTACGGCCGGATTTCCACGTCGCCCGCGTGCAGCACCGCCTCGAGCGGAGACGACAACCGATCGTCGGGGCAATGTGCGGGGGAATGTTTCGGAACGAGGGGAACGGCGACCTCGGGGTGGTCGGAGAATCCGCGACCCACACCCGGACTGTCGACCAACATCGAGATACCCAGCGGGACAAGATTTTCGGGGTCACCGATACCCGACCGCATCAGCAGCGCGGGCGTGTGCACGGACCCCGCCGACACGATCACGGTATCGGCTCGGACGATTCTGCGAACTCCGCCGACGGTGATCTCCACTCCGATCACCTTGCTGCCGTTGAACTTCAACGACACCACTGTCGTATCACCCTGGATACGAAGGTTGGTCCGGTCGGCATTCGGCAGGAGGTATGCCCTGGCCGCGCTCACCCGTGTCCCGCCCAGAACGTTCGAGGGAACAGCACCGACACCGCCCGCCCCCGCATCGGGAGCATTCAGGTCCTCGCGGTAGCCGATCCCGGCGCTCGTCGCCGAGTCCACGAACGCGGCGGTCAGCCGATGCCAGGCCCGCGCGGGCGGTCGGGTTATCGGCATCGGCCCGTCCGTTCCGTGCCAGCGACGCGCGATGCCAGTACCGCCGGCGGCATCGAGGTCGTGATCGCTCTCGGAACGGCGAAAGAACGGCAGCACCTGATCGAACGACCAGTTCGATTGTGGCCACGCATCGAAGTCGGCGGGGATCGCCCGGACGAAGTAGCCACCGTTGACGGCACCCGATCCGCCGAGCACTCGGCCCCGGGTCACCGTGCGCGTGACGTCGCGGGTGAGTTCGGCGGTGTAGCGGCTCACCCACCGGCTGTCCGGACCGATGGGGAGCGTCGTCGAGTCGCCCAGGCTGCGCGGAATGTCGTCGACCCCCGCAGATGCCGGCCCGGCTTCGAGCAGCAAAACTGAGCGGTCGGGATTCTCGCTCAGTCGCGCGGCGACGACACAGCCGCACGACCCACCTCCGACGACGATGACGTCGGCGTCGAGTGGACTTCCCTCGTCGTCGGCCCGGCTTTCCCGGCGCACGGGTCAGCCGTCCAGGCGGGGCTTCAACGCCTCGATGGAACGAGCCGACAGCGCACCGCTCCACAGCCCGGTTCCGTACGCGATGTCGTCGGCGCGTTTGAAGAAGATGTATCGAACCGGATCGAGCCCGCCCAGTTCACGATGCTTGTACCAATCCGAACACGCTTCTGCCACAGCCATACCGAGCGCGATCTTCCGGATACGGCTCGACAACAACACCGCGAGCAACGTGATCGGCCAATAATGTCGACACAGCGCCGAGGCAAGTTGCCACAACCCGGCCACGAAGCCCTCGGCAGCGAGAACGGCCGCGATGCGGGTGGGCTGATCGAGACCGACGAACATCTTGCGCAGCCGAACGACCGTGACCCCGAAACTGGCGAGAGCGCCGAGCAATCCGATACGCGTCAGGCTGGCCGCGAGCAGACACGTCACCAACGTCCACGGCGACATCGCGATCGGTGGCACCATGCCCGGATGACGCGCGGACAACGGCGTGGCACCGGTGCCGTAGAACAGTTTGCGGGCGAACCATTCGACGAAAGCGACGCGGTGCTCGTGCGCCACGTGGGCCACGGGCTCGTAGCGCAGTCGCCAGCCCGCCTCCTGCAGACGCCAGCACAGATCGACGTCCTCGGCCACGTGCATCGACTCGTCGAACCCGTGGCATTCCACCGCCGCAGACCGGCGAAGCAACATGGCGGCACTGGGTACGTACGACACCGCGCTCCCTGCGCGCACCGCCGCTTCCTTGCGTCCGAGGTCGAGCGAGGAGCGGGCGTGCTCGTAGCGGGCCAGTGCGCTGCCCTCGGGCTCCAGCGCGACGATTCGGGGTGCCACCAGGCCCACCGCCGGATCCGAGAAGTGCCCGAGCATTACTTCGAGCCAGCCCTTGCGCGGCACCACGTCCGAGTCCAGAAAAGCAACGAAATCCGTTGTAGCGCAACGTAGTCCAGTATTACGTGCGGCCGCCGGCCCGCGTGAGGTCTCGTGCCGCAGCACCGTCACGCTACCCACGCTCCACGACACGGCAGGAACCGCCACCGGGACGTCGGATCCGTCGTCGACGATGATCACGTGCATGCCGTGCATCGCCGTGATCAGCCGCGCGAGCCCGGCCTCGTTGTTCTTCAGCGGCACCACGACGGTGACATCGCTCGGCGACGGAATGGACATGGGCCGCGGGTTGCCCACCCCCGAGTCGAGCAGTTTGCGCGCCACGAGGGCGGACTGCGAGTCGGTCACCTCGATGAAACCGTCACCGATCATTGCCGCGGCCGTCGGTGCCAACGTGAGCATCCGCATCGGTGAACCACCGATCAGAACGCGTCCCTCGGAGAATGTGCGTACGCGTGGATCCACTCGCACCCCGAAGCCGTCAGGCAACCGACCTTCACCCATCAGGGCATCGTAAGCGGACAAACGGTCGGTGTGTCGGCCACCCGGTAAATCGGTCGGAACATACCTGCTCCCCGTTTCTGTTCGAGGCCTCGAACAGGCTTTCCGCCGGTTCTGTACCGCGATCGCTCACACGATGACGCCGTGCGGGGACGGACTCCATCTCTGCACCGCACCCAGCACGCGTTCCCGCAGTTGCTCGAAAATGAGCCGTCCCTCCTCGGCGGTGGCCCCGAGGGGATCGCCGAGCACACCGTTGGCCGTGACGGGGGCCAGGCCACCGGCGCGCAGCTCGGGCAGTAGAGCCGCGATCTCGGTGGTGTTTCCCGGTGCCGCTTTCGTCATGTCGACCACATCGGCCGAAAGATGCAGCAGCAGCGATGTTTCGGTGCGTCCGGCATGCGCGTCCGCTCCCGGCACCGAGCACGGGAACCATACGACGTCGCGCCCCTCGTAGCGCAACAGCGTCACCGCCGAGCGCAGGGTGGGACCGTTGCCGCCGTGGCCGTTGACGAAGACGACCCTCTCTGCCCACCGACACGCGGAGCGTCCGTACTCCACCAACAGCGCCTCGAGCGCGGCGGACCCGATGGACACGGTGCCGCCGAAACCCTCGTGCTCGCCGCTGGAGCCGTACGCCACCGCGGGTGCCACGAGAGCGTTCGGAACCGTTCGCGCGACGGCGTCGGCGATGCGTGTATCGGTATCGAGAGGTAGGTGCGGCCCATGTTGCTCGAGCGAACCGACCGGAACCACGAGGAGCTTCGGTCCGACGATGTCCGGCCAGTACTGGGTACCGAGCGTGTCAGTGGCCATGGGTGCAGATGCTATCGGACGGAACCGAGCCGTCACGCGGACGAAACACACGGCCGATAATCTTCGATTCGTGCCACCCCGCCGTCGGTCGATATTGCTCTCGCAATTGTCCATATCGGCACCGGGTGGCCCGCAGCCGACAATTCTGGACGAGCTCCGACGCGTCATCCTTGCCGGTGACGCTCCTCCGAATACACCCATTCCGATAGACGAGGTCGCGGAATTGTTCGGTGTGAGCCGCATTCCGGTACGCGAATCTCTGAAGACTCTGATCGGCGAGGGATTGGTCGACCATCGACCCAATCTCGGCTACCGAGTGGCGCAGCTGACAGCGGCTGAACTGCGCGAAATGTACATCGTGCGTGAGGTTCTCGAAACTGCCGCACTCCCGATCGCGGTAGAACAGGCCACCGATGCCGATCGCGAGCACCTGATCGAGATCAACCGGCAGCTCGAGGCCTCGTTGACCGAGGACGACTCACGCGAGTACCACCGCCTCTCTCGCGAATTCCACCTGTCGCTGACCCGGCCTTCGCGGATGCACCGACTCCTGCACATGCTCGAATCCGCCTGGAACATCACCGAACCCGTGCAACCGATGGTGCATGTCGCCGGATCCGATCGGGCGTCACTGCACGACGACCACGCCGACATGATCGCCGCCTTCCTCGATCGCGACTCCGACGCACTGTTGCGCGCTGCCCAGCACCATCACACGCGCCTCAATTCGGTCATTTCGACATTGTCGAACGATCACGGATTGTTTGCCGATCCACCCACGGAAACGCCGGGCTGAAGATATATCGCTCACGTCACGAGGGCGCAATACTTCGCCGCTAGCTTTTCCCCATTCACTCGTTCCATTCATTGCCCGGCCGTCAGGAGCATCGATGACAGATACAGCGCACGGTCCCGCCCAAACGGGAGATCTCGTGGAAGCCGCGGGCCACCCCGTCGGTGGAGGCCTGATCAAGGACAGTTACGACCCACGGCTGACCAACGAAGACCTCGCTCCGCTGAAGAAGCAGACCTGGACCTCCTACAACCTGTTCGCTTTCTGGATGTCCGACGTGCACTCGGTGGGTGGTTACGTCACGGCCGGCAGCCTCTTCGCACTCGGGTTGGCGAGCTGGCAGGTGCTGATCGCGCTGCTCGTCGGCATCACCATCGTGTACTTCTTCTGCAACCTCGTCGCCAAGCCGAGCCAGGTTTCCGGGGTGCCCTACCCGGTCATCTGTCGCAGCGTGTTCGGCGTCCTCGGTGCCAACATCCCCGCCATCATCCGCGGACTGATCGCCGTGGCCTGGTACGGCATCCAGACGTTCCTGGCATCGGCAGCCCTCGACATCGTGTTGATCAAGCTGTTCCCGTCACTGGCCCCGTACGCCGTCACCGCCGACTACGGCTTCGCCGGTCTCTCCCTGCTCGGTTGGGCCAGCTTCCTGTTCCTCTGGGTCGTTCAGGCAGCGGTCTTCTGGCGCGGCATGGAATCGATCCGCAAGTTCATCGACTTCTGCGGGCCCGCCGTCTACGTCGTGATGTTCATGCTGTGTGGCTACCTGATCTGGAAAGCAGGCTGGGGCGCAATCGATCTCAACCTCGGCGAGGTCGAGCACACGGGCCTGAGCTCGATTCCGGTGATGCTCGGAGCCATCGCCCTCGTGGTCTCGTACTTCTCCGGCCCCATGCTCAACTTCGGCGACTTCTCCCGCTACGGCAAGTCCTACTCCGCGGTGAAGAAGGGCAACTTCCTCGGCCTCCCGGTCAACTTCCTGGTCTTCTCGATCCTGGTGGTCGTCACGGCATCGTTGACGCTTCCGGTATTCGGTGAGCTGATCACCGACCCGGTCGAGACCGTCGCTCGAATCGACAGCACGTTCGCCATCGTTCTCGGTGCACTGACGTTCACGATCGCCACCATCGGTATCAACATCGTCGCGAACTTCATCTCCCCCGCGTTCGACTTCTCCAACGTCAGCCCGCAGCGCATCAGCTGGCGCGCAGGCGGAATGATCGCCGCCATCGGCTCGGTGCTGATCACCCCGTGGAACCTGTACAACAACCCCGACGTCATCCACCTGACCCTCGAAACTCTGGGCGCATTCATCGGACCACTGTTCGGCATTCTGATCGCCGACTACTACCTCGTCCGCAAGCAGAAGGTCGTCGTCGACGAGCTGTTCTCGATGTCGACGACGGGTCTGTACTGGTACTCCAAGGGATACAACCCGGCTGCGGTGTACTCCACCATCGTCGGCGCGCTGGTGGCCATGTTCACCGTGCTGTTCAACGGAGCCATCGACGGCATGCAGATCGCCGGAATGTCGACGGCGTCCAAGTACAGCTGGTTCATCGGATGCGGCATCGGATTCGCGATGTACTTCTACCTCGCAACGCGGACCAAGCTGGCCGTCACCAACTTCGACACTCCAGTGAAAGCATAGGATCTCGCACGTGCTCATCAAGGTCATCAATCCGAACACCACGAGTTCGATGACCGCAACGATCGGTGACTGTGCCCGGGCCGTAGTCGGCCCGGGCACGGTCGTCGATGCGGTCAGCCCATCCATGGGACCGGTGTCGATCGAAAGCCACGTCGACGAAGCCCTTAGTGTCCCAGGCATTCTCGCCGAGATCGCCCGCGGCGAGGCCGCCGGGGTCGACGGCTACGTCATCGCCTGTTTCGGCGACCCCGGCATCGACGCGGCCCGCGAGCTCGCATCGGGGCCCGTCATCGGGATCGCGGAAGCGGCCATGCATGCCGCGAGTTTCCTCGGCCGCGGTTTCAGCGTCGTCACCACGCTCGCGCGCACGATCGGACGGGCACAAGATTTGGCCGACCATTACGGCTTCGGACGGCAGTGCCTCGGCATCCATGCGTGCGACCTGCCCGTCCTCGATCTCGAAACCGACCCCGACGCTCGCAAGATCGTCACCGAGGCCTGCCGCATCGCGGTAGAGACGGACGGTAGCGATGCCGTGGTCCTCGGCTGCGCCGGTATGGCCGATCTCTGCCGACACATCTCGTCCGAAATCGGCGTACCCGTCGTCGACGGGGTTGCAGCGGGAACCTTGTTCGTGCAATCCCTCGTCACCCTGGGACTCGGCACCGGCAAGCGTGGAGAGTTCGCGACTCCTCCGCCCAAGCTGTACACCGGCATGCTCGACGGATTCAGCAGGGCCTGAGCGTCAGCTGCGCTGGCTTGGCGATCGAATCAGCTCCTCGGTTCCGTATCCCGGGCTCCGATCGGCGTCGGATATTCCAAACCAGGGAGCTGATTCGCTCGGGTGAAGTCATGCGGTGCAACGACGTCGGTCGGTTCGAGGGTGTGTATCGACGAGTGTCCGAGGCCGAGGACCGCCGAATCCAGGCCACCGCGCAGGATGTCGAGCACGTTCTCCACACCGGCCTGACCGTTCGCGGCGAGACCCCACAGATACGCCCGCCCGATCAGCACCGCCCGCGCGCCGAGGGCGAGTGCTTTCGCGACGTCGCTGCCCCGCCGGATCCCGCCGTCGAGGGTGACCTCGACCTGATCGCCCACTGCCTGGGCAATCGCCGGCAACATCCGAATCGACGCCGGCGAACCGTCGAGATTGTTACCACCATGATTAGAGACAGAAATAGCGGTGCACCCGGCATCGACGGCCCGGCTCGCGTCATCGACCCGCCCGATGCCCTTGAGCATGAACGGACCGTCCCACTGCGCGCGTAGCCACGCGATGTCCTCCCACGATGGCAGCGGGGTGGACATCCACTCCCGATACGCGGCGAAGAACGTCGGCGCGGGTTTTCCGGGCTCGGCGAGATTGGGTGCCGTCAAATCCGGGAACATCCCCGACCTCGCCCACCGCGCCAGCCACCGCGGCCGCACCAACACTTCGGGTGCCAACCGGAGCATCGCCCGCGCGTCGAGGCGTTCGGGTATCACCGGGCTCCCCCAATCGCGGCCCTCGGAGAACGACCAGTCCATCGTCACGATCAGCCCGACCGCCCCCGCAGCACGCGCACGATCGAGCATGTGCGCCAACAACTCCCGCGAACCCACCCAATGCACCTGAAAGAACGTCTGCGGATTCGCCGCCACGACGTCCTCGATCGGTTTGCTCGCGAACAACGACAACCCCATCGAAACACCGCGCGAAGCTGCCGCCCTCGCGACCGCGACCTCCCCGTCGGGGTGCACGGCTTGCACACCCGTCGGGGAGATCATCACCGGGAATGACAGCGGTTGCCCCATCAGTGTCGTCGACAACTCCCGCGAATCCGACAGGTCGGCCACGTGTGGGGCGAACCCGAGCTCGGTGAAGGCAGCGGTGTTGTCGCCCGCCGTCAGACCACGTTCGGACCCCGCCATCAGTGCCGAATACACCGATGCCGGAAGTCGTTTACGCGCTCTCCGTTGCGCTTCGGCGACAGTCTCGAACCAGTCGGTCACACACCCAGCTTCCGGTCGAATCCGGCGGGCATCACCACATCCGACGGTGACAGATCGTGCACCGAGGTGTGCCCGAGCCCCAACACCGCGGAATCGACTCCCCCACGCAGGATGTCGAGCACGTTCTCCACCCCGGCCTGACCGCCGGCCGACAGACCCCACAGGTACGCCCGACCGATCAACACCGCCCGAGCACCCAACGCCAACGCCTTCACCACATCGCTGCCGCGCCGGATGCCGCCGTCGAGGGTGATCTCGACCTGATCGCCGACGGCCTCGGCGATCGCGGGAAGAGCGCGGATCGGTGCCGGGGTGCCGTCGAGATTGTTGCCTCCGTGGTTGGACACCGAGATCGCCGTGCAGCCGGCGTCGACAGCCCGCTTCGCATCATCGACCCGCATGACTCCCTTGAGCATGAACGGCCCACCCCACTGCTCCCGCAGCCACGCCACGTCCTCCCACGTCGGGAGCGGAGTACCCATCCATTCCCCGTACGCACCGAAGAACGTCGGAGCAGGACCACCCGTCGGCGGCGTCAGGTTCGGGGTCGTCAGATCCGGGATTTTTCCGGTCTTGGCGAACTCCCACAACCACTTCGGACGGGTGATGCCCTCGGGAGCGAACTGCGCCATGGCCTTGAGGTTCATCTTCTCCGGGATCGATGGACTGCCCCAGTCGCGGCCGTTCGAGAACGACCAATCCAGGGTCATGATCAACCCGACCGCCCCGGCTGCGCGGGCCCGCTCCATCCGCTGCAGCAGTACCTCCCGCGAACCCACCCAGTACATCTGGAAGAACGTCTGCGGATTCGCTGCCGCGACCTCCTCGACGGACTTGCTGGCGAACGAGGACAACCCGATCGGAATACCCCGCGCCGCAGCAGCTCTCGCCACCGCTACCTCACCATCCGGATGCACTGCCTGCACTCCCGTCGGGGAGATCATCACCGGAAACGACAGTGGTTGTCCCATCACCGTCGTCGACAAGTCACGCTTGTCCGACAAACCCGCCACGTGCGGGGCGAAGCCGAGCTCACCGAACGCCGACATGTTGTCGTCGACCGTGATCCCGCGCTCCGAGCCTGCTACCAGCGCGGCGTACACGGACTTCGGTAGACGTTTCTTCGCCTGCCGCTGCGCTTCGGCAACGGTCTCGAACCACGCACTCTTCGCCATAGCTTTGTGTTCCTATTCCATTCCTGCGAGCGGGTTCTCGTCGCAGATCTTCGTCGGCGGACGCATCATCAACGTCAGCGGCACCGACTTACGGGGAGTCTTGCGCTGACCGGTACGCGAATGATCGACACTGGACTTGGGGATCTCCCCCGCCGCTGCCAACGCCATTTCACCGTTGCCGATCACGCACTCGGGATCCGGACCGTCCATCGGCAGACCGGTGAAGAACTTCGCCGCCATACACCCACCCCGACACGCATCGAAATGAGCACACTTGGTGCACGCACCCGAGGTCTGCGGAGACCGCAACTCCTGGAACAACTCCGAGGTCTGCCACACCGATTGGAAACCGCCCATACCGTCTTTCGCGTCTCGGACGATGTTGCCGGCGAGGAAGTTCTCGTGAATGGCGAACGGGCACGCATACACATCACCGATCGGATCGATCAAACACACCACCCGCCCCGCACCGCACAGGTTCAACCCCGGCAGAGCGTCACCGAACGCCGAGAGGTGGAAGAACGAATCGCCCGTCAACACACCCTCACCGTTCGCAACGAGCCAGTTGTACAACTCGCGCTGCTGACCGGCCGTCGGGTGCAGATCGTCCCAGACATCCGCGCCGCGACCCGACGGCCGCAGTCGTGTGATACGCAGTGTGGCAGCGTATTTGTCGGCCAGAGCTTTGAAGTCGTCGAGCTGACTCACGTTGTGACGGGTGACGACGACGGAGATCTTCGCATCCCGGAACCCGGCCTCCTTCAGATTCTCCAACGCCCGGCACGCCATGTCGAACGACCCCGGACCACGGACCGCGTCGTTGACCTCCGCCGTCGCGCCATCGATGGAGATCTGCACATCGACGTAATCCGACGCCGCCAGGCGCGCGGCCACCTTCTTGTCGATCTTGACTCCGTTGGTGGAGAACTTCACTCCCACCTGATGCGCCGTCGCATAGTCGACGAGCTCCCAGAAATCGCTGCGGACCGTCGGCTCACCGCCACCGATGTTGACGTAGAACACCTGCATCTTCTGCAACTCGTCGATGATCGACTTGCACTGCTCGGTACTCAGTTCGCGCGGGTCACGACGACCCGACGACGACAGACAATGCACACACGACAGATTGCAGGCGTAGGTCAACTCCCACGTCAAACAAATCGGAGCATCGAGACCGAGCTCGAACTGATCGACCAATTTCCCTACCGGAGCTGGTCTTTCGAGGGTGGAAGTCATAGGGGCCGTCCTCTTCTACGAATGGGTCAGGTTCTACGGGCGAGTGATCATGTTCGAGTCCGCCAACGTCTCGAGCGCTCTCACGTAGGGAGCCGATGCCGAATCGCTGATCCCTACGGCCGCGATCGCCGACCGCATATCCCGGTGGTCGGGAAGGGACTCGATGATCGCCACGATCGTGCGGTTCTTCAGAAACGACAGCTTGCGGGTCCCGAAGTGGTAGAGCAGCGCCCCGAACGACTCGGGACGCAGCGCCACCTGCGGATGCAACACCCACCGCACGTCCAGATCGAGCGTGTTCTGCACAGCAGTGGTCATGATCAGTACACGCCGCACATGCCGTCGATCGAGACTTCCTCCACCAACGACTCCTCCACCAGATCGGACTCGACGACCGACGTACCGACCACAGCGTTCTCACTCTTCTTCGACATCTGATTCCTCCTACGAAATCTGTTCGGCCACAATCCGATCGACTGTGTTCAGGATCACCACGCTAACGGCCGTCGAGGTTTCCGACGGGTCATGGCGCAGGAACTGGTCGGCCGTCGCGATCAACCGTCCAGATGGGTAGGTACCGGCCCGTCCGGCCTGCGGGGTGAGCGGCGTCCGAGCGGACCGACCAGCGGTCGATCCGAGTTCTGCCGCGGTTCGCTGTGGAAAGCTCACCTCAACAGAGGGTCACAGCAGAAACGACAGAAGAAGACTTACATGACCGAGATCGATGCATTGGCACCCGGACCCGACGGGGTCTGGGCTCATGAGAACGTCGTCGTCCGGCACACTCCCGGGCTCCGATTCGACGCCATCCGTGCAGGATCGACGGTGCAGGTCAACCACTGCCTCGCTGCGGGTGAGATCGGCGAAGGCCTCGTGCCGCTCATCACCGAACAGGCGCGCCACATCGGGCTATCTCAACGCGAGTTCGAGCACGTGCTGGTCGGCATCGTGCGCACCACTATCGCCGATCCGGTCGAGGCATGGACGACGTACTACCGAAACTCGTTGGATGATCTCCTCTCCGGTCGAGCAGAGTTCGCTCCTGTGCACGAGCGTGCCGCCGCGTCGGTCCGCGGTTCGGTACTCGATCTGGGTTCGTGCTTCGGCTTCTTCCCGTTGCGGCTGGCAATGCAGGGTTGTTCGGTCACCGCGACCGACCAGTCAGCGGGAACCATGGATTTGCTCGCGACTGTCGCTCCGCACCTCGGCGCGAGACTGGACACGGCAGTGTTCGATGCAGCCCGAATCCCGTTCGACGACAACAGTGTCGATACTGTGACAGCTCTGCACCTGCTCGAACACGTCGATGCCGAGACGGGCTCTGCCATCGTCGCGGAGGCACTCCGGGTGGCGCGCTGCCGCGTCGTCATCGCGGTACCGTTCGAGACCGAGACCACTGTCTGCCACGGACACATCCGCACGTTCGACGAGACGGCGCTGGCCGAGCTGGGACTCTCGACAGGGAGGCCCTTCGAGACCTCCACCTACCACGGCGGTTGGCTCGTGATCGACAAGACGACGGCACCACAACTCGTCTGAACAGTCTCGATACTCCAGGCATGGGATCCGCAGGCGTACTGGAACGGTGGTGCTGTGTCGGCTTCCTCGTCGCTCGGTTCTGGTTCGGGTGTCGGGTCGTCGGGTGGGTCAGGGTAGTCGATGATGCCGGATCGTCTGGGTTGGGTGGGGATGTGTGGCCGGCGGTTTTGACGCTGTGGTGGTATTCGCAAAGGCATTGGAAGTTGTTGACGGTGGTCCAGCCGCCGAGTGGATTGGCGTGGTCGAACGGGATCACGTGGTCGATTTGGCAGCGTGCCGCGGGTCGGTGGCAGCCGGGGAAGCGGCAGTGGCGGTCATACGTACCGGCCCTGTCTCGATGCCGTACGTGAATCGAAGGTCCACGCGGGATATTGCCCTGTTGCCTGTGGGAGTGAGTCGCATGGGGGAACGACGACCATTCCGTTCGCGGCTGCCAATGCTCTCATCGAATGTGACTGCGTGACCTTGGCATCCGCGCCGTCGATGAATCCCAACAGAACCCGAGGTGTGCTCGACGCCGAGGTCACGTCGCCGCGGACCCGCACAGTTCTCACCGTTCGCTCCGCCGCCGGATCCTGCAGAGCGGATGCCACGACCGGCCGGACGAACAGTTCGTACGAGATCAGCGCACTCACCGGATTCCCGGGCAGGCAGATGATCGGTATTTCATCGAATCGTCCGCAGCCCTGCGGTTTTCCCGGCCTGACCGCAACGGAGGCGAAGGTGACGTCGCGATCCGCCAGCGCAAGCCGGACGACTTCCTCGGTTCCTGCGCTGATTCCGCCGGTCGTGACGATGACGTCGGCTACCGCAGCGCAGCGGGCAAGGGCCGCTCTGCACGCCTCCACATCGTCGGATACCGCCGATTCGAGGTGCACATCGGCACCACACCGCAGCAGATCGGCTGCGATCATCGGAGAGTTGGCGTCGAAACACTCGCCGAGCGTCGGAGTTTCTTCAGCACAGCGGATTTCGGATCCGGTGGACAACACAGCCACGGTCAATGTCGAACCGGTCCTGACATGCGTTCGTCCGAGTGCCGCAAGCAGTCCGACCTGAGCGGGAGTCAGCACCGCACCGGCCCTGATGGCCACGTCACCGGCATCGAAATCCGAAGCACGACGGCGGATGTTGCTCTTGGAACCACTCGAACAGATGGTCACCGTATCGAAACCGAACGACGTCACAAATCCGCTGGTCTGTTCGACCGGCACCACCAGATCGGCCCCTCGCGGAGGTATTGCACCGGTCATGATCTGTACACATTCACCCGGTGCCACGCTCAGCTCGGTACTCGACCGTCCGGCGACGCTCCGCGCCGAGACGGTCAGTGTGGCCGGCAGTCGTCGGGAACCGATCACATCGGTACGGCGCACAGCGAACCCGTCGACTGCAGAATTGTCGAACGCCGGCAGAACGCGCTCGGCAACGACATCCTCGGCGAGAACTGCGCCGACCGCAGATCCGATGGGTACCGCCCGAACTTGGGCTGCCAAGCCGAGATCTGCTATCGCACAACGGTGTTCGTCGACCGAACGGGTAGCCGAGTTTACGGTCCGCCTCATCCGCCGATGTAGGACATCTCGATCCGCTCGCCGGCCGGGGTGTCCCCCGATCCCGCTCGCAGTTCGGAGTATCGATCGTCACGGCTGTTCCAGAGCGCCGACAACCGCGCCACGAGAGCATCCTGCGATGCCCCCGAACGCAGCAGTGCGCGCAGATCGGTTCCCGCTGAGGCGAACAGGCACGTGTACACCTGCCCGTCCGCCGACAGCCTGGCCCGAGTACAGCTGCCGCAGAAAGGTTTCGACACCGAGCCGATCACCCCGATTTCTCCGCTCCCGTCGCGATACCGATAGCGCGTCGCGACCTCGCCGTCGTACATCGACTCGATCCGCTCGAGCGGATGGGCTGCCCCGATGATGTCGACAATGGAGTCGACGTCCGTCACCTGCGCCATTTCCCACCGGTTCGTCGCCCCGACATCCATGTACTCGATGAACCGCACGACGATACCGGTCCCTCGGAACCGTTCGGCCAGGTCGAGAATCGAATCACCGTTCACGCCCCGTCGCACCACCACATTCACCTTGACGGGTGACATCCCGGCGCACACTGCCGCGTCGATACCGTCGAGCACGGTCCGGACGGGTACGCGCGTGTCGCTCATCCGCGCGAACGTCGTCGGGTCGATCGAATCCAAGCTGACGGTAACGCGTTTCAGACCGGCCGCGTACAACGATGCGGCCTGGGCTGCGAGCAACGACCCGTTCGTGGTCATCGCAAGATCGACGCCGTCGATGGCGCTCAATCGTTCGACCAGCGTGGCGATTCCGGCCCGCAGCAACGGTTCACCACCCGTCAGACGGATCTTTCGGATGCCGATCGTCGCCGCGGCCCGCGCCACTCTGTCGATCTCGTCGAAGGACAGCAGCCTGCCGGTGTCGAGGAATCGGTGATCGGCACCGAACTCGGCTCGAGGCATGCAGTAGACACAGCGGAAGTTGCACCGGTCGGTGACCGAGATACGGAGATCCCGAAGTGCCCGTCCCCGAGCGTCCACCGTCCCCGAATCGAGGTTGATCGGATGGCTGCGCACTGCTCGAACGGGATCACCCACGGAGTAGTCCTTTCACTCGGTCGAACACCAGAATCGCGGACGGCAGTGCCTCACACTTGACCGCGCGCGCCCGGTAGTTGACGTGCAGTGACCAGCGCACGACCCTGCCTCACGACTTTCCGGCAAAGTTACGAACAGTGAATCAACCGGAAACATTGCGGGTTAATCTCGAAGAAAGCTCCTGCATCGCCGTGAGCGTCTACGACAAGGGGTCCCCATGCTGTCTCGATCCGGATTCTCCATTCCGACTCGAACGACCAGCCGCGGCGACTGGTCCGACATGTTGAACGAACACTTCGTCGCCCTGGACGTGGCCGACGTGGCGGACAGCCGATTCACCGGAGCCGTCCGATCGATGTCTCTCGCGCACCTGCAGGTGTCGACTGTCCGATCGACGACTCAACGCATCGCGCGAACCGACTCGCTCATCGAGAAGGACCGAATCGAATACGTTCAGATCGGGATGATCCGTCGAGGCCGCGCGATCGTGGTGCAGGACGGACGCGAATGCGTGCTCTCACGCGGCGACTTCGCCATCTACGACACGTCTCGTCCCTTCGACTGGATCATCGACGGTCACCCCGACGACGATCAATGGGAGCTCGAAGTATTCACCTGGCCCCGTCACATGCTGCGACTCGACGAGCGTGAATCCAGCGACCTGACGGCCATGGCGTTCGACGGCTCGGCCGGTTTCAGCGGCCTCCTCAGCCGATTTCTGCACGACCTGGGGTCGACCCGGTCGACGCTGGGTACCGCAGGCGCACAGGCCATCGCAGACGAGGTCGGAGATCTGGTCAGCGTCATCGCGAGGAACACCACCACCAGCCCGGCGCTGGATTCCCCCGGCACCGCCCTGGTTCGTACGGCGCAACGCTATATCGAGGAACACCTCGCAGACCCAGATCTGTCGCCCAGCACGGTCGCGTCGGCCATGCTCGTCTCCACCCGACAACTGCACCGTCTGTTCGCGGCCAGTGGCACCACGGTGGCGCGCAGCATTCGGGTCAAACGGCTCGAGCGCTGCCGACGCGAGATCATCGCCAGCGTCGCGGTGAACCGCTCGCTCGGCCAGATCAGTCGGCGATGGGGTTTCGCGGACTCCGCGGTGTTCAGCCGCGCCTTTCGCGAGCAGTACGGGATGAGCCCGCGTCAGTACCGCGCGGCCGCGTGCGCGCAGTCCGACGACCCGCGAGCGGTCACTCGCCCGATGTGGCCGAGCGACCGTGAGCAGCCCGAGGTCGGCACTGCTCACGGTCCTCGTCGGTGAAACTGAGCTCCTACGGGTCTCTCGTCAGTGGAGCGAGTCACTCGAGTGGCCGGGCACGATCGCTGCCGAACCGTCGACCAGCGGGGCGATGTGATTCACCGCTGTCGCGGCCTCGGCGAACCCGACTGCGATCAACTTGACCTTGTCTTCGTGTCCGGCGACGTCGCCCGCCGCGAAGACTCGCCTTCGGCTGGTGCGCATCGTCCGTCCGACGGCGATATCGCGCTGGTACTTGTCCAGTCCCCACGTGGCGATGGGGCCGAGTGCGGCCTTGAACCCCAGTGCGGCAACAACACTCGATACCTCGAGCTGTCGACGGTCGACTCCGGTGCCGTCGACGATCGTCACCGATTCGACGGAGTCCACGCCTATGATTTCCTCCACCTCGAACGGCGTGAGGACATCGACACCGGACCGCTCCAGCAAACCGAGGCTGTGAGCGTGGGCCCGAAAGTCGTTGCGCCGGTGCACCAGTACCACCGATTTCGCGATCGGCTCCAGGCTCAACGCCCAGTCGACTGCCGAGTCTCCGCCGCCGACGATCATCACCCGTTCGCCGGCGAGATCATCGAGTTTGGGCACGAAATACCGCAGGCCACGGTCGTGGAACTCGGCTCCGGCCGGCAATGGCCTCGGCGTGAACTTACCGATACCTGCGGCCACGAGAACGGCCTTGCCGACGACGGTCTCGCCCTTGTCCGTCGTGACCCGCACGAAGTTCTCGGATTCCTCGAGTTCGGTCGCCACGTGCCCCATGAGGTACGTCGGCTTCGCCTGATCCGCCTGTTCGACCAATGCGTCGACCAGATGTTGCGCCTTGATCGCCGGAAAACCGGCGACATCGAATATCTTCTTCTCGGGGTACAGGGCCGCCAATTGCCCGCCCGGATGGGGCAGAGCGTCGATCACGGTGACCGTCATGCCCCGGAAACCCGCGTAGTACGCACCGTACAGCCCGGCAGGTCCGGCACCGACGATGATCAGATCACTCTCGGAAACCGTTGCGGCAGTCACTTCTTCGCTACTTCGTCGATCGAGGGATGGTCGTGCCCAACCGGGCCGAGATCTTCCGCGCCACCGGAAGCATCTGCGTCCTCACAGAATTCGACGGCGATATCGACGAATTGCTTCTGTTCCTCCGGGATCTTGTGCTCCCAGAAGATGGCGTCGTTGGGACAGGCGGGCATGCACTTGCCGCAGTCGACGCACTCGTCGGGATTGATGTACATCATCCGAGCGCCCTCGTAGATGCAGTCGACGGGGCACTCCTCGGTGCATGCCTTGTCGAGCAGGTCGATGCACGCTTCGGTCACGACGTAGGCCATATCGAAATCCTCTTGTTCGTAGTAGGAGAAAGAGTTGTCAGGCGTCGAGCGCCGCGACCTCGACGAGGGTGTCGGAGAACGTCGGAGCGTTCCCGAGGTCCGCGAACACCGTCGGATTGAGCGAGGCCGGAGTCGACAGCGACAGCATGTTCTTGCGCCATGCACCCATCGCACAGACGGTGACACCCTGCATGACCGACTTGTCGAGTTTGGCAACGACGGTGAATTCGCCGCGATCGTTGAAGACCCGCACCACGTCACCCGAAGCGATTCCCCGCCGTTCGCCGTCGACAGGGTTGATCAGCAACGTCGGCTCCTTCTGCACTTTGCGGTGCATGTCGAGATTCCCGAAGCTCGAATTCAGGTACGCGTGTGACTTGGGCGTGAGCAGATTGAGTGGATACTTCTCTGCCAGTCCCGGATTGGTCCTCGACGACTCGCGCGGCGGGATGTAGTGCGGGAGCGGATCCACCGGTTGTCCCGGCTGGTGATCGTTCGATCCCTGCCGGAAGAGCGGCAGCACGAAGTTGCCGCCCGCCGCCGCCGAGGACAGAAACTCCGTTTTGCCGGACGGCGTCCGGAAATTGCCCTCTGCGTGCGGTGCGTACTCGTCGGGACCGGGAAGGTTGAGTCGCTGCCACCCGAGCTTCTTGAGCGAGTCGATCGTGATGCCCTCCATTGCCGGGGCATTCCAGTCGTAGGAGAGGGCGAGGAGTTCCTCATCGGTTCGTGAGAACACCGGTTCGGTGAAGCCCATCGCGGCGGCCAATCGGCGAAACATCTCGGTATTGGGGACGCCCTCCCCGAGGGGCTCGATCGACCGGTTGTTGTACGTGACGAACAGGTGTCCCCAGGAGAAGTTGATGTCGTCCTGTTCGAGCTGTGTCGTGGCGGGCAGAATGATATCGGCGTAATCCGCTGTGTCGGTGATGAAGTGATCACTGACGACGGTGAACAGATCCTCCCGGCTGAGCCCGTCGATCATGCGCTTCTGATCGGGACACACCACCACCGGATTCGAGTTGTACACCATCAATCCCTTGAGGGGCGTATCCAAATTCAACCCGCCGGTCAGCACCTCACCCAGCTGATACAGATTGATGACGCGTGTACCCGGAGTCTGCAGATCCGTCTGCAGAAACTCGGGCCAGTTCACCGGAAACGCCCACAGCGGCAGCTGCAGGATGCCGCCGCCGGGCTTACGCCAGGCCCCCACCAACGACGGTAGACAGGAGATGGCTCGGACGCTCTGCCCGCCACCTGCGCTGCGCTCGATGGCGACGCCGATCCGAATGACGGAGGGCTGACTCTGTGCGTATTCCCTTGCCAGCGTGTAGATGTCTTCGACGGGAATGCCCGTCTCCTCGGAAGCCCATTGCGGGGTGTACTGCTGCACCCGCTCGGCCAGTTCGTCGAAACCGATGGTGAAGCGTTCGATGTAGTCCGCGTCGGTCAATCCCTCGTCGATGATCACATGCATCATCGCCAGGGCGAGAGCGCCGTCGGTGCCCGGACGAATGGGGATGTACCAGCTCGCGGCCTTGGCGGTTCTGGTCTTGATCGGATCGATCACCACCACCTTGGCCCCGCGTTTCTTCGCCTCGGCTATGTACGGCCACAGGTGCAGGTTGGTGCTCATGGTGTTCGCCGCCCAGATCAGAATGAACTTGGAGTGGACGAAACTTTCGGGGTCGACGCCTGCCGTGTCGCCCACCGTCATCGCGTAGGCCGTGCACGAGCCGGCATCGCAGTAGGTGCGCTCGGCAACCGTCGCCCCGAGTCGGTTGAAGAATGCATCCCCGACGTTGAGACCCTGCGTGATTCCCTGGGTGCCGAGGTAGTTACACGGCATGATCGCCTCGGGGCCGAATTCCTCGGCGATGGAGGTGAATTTCTCGGCAATGGTGGCCACGGCCTCGTCCCACGAGATCCGCTCGAACCGTCCCGAGCCCTTGGGCCCGGATCGCTTGAGCGGGTACAGCACTCGGTCCGGGCTGTAGACCTTGTCGAGATAGTTGTCCACCTTCACGCAGAGGCCACCGTTGGTGTACGGGTTGGTCTTGCTCCCGCTGACGCTCGTCGCCACCCCGTCCTCGACGGTCACGACCATCGAGCACGAATCCGGGCAATCCTGCGCACACGCTCCGAGAACGGTGAGTTCCGTCGGGCGGTCGGCCGGGGCGTCGTGTGAGCGCGTATCTTCCTGAACAGTCGTCATGGGTACTCCTCGGCGTGGATATCACTGGTGTGTGTTATCCGTAGCCTGCACCGCGACGACTCCCCCGACAGGACGCCGAGCGCCGTCTACTTTGCACTCTGTGCCCGAAGGCTCACCGCTCAGATCAATCCCTGTTTACTCGCGGCATAGACGGCCTCGGCACGGCGGGACACCGCGAGTTTGCGCATGATGTTGCTGACGTGAAACTTCACCGTCGTCGCCGAGATGAACAAGCGCGTTCCGATCATGTTGTTGGACAGACCCGTTGCCAGTAGCCGGAGCACTTCGAGTTCACGCTCGGTCAGCCGCTCGATGCTGCTCGGTGTGCCGTTCAGTGAACGAACGACGGCCGACGCGCTCCGGGAATCGAACGCACTCTCACCGCGCGACACCGCGCGGATCGCGCGAACCAACTCGGTGGTGTCGACGTCCTTGACCACATATCCCCGGGCACCGGCATGCACGGCCTCCACCACCAGACGGTCGTCGAGGAACGTCGTCAGGACGAGCAGACCGATTCCGTTGTGCGCCTTGGACAACTGCGCACACAGGGCGAGACCCTCGTAATCGGAGCTGGCAGAGAGCTTGAGGTCCATCAGCACGATGTCGGGTGTGACCCGAGCGACGACGGCCAACCCCTCCTCTCGGGTCGACGCCTCCCCCACGATCGTCAGATCCGATTCACGCTCGAGTACCGAACGCAACCCGTCGCGCAGGATCGCGTGGTCGTCGACCAGGACGATCCGAACTCTGGGCAGCGCCGCCTGAGGCGAACCGTCTCGTACCGCTGTGACGCTCATGCTGTGCCCTTCGTGGATTTCGGGTCGAGCGGTATACGCACTGCCACTCGCACGCCCCCGGTGCGGGCACGGCGGATCTCGAAGACCCCGCCGTGTTCGCGGGCGCGCGCCGCCATGTTCGCCAGCCCGCGGTGGCGGCCGTCGACGTCGGTGGATTCGGCCATGTGCAGCATCATGCGCAAGTGCGCCGGATCGCCGTCACCGTCATCGGCAATCGACAGCTGTACCTGATCGAGCGAATAGCTCAATCGAAGAATGGCCCGGGATGCATGTCCGTGCACTGCAGTGTTGAACAACGCCTCTCCGGCGATGCGGAGCAAAGCATGCTCGCATTCGCTGCTCAACTCGACGGGAGTTCCCTCCACCCGCAGCGAGACCTGCAACTCGTCGGGCATGTGGACCACCGAAAGCTGTTCGAGCATTTCGGGAAGCGACGTTCGGTCGGCGTCCTGAGGGTGATTGAGCGCGTAGATCGCCGACCGCAGCTGATCCACTGCCCGACGCGTCAGATCCTTGGCCAGATCCAGCCTGTCACTGCGCTCGTCGGCCGAGATGTCGCTGCGACAGACCTCGATCTGCATACCGGCCGACAACACAGCCTGGGTCACGCTGTCGTGCAGTTCGCGCGCGATGCGATGCCGTTCGTCGTCGAGCACCTGATGCCGATGCGCGGCACCCAATTGTCTTTGCGTCAGCAGGAGTTCGGCATTGCGGGCGGCGAGGTCGGCCGCTGTTCGATTCGCCTCGGCGTAGGCACTCTCGGTGCGCTCGAGGAGTTGTCTTCGGCTCTGGAACAGAGCCGAATTCTGCAGGGCCACCGCAGTTTGGCTGGCCAGGATGCTGAGCACCGCGGCGTCGGTGGCGTCCAGCACACGTTGCTCGCCGGTCCATGCGGCAAAAGCGCCCACGACACCCCCGTCGTATGCGATCGGCACGAAAGCGTGATGGGCGGAGATCACCGGGGTCAGCCCGTCGCCGCACGTCGACTGTCGGATCGACTCGAGGCAGTCGACGACGTCGTCCGGCAACGGTGGCCCTTCGACGTTGTCGACCAGAAACGGTGTGGCGTCGGGTCCGAGTACCAATCTGCGAGGACCGGCGTCGGGGAACGCCCCGTCGGCGAGAGCGAACACGACCCAACGCGCACTCAGATGGGCTCGTGCCGCCTCGGCCACAGCGCACACCAGCGTTTCCGGACCGTCGACCGTGCGCACCAGCGCTCGCGAGATCAGTTCCAGCGCATAGACGACGCGTTCCAAACGTTCTGCCGCGCCGCGATACTGGGGGTAGAACGTGTTCTTGCCCGAACGCAGTCCCGTCAGCAACGAGAGGTCGGGTCCGGTTGTCACAGTGCGGTCCTGAACAGATCGACCATCTCGCGGTGCGTGGCCGAGCGCGGGTTGGTGGACATGCAGGCATCGCGTAATGCGTTGGTGGCCAACACATCGAGATCGGACTCGCTGACGCCGATCTCGGCCAGGCCGGCGGGAACACCGACCTGACGAGCGAGGCGGTCCACTCGATCGGCCACGGCCATGGCGGCCTCCTCCGGCCTGGCCCTGCCCTCGGGGAGCCCGAGACTCGTCGCGATGGCCACGTACGGCAACGGATCCTCGGCAGCGTTGAAACGAATGACGTGTGGCAGCAGCACGCCGTTGATCACGCCGTGCGGGAGATCGAGCAGCCCGCCCACCTGGTGGCTCATCGCGTGCGTTGCACCGAGTATCGCGTTCGTGAATGCCAGGCCGGCTTCCAGACTCGCCTGCGCCATCGACCCCCGTGCAACCATGTCGGTCGGCTCGTCGATGGTGCGAGCCAACTGTGACATCACCATGGTGATGGCTCGGAGAGCATGATGGTCGGTGAGCTGATTGTGACCCAGCGACACGAATGCCTCGATTCCGTGCGTCAGCGCATCCAAACCTGTTGCGGCGTTGAGCCATTCGGGCATCGTGGTCAGCAACATCGGGTCGATCACCGTGATGTCCGGTACCAGGGCTCGGCCGAGAATGGTGATCTTCGTCGAGCGTGCGGTATCGGTGACGATGCAGAACTGCGAGACGTCGGCTCCGGTGCCGGATGTCGTGGGCACCATCACCAGAGGCGGGATCGGCCGGGTGGCCCGATCCACCCCCTCGTAGTCGAGGATTCGACCGCCGTTGCCGGCGAGGACGGCAATCCCCTTCGCCGCATCCATCACCGACCCTCCGCCAATCGCCACCAACACGTCGCAGCCGAAGTCCGCGTAGTAACCGTGGCCGGCCTCGATTTCGACGTCCTTGGGATTGGGCGTCAGTGCGCTCCAGACCTGGGGCTCCAGCCCCTGCGCAAGAAGGAGGTCGACGAGCTGCCCGGCCCAGCCACTCTCGATCAAGCCGGCGTCCGTGACGAGCATCGGCCGTACCCCACCGAGACGACGCGTCGCATGCGCGACCTCTCCGAGCGAATCCGGACCGAACACGATCTCGGGCGCATGGAACTTGAGGACACGTGGCGTCTCGGCTCGGCTGCGCCGAGTATCGAGATCGTGCAGCGCCTTGCCGACGTTCGCAGTAGCTGCCTGGTCCACCGTTCACACCCTCGCTGTCCTTCGATCCGAACACGATCCGGACCTGTGATTCAGGTTACAACCTTACGAGCGCAGACGGTCCGTTCCCACCAGCACCGGGCCAGGTTCCTACCTACCCGATCGGGCAGGTACGTGGTGTGATGGGTCGGGGTCAGGACAGCGCATGCCCCAGATCGGCGGCGTGCGCCGTCAACTGTTCCCCGTCTCGCGCCACGACCACCTGGTCGCAGAATTGTTCGTACTCCTCCATCGAGCACGCGGCCTGCGCCCAGTAGCGACGAGCTTCGGGAGTGATCCAGGCGATGCGGTGCACCTTGGAGCGAATCTTCTCCAACGCATCGAGTCCGGGCGGCCGTCCGTTGCACCGACCGTCCCCCACGATGATCACCGCGGTGCGCTTGTTCAACACCTCCCCGTGCGAGTCCAGCAGGTCCGCGAAGGTCTTGCCGTAATCGCTGCTCGCTTCGAGGTCCAGTCGCGCATCCGCGAGTACGGCAGCCAGAGCACCGTCGCCCGTGCTCCCGAGCAAGGTGGTCGTCACGTCCACCGGAGAATCGACGAAGCCCATCACAGTGCAGCGGTGCGCACGCGAGTGCATCGCCTGGGCAAGTCTGAGCGTGAATGCGGTGATCGGGCGAACGGACAACGAGACGTCCGCCATCACCAACAATCGAACCTTGTCCGGAACCGGTGTCCTGGTGACCAACCGAAACGGAATGCCGTCCGTGCGCAGGCTCGACCGAACCGTGCGACGCATGTCCAGCGGGCCCCGAGAGTGTTCGCGAGGCCGCGGCCGAGGAGTCCCGCGCATGTGCCGCAACACTTCGTGACTTGCGCGCTCGATCTCGGCATGGCTGTCGATCCCCCGCCCTGCGCCGTCGACCGGCACCGGTGACGACATCGTCCCGGTCAACTCACCCAGAGCTGCGACGAAGGCTTCGACGGCATCGGTGATCCTGTCCAACATCGCCGCGCTCAGCGGCCCGGAATCTCCGCCATCGCCGTACACGCTACTGGGATCGTAGGCATCGAACCATGCCAGGATGCTTGCCGGATCCTCCCAGTTCAGTTGCCCTGCAACCGCTCCGCTCGTGCTCGACGCCAACTCCCCTGCCGCCGTCGAACCGGAACTCTCCAGATCGACGGTGTAGGTCACGCCCCGTCGACCCATGTCGCCATCGGTATCGATGGACAGATCGTGATCCTCCGACGACAGACTGATGTCGTCGTCGTCCTTGTGCGGATTGAAGCCCTTGTCGGCCTCGGGGGCGTCGAGCAAATCTCCGATCTCGACGGCACGCTCGTTGTATTCGGCGTACTTCGCCGCCTCCTGGTCGGCTCCCACGTCGAGATCGGTCGGGAGGCCGCCCGCCACCTGCGCGCCGACCGGCGAAGTGTGTTCGTGGACAACAGTGTTCGAGCCGACTGCGAACAGCGCGTCGAACGCGAGATCGAATCCCTGCTGTTCGTGATCGTACTTCGCGCACGTGGCGCGTAACGCCGCGCGCAGAACCGTCAGGTCACGTGCCCCCAGGAGCCCGAGCACGCGTCGGACTTCGATGACCTCGGCCGGCGACGCCGCCACTCCGAACCGCCGCAGCGTCCGGCCGAACACTGCCGACAGCACGTCGAGTACCACCGACGGAGCGAACGGCTCGACCGCAGTCATCGTCGAATCCCGATGCCGCCCTTGTCTCGTCCACCATGACCCCGGAACGCCGTCGCGGTCGTGTTGACGACGGCTCCGAGAGATGGTGCTGCAGAGGCTGTCTCCGTCGCCGGGCCTGCCATCGCGATCTTCATGTCCGAGGAGTATTTGACCAGCGCGGCGAGCAGATACTTGCGGGTGCCCTCCGTGTGGCCGAGGACCGACGCGATACGAGCCGCGTCGATGACCTCCGAGATCGATGGGCTCTTGCGCAGCGGCAGCGTCCGCAGTTCGGTTGCCAGCGCCACGATGTCGGCTGCGACCCGATCGGGTACCTCCGGAGCGCGGGCGGTGACGATCTCCCGTTCCCGTTCGGCAGAGGGGTAGTCGAGATGAAAGTGCAGGCAGCGGCGTTTGAGGGCGGAGGACAGCTCGCGAGTGTCGTTGGAGGTCAGAATGACCCACGGATCACTTCGTGCGGTGAAGGTGCCCACCTCGGGAATGGTCACCTGCTTCTCGGCGAGCACCTCGAGCAGCAGCGCCTCCATGGATTCCTCGGTGCGGTCGACCTCGTCGACGAGAAGAACCACCGGCTCCTCGGACAGGATCGATTCCAGCAGCGGACGCACCGACAGGAACGGCTCGGAATACAGGCCGAAGTCCTTGGCGGCAAGCATTTTCGAGGCGTCGTCGATGTCGGTGACATGCTGCGTCAGCGCACCGATGTGTTCACGCAGCATCTGCACGTGCAGAAGTTGTTTGGCGTAATCCCACTCGTACAGGGCTCGGTTGTCGTCGAGGCCCTCGTAGCACTGCAGGCGCACCAGCTTGCGGCCGCTCGCCGCAGCAAGCGATTTGGCGAGCTCTGTCTTTCCCACACCCGCCGGCCCTTCGAGCAGCAGCGGGCGATCGAGCGCTGTCGCCAGATGCACCACGGTGGCGAGGTCGTCGTCGGCAATGTAGTCCTGCTCGGCGAGCGCCCTCCGCAGATCGGCAGCGTCGGTGAATCGAACGGTGTCGGTGTCGTCGCTACGCACTGTCGACAGCGAGGTCATGTGTTTCCCTTCGAAGAGCGGCTGCGCCGCATGTGAGCGGAACTTCGTACCCTGCTACGAAGTTCCGCTCACATGGGTGGCGGTTAGTACGACTCGTTGATCGCGTGCGAGACGACCGGAATCATCGACTCGACGGTGACCTCGCGGGGGTTACCCGGGGTGCACCAGTCTTCCTGGATGTGCTCGGAGATCTTGAGTACCGACTTCTCGTCACCCTTGATCACGTCGCCCTTACCGGCGTACTTGCCGGTGTTCATCCGGTTCTTGTCGTACGTCGCGGAACGGATCGACCCGAAGTTGTCGGGAATGCCGACGTCCTTCGCGAGCCGGATGGCGGCTTCGACTGCCGCGTCGGCCGCCTGGACGGTGGTCATGTTCTTCGTGTCGACGCCCATGGCCACGGCGATCTCCGCATAGCGCTCGTAGCGCGAAGGCAGGTTGTACTCCCACACGCGCGGCAGAGCGATGGCGTTGTTGAGGCCGTGAGCACTGTCGTAGAACGCACTGATCGCGTGGGAAATCGAGTGGATGACACCGAGTCCGCCGGAGTTGAACGCCTGCGTGGCAATGTACTGGGCGTTCATCATGCCCTCGCGAGCCTTCAGGTTGCCCGGGTCGTAGACGGCCTCGCGAAGGTGCTTGGACACCAGGCCGATCGAGTAGATCGCGTTGCCCAGCGACGGCGCGAAATCGAGACGCGACACGTACGGCTCGGCACCGTGTGCCAGAACGTCGAAGCCACAGAACGCGGTCCATTGCTGGGGGCAGGTGTAGTAGAGCAGCGGATCGTCCAGTGCCAGAGTCGGTGTCGACGCCTCGTCGAAGGCGAGCCACTTGTGCGGCTTCTCCATGTCCGAGGTGTCGGTGATGACGTACGCCCAGGACGTCTCGGAACCCGTTCCGGCGGTGGTCGATACGGCGATATGCGGTGGGTTCTGCTTGTTCGTGGACTTGGAGAATCCCTCGAACTCGTTGATGTTGCGGCCGTCGTGGGCAACGACGACGCGGATGCCCTTGGCCGCGTCGTGGCTGGAGCCGCCACCGACGGAGATGACGCTGTCGCACTTCTCCTTCTGGTAGAGCGCGGCACCGTCCATGACGTTGTAGTCCTTGTGGTTCGACTCGACCTTGTCGTAGAGAACCACCTCGACGCCCTGGTATTCGATCTTGCCGATCAGTTCCTCGATGATCCCGGATCCGCGCAGTCCGGTGGTGACGAGCAGGGCACGCTTGAATCCGAGTTCCTTCGCCTCGACGCCGATCATGTCGTGAGCGCCGACCCCCAGCTTGGCGCGGGGCAGCGGGTGAAACTCCTTGATGGGGAATTCCCAGATCTGATTGAGCTCGATTGCCATCGGTGTCTCCTCGGTGAGTGTGGTCAGGAAACGCCGGGGGTGTGTGATCGGCGTCTCACTGATGACCACCATGGCCGCACCGAGAGGAGATCGGAACACCTGCAGGGCAGAACCGTTCCAACACCGCTGCCGGACTATCCGAATGGGCAGTACGTGGTGCCCGTCCTCGGGAGGGGAGATCGAGGAGTGACTGCTGCGCTATCGATTTCGTCGCTGCACAACCGAGAACCCGACGACCGAGATCAATGCAAGAGCTATGACGAACGCCCCGTACACCTCGACCGTGGTGCTCAATCCGAGCCGGTGCACAGCGAGACCGGCGATCACCGCAGGCAGGCTGAAGGCGAGGTAGCTGATGACGAATGTCGTGGCGAACACGCCACCTCGCTCCGCAGCGGGAACCAACGAACCGAGTGTGCGCATCGCACCGAGAAACGTTGCTCCCCAGCCCGATCCTGCGACGACAGCGCCGACGAAATACAGCGCGACCGAGCCGATTTCGACCGACACCAAGGTCAGCGCGACACCGCTTGCGAGCACCGACGCGCCGATCATCATCACCGTGCGAGGAAGCCCGTTGCGCACGACGACAGCTGCTACCGAGCCCGAGGCGAACAGCGAGAAGATCTCCAGGCCGCCCACGATGTGGTTGTCGATTGCGAAGACGGTGCCGATGATCGACGGGCCCAGCGAGAGGTGGAACCCGCCGAGCGACCAGGTCGCGAACAGGGCAGGAGCAATGACCACGAACGGTGCCCGCACCGACTTCGGCAGCGAGGCTCGCGGCAGCAGGGTCGACGCCAGGTGACGTCGGGAATCGAAGCCGCGCATCGCAGACGTCTCCGGCACGAACAGCAGGGCCACTGCCAGTACTGCCGCGGCGGCGATCAGCAGGGCGAACACGAGAATTTCGGGTGCCGGCGCCAACTGCACCAACAACCCGGCCCCGATTGCGCCTGCCGCCAGACCGAAGGAGGGGGCGACGCTGTTGAGCAGCGGGCCGGTCGACACGGTGGGCTGCAGATCGATGATGGCCGCACTCATGGCCCCCGTCGCCGCGCCTGCGGCGATTCCCTGCACGACGCGAGCAGCGATCAATACCGGAACACTGTCGGCGACGATGAACAACACCAGACTGACGGTCAACAGCAGCAGTGACGCGACCAGGATCGGTTTGCGTCCGATGTGGTCCGACAGACTTCCCACCGTGAGCAGAGTCAGCAGCAGCGCCAGCGCATAGACGGCGAAAACGACCGTGAGGGTGATCGCGCTGAACCCCCACGACTGCTGGTACACCGGGTACAGCGGCGACGGTGCAGCCGAGGACGCCATGAGCACGATGAAGGCGACGCCGACCACCCAGAAGGCACACCGATGCGGAATCCGCGCCGCTGCTCTGCCCTGAACGTCCCGCGTGTCGACACCGACCATGTGCTCATTCCCTCCACTGCAACAACCGTTACCTCAGTGAAAGACAACGCACGAACCCACCGGGCATTCCCCGGCGGCGCGGAACTACCGGGCCCGCGCACCGTCGAGTAGCACCGTCGCCTCGCGGTAACGATGTGCACTCTCCGGCAGTACGCCTTCGATGCCGCTCAGCCACACCGAGACCGATCCGGTGCCGGCCCGCGCCGAACCGACCTCGTCCGCGCGTCGCACAGTCTGATTGGCCACGGCCGCCGCGCTGTCGAACATCGTCACACCGTTCGGTAAACGCGAGACGATGTCGTCCAGCACCAACGGGTAGTGGGTGCACCCCAACACGATGGACTCGACGTCGTCGGGTGTGGCCGCCACCGCAGCGTCGATGGCCGCACGTATTCCGGTCGAGTCTCCGCGATCGATCGAATCGGCCAGGCCGTGGCAGGCCACGCTGGTCACCGTCCGACGAGAGGCGAATTCGTCGACCAACCGGGCCTGGTACGCACTTGCCGTCGTGGCCGCCGTCGCCCAGATCGCGATCCGATCGCTGACCGCCGCTGCGGGTTTGATCGCCGGGACCGTCCCCACCACGGGGATCGCATCACCGAGCGCAGCCCGCACCTGGCTCAACGCCGTCACACTGGCCGTGTTGCACGGCAGCACCACGACGTCGGCACCGAGTTCGACGGCATGCCGAGCGGTACCGACCACCCGCTCGACCACCCACGCATCCGGCTTCGGACCCCACGGAGCGTTGTCGGGATCCATCATCAGCACCAGATCGAGCTCGGGACGCGACTCACGCAGGCGAGCAGCCGTCGGGAGCATTCCCAACCCCGAGTCGATCAGTGCGACGATCATGCCAGTGCTTGCTCGACGTCGCCCACCAGATCGGCACCGTCCTCGATACCGACGGACAGACGCACCAGGTCGTCCGGGACCTCGAGCAGCGAACCGGCAGTCGACGCGTGCGTCATCGCACCGGGGTGCTCGATGAGCGACTCGACGCCGCCCAAAGACTCTGCGAGAGTGAAGATCTCGGTCTTCGCGCAGAAATCGAGAGCGGCCTGCTTGCCGCCGGCCAGCCGCACGGAGACCATGCCGCCGAACCGTCGCATCTGCTTCGCGGCCACCGCGTGAGACGGGTGCGACTCGAGGCCGGGGTAGATGACCTGCGAGATGGCCGGGTGCCCGTCGAGGAATTCGACGATCTTCTCCGCGTTGTCGCTGTGCCGTTCCATCCGCAACGCGAGGGTCTTGATGCCGCGCAAGGTCAGGAATGCGTCGAACGGTCCGGGAACGCCCCCGGCACCGTTCTGCAGGAATGCGAACGCGGTATCGAGTTCTTCGCTGTCGGTCACCAGAGCGCCGCCGACGACGTCGGAGTGACCACCGATGTACTTGGTCGTCGAGTGCAGCACCACGTCGGCACCGAGGGACAACGGCTGCTGCAGGTAGGGAGACGCGAACGTGTTGTCGACGACCAGCTTGGCCCCGCCCTCGTGCGCGACGCCCGCGAGCGCCTCGATGTCACCGACGTTGAGCAACGGGTTGGTGGGCGTCTCGACCCACACCAGCTTGGTGTTCGGACGCATCGCGGCGCGGACCTCGTCGACGTTCGAGACCGCGGCCACGGAGTACTCGATGCCCCACTGGGTGAAGACCTTGTCGATCAATCGGTACGTGCCGCCGTAGGCGTCGTTGGGAATGACGAGGTGGTCACCGGGACGCAGCGCCGACCGCAGCATGCAGTCGGTAGCGGCCATGCCCGACGAGAAAGCGCGACCGTAGGTACCGGATTCGATGGCTGCGAGGTTGGCCTCGAGCGGCCGACGCGTCGGGTTGCCGGTGCGCGCGTACTCGAATCCGCTACGCATTCCGCCGACCCCGTCTTGCGCGAAGGTGGAGCTGGCGTAGATCGGCACGTTGACCGCGCCGGTCAGTGGATCGGGCTCGTAACCCGCGTGGACCGCCTTCGTGGAAAAGCCCTGCCAGGAGGTGTTGTCTGCCTTGCTGCGCTGCTCACTCATGGCCTCCACACTAATCGGCCTGCGTCGCCCGGCAGGGGCGTGGGTAACCTGCGAAGACAACCCCCAGCGGAAAGAGGCACCGTGGCCAACTCCCAGAGCGTCGACGAACTGTTCGCGATCGATTCCCTCCTCGACGACGAAGAACGTCAGATCCGGGACACAGTCCGCAAGTTCGGCAACGAACGCATCCGACCCCACATCGCCGACTGGTTCGACGAGGGCACCGTTCCCGCGCGTGAACTTGCCAAGGAGCTGGGCTCGCTCGGCCTGCTCGGCATGCACCTCGAGGGCTACGGCTGCGCCGGAACATCGGCGACGGCGTACGGGCTGGCCTGCCTCGAACTCGAAGCCATCGATTCCGGCATCCGCTCATTGGTCTCGGTGCAGGGCTCGCTGGCGATGTTCGCGATCTGGAAGTACGGGTCCGAGGAACAGAAGCAGCAGTGGCTGCCGGGGATGGCCGAGGGTTCGCTCATCGGCTGCTTCGGTCTCACCGAGGCCGACTTCGGGTCCAACCCCGGCGGCATGCTCACCCGCGCCAAGCGCGACGGCGACGACTGGGTTCTCAACGGCAGCAAGATGTGGATCACGAACGGTCCGGTCGCCGACGTCGCCGTCGTGTGGGCTCAAACCGACGACAAGGTCAGGGGTTTCGTCGTCCCCACGGACACCCCCGGATTCACCGCGAACACGGTGAAGAAGAAGCTGTCTCTGCGCGCGTCGATCACCGGCGAGCTGGTGTTCGACGACGTCCGACTCCCGGCCGACGCGATGCTGCCCGAGGCCCGCGGCCTGAGCGGACCGTTGAGCTGCCTCAACGAAGCCCGTTTCGGCATCGTGTTCGGAGCGATGGGCGCGGCGCGGGACTGCATCGAATCGGCCGTCGAGTACTCCAAGACCCGCGCGGTGTTCGACAAGCCGCTGGCCGGATACCAGCTCACCCAGGCCAAGCTCGCGAACATGGCGCTCGAACTCGGCAAGGGTCAACTGCTCGCGCTGCACCTGGGCCGGCTCAAGGACAAGGGCGAGCTACCGGGCGAGCGAGTGTCGCTCGGCAAGCTCAACAATGTGCGTGAGGCCATCAAGATCGCACGCGAATGCCGAACCATTCTGGCCGCCAACGGAATCACGTTGGAATACCCCGCACTTCGGCATGCCAACAACCTCGAATCCGTCCTCACCTACGAGGGCACATCCGAGGTCCATCAACTCGTGATCGGGCAGGCGCTGACGGGCTCCAGCGCTTTCCGATAAGGCGGCTGCGCCGCTTGTGAGCGGAACCTCGTAGCCTGCTACGAAGTTCCACTCACATGCCTAGGCACCCTTACTGAGGAATCCGAGCAGATCGTGGCGGGTGATGACGCCGACGGGCTTGCCCTCTTCGACGACCATCAGCGCATCGGACTCCCCGAGGGCCTTGGTGGCGTCGGAGACGGTTTCGCCGGCACCGATCAGCGGGAACGGCTCACTCATGTGCTTGGCGACCGGGTCGGCCAACGCTGCGCGACCCTCGAACACGGCGCTGAGCAGATCGCGCTCGGTGACGCTGCCGGCGACCTCGCCTGCCATGACGGGCGGCTCGGCTCCGACGACGGGCATCTGCGAGACGCCGTACTCGCGCAGGATCTCGATGGCGTCGCGCACGGTCTCGGACGGGTGGGTGTGCACCAGATCGGGCAGAGCGCCGGACTTGCCACGCAGCACTGCGCCGACCGAGGTCTCCTCGGTGGTGCCGTCCAAGCGCGAACGCAGGAATCCGTACGACGACATCCACGAGTCGTTGAAGATCTTCGCCAGGTAGCCGCGGCCACCGTCGGGCAGCAGGACGACGACCAACGCGTCGGGGCCTTCGCGCTCGGCAACCTGAATGGCCGCGACAGCAGCCATGCCGCACGAGCCGCCGACCAGCAGGCCTTCCTCGCGAGCGAGGCGACGAGTCATGTCGAACGAGTCGTTGTCGGACACGGCAATGATCTCGTCCGGGATGGACGGGTCGTAGGCGGTCGGCCAGAAGTCCTCACCGACACCCTCGACCAAGTACGGACGTCCCGTGCCACCGGAGTACACCGATCCCTCGGGGTCGACGCCGATGACCTTGACCTTGCCGCCGGAGACCTCCTTGAGGTACTTGCCGGTGCCGGAGATGGTGCCGCCGGTGCCGACGCCTGCGACGAAGTGCGTGATCTTGCCGTCGGTGTCGGCCCAGATCTCGGGCCCGGTGGTCTCGTAGTGGCTGGCCGGGCCGGCCGGGTTGGCGTACTGGTTCGGCTTCCACGCTCCCTCGATCTCGCGGACGAGTCGGTCGGAGACGCTGTAGTAGCTGTTGGGGTCTTCGGGCGCGACGGCTGTGGGGCAGACGACGACCTCGGCACCGTAGGCACGCAGCACGTTGCGCTTGTCCTCACCGACCTTGTCGGGGCACACGAACACACACTTGTAGCCACGCTGCTGAGCGACGAGCGCGAGGCCGACGCCGGTGTTACCGGACGTGGGCTCGACGATGGTGCCGCCGGGCTTCAACTCGCCCGAGGCCTCGGCTGCGTCGATCATCTTGACGGCGATGCGGTCCTTCGACGAACCACCCGGGTTGAGGTACTCGATCTTGGCTGCGACCGTGCCGGCGCCGTCGCCGATGACGGAGGACAACTTCACCAACGGGGTGTTGCCGATGAGTTCGGTGATGTGCTGTGCGATGCGCATTGCTCCATCTTCCCAGATGCAGGTATCGGACTCACGGCCACGGCTGTCGACACCCGCATACGATGGTGAGGGGGCACGACGAGAGGGATCGATCTGTGACGGCGAGCGGATGGCGTACCGCCGCGAAAGCGAGCGCCGCGACGGTACTTGCAGGCTCAGGAGCAGGGACTGCGTCCTGGGCCGCGTATCGACATCTGATGGGGCAGGCCGCCGCGGCTCGCGGTGTCATCGGACGCAACATTGCCAAGCCACCCGAGGCCGACGGGGTCTACACCGCCGGCTGCGCAGCACCTGAGCGGTGGCGCATGGGAAGTTCAGCAGATATTCATCTGATGATCTTCGGCGACTCCACCGCGGCAGGCGTGGGTTGCACTGTGGCCGACGAGGTCCCGGGTGTCCTGCTCGCCCGCGGGTTGGCCGAGGAAACCGGTCAACGAATTCGCTTGAGCACCAAAGCAATTGCCGGTGCCACGTCCAAGGGACTCGAAGGTCAGGTCGACGCCATGTTCGTCGCGGGCCCGCCGCCCGACGCCGCGGTGATCTTCATCGGCGCGAACGACGTCACGAAGAAGTTCTCCATTCCGGCGTCAGCGGCCAGGCTGGGCGATGCAGTCGAACGATTGACGGCCAAGGGCTGCGTCGTCGCGGTGGGAACGTGCCCCGATCTCGGTGTCGTGACGGCCATTCCGCAACCGCTGCGTACCGTCGTCCGAAATTGGGGTCGGCGGTTGGCCCATGCCCAGACGGCCAGGACTCTCGGCGCCGGCGGGCATCCGGTTGCCCTGGCGGATCTGCTGGCACCGGAGTTTCTGGCCGCCCCCGACACGATGTTCTCGGCGGACCGCTTCCACCCGTCCGCTGCGGGGTACGAGCTGGCCGCGCAACAGATTCTGCCGGTGCTCGCCTCGGCCCTCGGCGTATGGCACGGCGGTCCACTGCCCGAACTGCCGACGGTGTCCGCCGCCGCCGAATCACGCAGAGCCATCCCCCGCGCCACCGCCGCAGTGGACCGCTTTCTCCGGCGTAGAACTGCCGAGCTCGACGCCGAGATCGACAGCGCGGCGGAGGATCTCCTACGTCGTGGAGATGGCCGTCAGGCAGGGTTGTAAGTTCGATCAGGAGACATCGCCTACTCGGCGGTAACAGAGCAGGTAAGCAGTATCGATATCGAAGGAGATCTCATGCCAGAGGCAGTCATCGTCGCCACCGCGCGCTCACCCATCGGCAGGGCAATGAAGGGGTCGCTCAAGGACATTCGTCCCGACGACCTCACCGCTCAGATGGTCGCCGCTGCGCTGGCCAAGGTGCCCTCGCTCGACCCGAAGGACATCGACGACCTGCTCCTTGGCTGCGGCCTGCCCGGCGGGATGCAGGGCAACAACCTCGCCCGCATCGTCGCGGTTCAGCTCGGCTACGACTCGCTCCCCGGAACGACGATCACGCGCTACTGTTCGTCCTCGCTGCAGACCACCCGGATGGCGCTGCACGCGATCAAGGCAGGCGAGGGTGACGTGTTCATCTCCGCTGGTGTCGAGAGCGTGTCCAGCTTCATCCACGGCAGCTCGGATTCGCTCCCGGAAAGCCACAACCCGATCTTCGCCGACGCCGAGGCCCGTACCAAGAAGGCACAGGAAGAGGGCGCGGACAGCTGGACCGATCCCCGCGAGAACGGCGAGCTGCCCGACGCGTACATCGCGATGGGCCAGACGGCCGAGAACGTCGCCCTGCTCACCGGCATCAGCCGTGAGGACCAGGACCGCTGGGGCGTCCGCAGCCAGAACCGCGCCGAAGAGGCCATCAACGCCGGCTTCTTCGAGCGGGAGATCACCCCGGTGACCCTGCCCGACGGCACCGTCGTCACCACCGACGACGGCCCTCGCGCCGGCACCACGTACGAGAAGATCAGCCAGCTCAAGCCGGTCTTCCGTCCGAACGGCACCATCACCGCCGGTAACGCGTGCCCGCTCAACGACGGCGCAGCAGCGCTCGTCATCATGAGCGACACCAAGGCCAAGGAGCTGGGCCTGACCCCGTTGGCTCGCATCGTGTCCACCGGCGTCACCGGCACGTCTCCCGAGATCATGGGCCTGGGGCCGATCGAGGCCACCCGTAAGGCGCTGAAGATCGCGGGCATGTCCATCTCCGACATCGACCTGTTCGAGATCAACGAGGCCTTCGCCGTGCAGGTCCTCGGCTCGGCACGCGACCTCGGCATCGAAGAGGACAAGCTCAACGTCTCCGGCGGTGCCATCGCGGTCGGCCACCCGTTCGGCATGACCGGTGCCCGCATCACCACGACTCTGCTGAACAACCTGACGACACAGGACAAGACGTTCGGTGTCGAGACCATGTGTGTCGGCGGCGGCATGGGCATGGCCATGGTGCTCGAACGCCTCAGCTGATCCCAGACGCACAACGGAAAAGCCCCGCCCTCCGAATGGCGGGTTCTAACGATCCCCGCAACACCCTCGATTTGAGGGAGTTGCGGGGATCGTGGCATGTGCTGGGTTGAAGGTGCGGTTTTTCGAGGCGTTGGAC
>NZ_NOYR01000033.1:0-261145 GCF_002258885.1 Rhodococcus sp. 06-1474-1B | reverse complement strand
TTTCAATCGCCCCTTCGGGGTGAGCAAGGCATTAGCGTGTGACACGAGGACCTCTCGGTTGTCGGTGCAGTTGTGGTAACCACACCGATACCGGAGGTCCTCACCTATCTGTCGCTGCCACGCCGTCCACAACGTCCCTGCTCATTACAGCTAGTCGTAGAGAACCGCAGTTTCCGTCTGCCTCAACTTCTCCAAACCTTCACGAAACCGGTTCAGATATTCGGGCGAATGCCCGACCCACTCGGACGTCTCTTCGACGATGCGTACCGGTTCCGCGCTGCGGTAGGAATGAGTCGGATTGCCGGGGAACTTCTTGTCCGTCACGTTCGGATCGTCCTCGACACTGCCGGTCGGCTGGACGATGTAGACCCGAGGACGCCCCTCGCCGACGGCCATCTCGGCCGCGAGCACGGCACCGTCCAGCACCTTGGTCATGTAGATGTAGTTCGAGATGTGCTCGGGACGGTAATTGGAGCGATAGCCGGGAGACAAGTAATCGCCGGCCTTCAGATCGGCCTTCGTGCCATGAAAGTACGCACCGGACTCGTGCACGCGAAATCGCTCCGGTGTGTCGGCCATGTCTGCCATAGAAATTCCTCCGTGTCGGTAGCCGGAAGAGTGTGCACCACCGACGGGGTCTTGCCGCAAGCCCCCATCCCGGCAATACACTGAAGGGGTCGGAGACGAGCGCCGTTCATGAATTCGGCTCTGCGGGGCGGGCACCGACAGTCCCAATGCGAATCTGGATATGACCTCCGCGGACATCGCGGGCCGAAAGATCCCGCAGCAGTGGTGTCATCGCCGTCCACGGATGCGCCTCGATATCCGCCCCTCCGAGTCGACACGCAAGCTTCGCGAGCGGCGTACACGCAGTTGCTCGTCCGACGGGCCGCTGCATGTCGACGACGGCCACGACGCCGCCCACCCGTGTAGCCGAGATCATCGAATCGAGCGCCGCCTGCCATGGCGTCATCAATGACAGCGCGTAGGTGCTCAGGGCCGCATCGAACGGGGCCTGCTCCCCCAGATCGGCGGACGTCAGGGCGGTGGCGTCGGCGGGGATCAATGTGACATTCATCCACCCTGCGCGGGCAGCTCGACGTCGCGCCTGTTCGAGCATCTGCGGACTGGCATCGATTCCGGTGATCGAGCCGGTCGGGCCGATCATCCGCTGCAACCCGGCGAAGTTCAGCCCCGTCCCGCAGCCGAGGTCCAGAACATGGCTCCCCACAGGCAGATTCATCAGCTCGAACGCCGCCTCCCGTCCGGCTCGATACACCGGCCATTCGGCGGAGATCACGTCGTACAGGCGCGCCGAGAAGGTGTACTTGGTCGGTCGTCTCATCTCGGGTCTCTCCAAGGCGCGGGCATAGTGGGAGGTATGAGAATTCGTCGTTCGTCTTCGAGTGTGCCCGAGAACCGCGCCGACGTGGTCGTGGTGGGCGGCGGTACCGCCGGCATCGTGGCGGCAAAGACCGCGGCCGGCTTCGGCATTCGCGTCGTGTTGATCGAGCGGGACCGCACCGGCGGCGACTGCCTCTGGACCGGGTGTGTGCCGTCGAAGGCTCTGCTCGCGGCGGCTTCGGTGGCTGAGACGGTTCGATCCGCGTCCCGGTTCGGCATCGACACCGAGCCGCCGCGCGTGGATTTTGCACGCGTGATGCAGCACGTACACAGTTCGATCGCCGAGATCGCGCCGATCGATTCACCGGAGGCCCTTACCGAGGCCGGAGTACATGTGATCCACGGCGACGCAGTCTTCACCGGGCCGAACACTGTGAACGTCGGTGCGCTGTTACTGCAGTTCGGTCAGGCCATCGTGACCACCGGCGCGCATCCCACAGTGCCGGCGATCGACGGTATCGAGCACGTGGACTACCTGACCAGCGACACCCTGTGGGATCTTAAGGACTTACCGCAGCGAATGCTGATCGTCGGTGCCGGGTCGGTGGGTTGCGAAATGGCGCAAGCATTCTCGCGTCTCGGATCCGACGTCACCCTTGTCGGACGGTCAGCGACGATCCTTCCCCGCGAGCACCCTGAGGCCTCGTCGATACTGACGCAGGCCCTGACCGACGAGGGCGTACGCGTGCTGACCTCCACCGCCGTCGTGCGCATCGACGACGGTTCGGCCACCACCGACACGGGCGTCGATATCGACTTCGATCGGGTACTCGTCGCGACCGGACGGACTCCGCGGACCGCGTCTCTCGGGTTGGATTTGGCCGGTGTGGAAGTGGACGACAACGGATTCGTACGGGTCGACGAGCATCTGCGGACCACCAATCCCCGCATCTGGGCGGCCGGAGATCTCACCGGTCACCCTCAGTTCACCCACACCGCCGGTGTGCACGGCAGCCTGGCCGCGAGCAACGCGGCGCTCGGCCTGAACCGAAAGGTGAGTACGACGGGGACTCCACGGGTGACGTTCACCGATCCCGAGATCGCCTCGGCGGGAATCGATGTGCGAACCGCGCGGCAGCATGGGTTGCGACTGCAGACGCTCGATCACCATCACGTCGATCGTGCTGTCACCGAGGGCAGAACTGCCGGATCTACGACCCTCGTTCTCGACGCCAAACGACGCATCGTCGGGGCCTGCGTGGTGGGACCGCGGGCGGGCGAGACGATCGGGGAGCTGATCATCGCCATCGAGCAGGGTTTGCGTACTCGCGATCTCGCCGGAGCAACGCACCCGTATCCGACCTACAACGACGGGCCGTGGAATGCGGCGATCGCAGACGTGAAGGCGCAGTTGGGTTCTCCGGTATTTTCCCGAGCAACGGCCGCACTGGCGAAGGTCCGGGGCACGTGGATCAGGAGAGGGCGCGATACCCGGCGATGATCCGCTGGGTGGAGCTCACCGCGACCACCGCCGCCCACACCACCGCAATCTGCCACGAGATGCCGGGCAACAGCAGCCACAGACTATGTACTGCAATGGTTTCGGCTCCCTCGGCCAACCCTCCGACGAACGACAGCGAGCGGCCGTCGTCGATGGTGCGACCGGTGCGCTCGGCAATGGAGGAGAACGCGAGGAACGCGGTGCCGTTGATGTAGTACGCCAACAACACCAGCAGGAACGGCCACCACGGGGCGTCGTACGCGGCCGAGGCACCTACCGCGACGCCCACCACAGTCGTTCCGTACACCACAAAATCGGCGGTGATGTCTAAGAATCCGCCGGCACCGCCCGTAGTGGAACGCCTACGCGCGAGAGGCCCGTCCAGACCGTCGGCGATGCGGGAGACGATCCACAACACCAAGGCGAGCCACCAGAATTGCAGGCTCGCGGCCAGTGCACTGCCGAGGCCCAGTACAAGTCCGGCGGCGGTGATCCGGTCCGGGGTGATCCCGGGGCGGTCGAGGGCACGGGCACAGCGATCGAGTGGGCCTTCGAGGTGGCGGCGCAGAAAGCTGTCGATCATTCGGCAGCTCCGGTGAGTCCGAGACGGCGGGCCAACAGGGCCGAGCCGGCCGCGATCGCCAGGACCGCCAGCAGTGCGATCGCGAACGGCCACGACAGCGGTGAGGTTCCGTAGGCACCGAGCGCGGTGTAGGCGACGGTCGCGGGCACGATCCCGATCATGGTGCCCACCACGTAGTCACGCTGACCCACGGCGCTGACTCCGGCCGCGTAGTTGACCAAGGAGAACGGCAGCGGAACCAGTCGCACGAGCAGCACCGACAGCAACCCGCGTCGGCCGAGCATGGCGTCGAGTCGGCGCAGCCTGTCCCATTCGGTGCGGGCCACCTGTCCGCGGCCCAGCGCCCGCGCTCCCCAGTACCCGAGATATGCCCCCGCGGTGGCGGCGAACACCACGACGGTCGCACCCACCGCCAACCCGAACAGCAGTCCCGACGCAATGGTCAACGTGCTGGCGGGGAACGGAGTGGCCGACAGGACGGCGTAAAGCACGACGAACAACGCGATGCCCCACGGCCCGGCCGACGCCACGCGATCGCGGATGAACGACGGATCAGGCAGGTCGACGGTGCCGAGCACGATCACCACAGCGATGACGACCACGGCAGCCGCGAGCAATTTCAGGGTCGTGCCGCGGCGACTACGCGTCGGGCGGTCCTGCGTCACGGTGGTGCCTCTCGTCCGACGGTTCACGATCCATTGTGCACACGGCCGGTCTGCCCGCGTGTTCAGCGGTTGTCGCATTCGACCGATTACGGTGGTGAGGGCAGCGTCGACGACGGCTGCTTCGATTGATCTGGAGGCCCCGGTGATTCGTTCAGTACGGTGCGCAGTGGCGATTGCGGCGAGCGCAGGGTTGCTGCTCACCGCATGCGCAGCACCCTCATCGGAGGCTCCGCGCGCCGACGACCTGTCCTGGAGCGAGATCCAGGAGCAGGCGCAAGGACAGACGGTGTCGCTGTGGATGTACGGCGGCGACGAGCAGGGCAACGCCTACGTCGACGACGTGCTCACCCCCGCGGCCGCCGAAGAAGGCGTCACGCTGCGCCGAGTGCCGGTGGAATCGACAACCGATGCCGTCAATCGCATCCTGTCCGAGCGGCAGGCCGGGGTCACCGATGGCGAGGTGGACCTGGTGTGGGTCAACGGCGCGAACTTCGGCACCGGTAAGCAGGCCGGCGCGTGGCTGTGCGGGTGGACGCAGAATCTGCCGAACATGGAACTGACCGATCCCGAGGATCCGCTGTTGCGCGACGACTTCGGCACTCCGGTCGAGAACTGTGAATCACCCTGGCACAAAGCTCAATTCACACTGGTCTACAACGCGGCAGCCATCCCCGATCCGCCGACGACATTCGACGGCGTGCTCGACTGGGCTCGTGCGAACCCGGGCCGCTTCACCTACCCCGCTCCCCCGGACTTCACCGGCTCGGTGTTCGTGCGTGAGGCCTTGATCAACGCCTCCGGCGGCGTCGACGAGGTTCCCGCTCAGTTCGATCAGGACTCCTACGATCGCCTCGCCCCGGCATTGTTCGACCGATTGAACGAGCTCGCCCCGTCACTGTGGCGCGAGGGAACGACGTATCCGCAGTCTTCCTCCGAGCTCGACGCCCTCTACGCCGGCGGTCAGGTCGACATGACCATGACGTACGGCCCCGCGACCCTCCCGAAACTCGTCGCCGACGGCACCTTCCCACCGGAGACCCGCGTCCTGACCCTCGACGAGGGAACCGTCGGGAATGCGAGTTTCCTTGCCATTCCGTCGACGTCGGGGAAGTCGGCCGCGGCGCAGGTGGTTGCCAATCTCGCGCTGTCGCCCGAGCAACAACTCGCAAAGGCGACGCCGGAAGTGTGGGGCCAGTTCACTGCGTTGGACATCGCGCGTCTGACCCCGGAGGAGCGGGCGCAGTTCGAGCAGCTCCCGTCCTCGCCGGTGGTTCCTTCGTACGAGGTGATCTCGGCGAACGCGCACCCGGAGCTGTCCGCGGAGTGGGTCACCCCGCTCGACGAGGGATGGCGTCGAAGCGTGCTCGCCGGTCAGTGAGCGCGTCCACAAGGAGCTTTCGCGGCACAGCGGCGGTCCTCCCCGCCGTCGTCTTGGTCGTTCTCGTCGTCGGCGGCGGCCTGGGAACCGTGGTGCTGCAGAGCCTGGGTCTGATGCCGTTGGTCGGAACCCCCGAACTATCGGTCGACGCGTACTCCGCTCTGGGCGGTGACCTATGGCGCTCGGTGGTGCTGACTCTGTCGATTGCCATCGTCTCCACCGCGTTGGCCACGGTGATCGGGCTTGCCGCGGCGCTGACGGCGTTGTCGGGTGGACGCGCCGCGTTGGTCGCTGCTGGGGTGACGGTCACGGTGCCGCACCTGATCGGCGCGGCAGCGATGGCGCTGTTGCTGGCGGATTCGGGGATGCTGCCCCGCATTCTCGGCATGACCGACGGCGGCTGGCCGGAGTTGGTCGGTGGGAAGTGGTGGATTGCCGTCGTCGCCGAATACGCCTGGAAGGAATCGGCTTTCGTAGCCGTCGTCGTGGCCGGGACGCTCGCCACCCGAGTAGCCGCGTTCGACGAGACGGCCGCGACCTTGGGTGCCGGCCGGTGGGCTCGGCTCCGTTTGGTCACGCTGCCGTTGGCTCGGCCCGCGCTGATCGCATCGGCGGCCATCGCGTTCGCCTACACGGTCGGCTCGTACGAGGTAGCCCGCATTCTGGGTCGCCCGTATCCGGAGCCGTTGTCGGTGATGGCCATTCGACTGTTCACCTCGATCGATCTCGAGACGCGTCCGCAGGCCGCCGCTGCCGCGACGATCGCCACCGCGCTGACGGTGGTCGTGGCCGCCGTGGCCCTGCACTATCTGCGCAGATCGGCAGCGTGGAAATGAACAAGGTAGAAGTGAACAGGGTTCTTCCCGCTGTCGGCAGGTCCGTTCTGGTCCTGTGGTTCTTGCTGCCGCTGATTCCGGTTGTCCTGTGGGCCATCAGCAATCGCTGGTCGTTTCCCGGTTCGGTTCCTCAGGAGTGGGGATTCGACGGCGTCCGGAGTGCCCTCGACGCCGGGGGCGTCGATGCTTTCGTGAGGTCTACCCTGCTCGCTCTCGCCGTCGCCGCTATCGCAACGCCATTGGGCGCGTTGGCCGCTCGCGCGCTGGTGAACGGGACTGTGCGTTTCCCGGCGGTTGTGGCCGGCGTTCTCTTCGCCCCGCTGGCCCTGCCCCCGTTTGCCGTGGCACTGGGACTCGATGTTCTGGTGTTGCGTTCGCGAATTCCGAGCACGGTGGCGGTGATCGCGTTGCTGACCGTTGCGGCCATTCCGTACACGACGTATCTGATGCGAGTGGCGTTCGGCGCGTACGACATCGGCTACGAGGAAGAAGCGCGAACGCTCGGCGCGTCGAGTGCCATGGTGCTGCGACGGATTCGCATTCCGCTGTTGGCTCCGGCGTTGGCGGGTGCGGCGTTGCTCGCGTTCCTCGTGGCGTGGAGCGACTACGTGATCACGCTGCTGATCGGTGGAGGCAGACTGGTCACCGTGCCCATTCTCGTCGCCTCGTTCGCTGCGGGAACCGGTAATGATTCGGTGGTGGCTGCGCTGTCGGTCGCCGCCGTCGTGCCGCCGTTGTTGCTGGTGCTCATGCTGGCACGGTTGCGTCGGAGGAGTGCCCGATGAGCGTCGAACTGTCCGTTCACAGACTCACGAAAGTGCATGCCGGTCAATCGGTTGCAGCTCTGGATTCGTTGGATCTCACCGTGTCACCGGGGTCGTGTACGGCGATTCTCGGGCCGTCGGGTTCGGGCAAGAGCACTGCCCTACGGCTCATCGCCGGACTGGATTCACCCACCGCCGGCACGGTGCGCATCGACGGCCGTGAAGTGAACGGTGTTGCGGCCGAGAACCGCGGGGTGGGGATGGTGTTCCAGCGTCCGATGTTGTTCCCGCATATGTCGGTACTGGACAACATCGGCTTCGCCTACCGCGCTGCCGGGGAGAGTCGCAAGCGGTCGCGCGAACGTGCCCGCGAGTATCTCGATCTCGTTCATCTGGGTGACATCGGAGATCGCGCGGTGTCGGAGGTGTCGGGCGGGCAGGCCCAGCGGGTGGCGTTGGCGCGCTCACTCGCCGGATCCCCACGAGTGTTGTTGTTGGACGAGCCCTTCAGTGCCCTGGACCCGGTGTTGCGCACCGAGATGCATGACCTGGTTCGCGAACTACGGTCGTCGTTGGATCAGACTCTGCTGCTCGTCACCCACGATCAACAGGAAGCGGCCGTCCTGGCCGATTCTGTGGCGGTGCTCATCGACGGCCGGCTCGAACATCACTCGGATATCGCGACGGCGTACACGCGACCGAGTACGCTGGAGGTCTCGCGACTGATGGGCGGGATGAACGAAATCGAGGGGCAGTGGGATGGACTTGGAGTGCATCGCTCCGTGCTCGGGGAGTTGGAGGTCGACGGTCTGGATCTGCCGTCAGGGCCGGCCGTGTTGTTGCTGCGGCAAGAGCTGATCACGCTGGACAACAATGGGATTCGCGGAGTTGTGTCGGGTCTGCGCCCGACCGGGTTCCGCAGCATCGCCGATGTGACAGTGGGGTCGGTGACCGTGAAGGTCGAGTTGGCGGCGGGATCTGCGGTGCGGGCCGGGGATGCCGTGGGGTTGGAGATTCCGGGCGGGGCCAGGTTTGTTGTCGGGGGTTGAGGTCGACGATGCGGCGGTTCACAGTCCTACGTATCTGACGGCCCCAACAAACTCACTGCTGGCTGCAGGATCACCAAACTGTTCGTCACATCGGGTGATAATCCGGTCAATCCCATCTTGTACCACGCCCTCGTCTGTGACAGCGACTACTCTGCACTGATGCAATTAGGCAATGTGCACGTGGTGGGCGTCGGCCGACTCGCCGATGCGTCGATGAAGGTTAGAGGCAAGGTCACTGCCATTGTCGGTCCAAACGAAGCAGGCAAGAGCACTTTGCTGCGCGCAATTGCCTCTACCAGCTGGGATACCCCGATCGGGGACGGACCAATCGGAGGCATTCCGCGCCGAACGAACCCAATTCCTACCGACGTCGCACTCAAAGCGACTTTCACACTGGACGCCGAAGACCAGGCAGCCATAACGCACATACCAAGTGAGCAAAAGCCGACCCGGGTGCTGGTGGAAAAGTCCTACGGAGGACAAGTCTCCTACGATATCCAACCGAACGGCAGGAGGCCCCGCGCGCCGCGTGAGAAGGCAGCAAAAGAAGTGGTCAACCTGCTAGCCGCGTTGAGCAAAGTCGATGAGGACGCTTCAGATGAGGTTCTGGAATGCGTGCAGAGTCTGCGGCCCCGAGCTGACAGTGCTCTGGCCATCCTGGACGGATCGGACGATCCTGCAACAATGTCCGACGAGATGCTGAACCAGCTGGACATCTTCGTCGTCGAACTGGGATCGACAACAATTGAAGTGGTCCCCGAAAAGGAGCGGATACTTTCGGTACTGAACGCAGCGCTCGACAACGAACGTGCCCCTCATCCAACCTCTGCCATGCGGTCCGTTCTAATCGGGCGTGTCCCAATTGCTGCCCTCTTCGGCGCAGCCGACCGGGACTTGTCCTACGAGTATGACCTCAACGGAATGACCGAAGAAGGTACGCCGGCGGCGTTGTCGAACCTCGCTGCGAGCGCCAAGCTTGACCTGGTCGCGATGGTGAACGATATGGCGGTCGGTAAGTGGGATGCCGTAGCCGAGCACATCGAAGATGCGAACGACCACTTGCAGGAGCTGTTCGAGTCGTCTTGGACCGCCGGGTCAGGTACTGCCGCAGTGCACCTCGATCGCGACGGTACAACGTTGCGAATCATGGTGACATCCAAGGTTGGGCGGTATTCGCCTATCAGTGAACGGAGCGATGGGCTGCGGATGTTCGTGGCGCTCACAACGTTTGTTCAGGCTCGCACCGGCGGGCAGAGACCAGTGGTACTACTTATCGACGAAGCCGAGAATCACCTGCACTACGACGCTCAGGCAGACCTGATGGCCGTGCTCGGACGGCAAGAGCTAGCCGCTCAAGTCATCTACACAACCCACTCTGCGGGCTGCCTGCCCGACGAACTCGGTGGGAACATCGTCGCTGTTGTCCCCGATCCAGAATCGGGCCGCTCTACTATTGACTCCAGCTACTGGACATCCGGGCTCGGTTTCTCGCCACTCATGATGGCAATGGGCGCAGGCGCAGCCGCCATCACCCCTTCTCGTTACGCCGTACTCGCTGAAGGACACAGCGAGGCTCTTATTCTTCCCCGGCTCATTCGCGAGGCAACCGGACTACATCGCCTCGGCTATCAGATCGCAGCAGGAGTTGCAGAGGCCGGCCGCGCCGATATCCCGGCGCTGGATGCTGAAGCAGCCCATGTTGTATACCTCGTTGATGGCGACCAAGGCGGTAAGAACAACGCCGCTAAGCTGACTCGTGCGGGTGTTCCGTCCAAGCGGGTGATTCAGCTCGGTGGCGAGGGGTCCGGGCTATGCCTTGAAGATCTGGTCAAGGACGACGTTTACAGCAAATGCGTTGACACTGCTCGTGTCGCAACGGGGCACGAACCATCTAAAACCGAGATCGCCGCTGGGCTTATTGATGTCGAGGGCGATCTCGTCACGCCGGGCAAAGTGGACTTGCTCGCGGCACTGCACCTCACGCTGTCGGACGCGCTGGACATTCCGCCAGAGCGTCGGCCCACACTTCTGAACAAGTAATTCATCGACTGAAGAATCGCTTCATCCAGGTCTACGAGCTCGCTTCGATGGTTTAGGACGGATTCGGCAGCCTGAAAGACGTTGATCTCGTGAGGATCGATCGGAAGTCGGCGCTGGACGGGCCCCGTCTCGGTTTCCAGCAAGGCGCGCCGCATCGAGATGTGACGCACGTGACATGCACAATAGGCAGGTCGTAGGGCCGCAAGTCTGGAGGCTAATTGTGAGTGCGGGTAGATCGGTTCGATTATTTCTTGCTGATGGATCACCAGGGGGCTTACTCACTGCCGAAATCATGAACTGGACTGGACATGTGGTGGCCGCGCCCAGATCAGATCTACCAGCGCTGTTGAAGCGTCCCGAATCGAATCGCACCGGCGTCTACTTTTTATTCGGGGATGATCCGAACAGCCTCGGGGGCCAAACCGCATACATCGGCGAGGGCGACGACATCAGCAAACGGCTCCGCCAACACGCGCGTCCAGAAGCTCAAGGAGGAAAAGACTTTTGGGACCGTGCAATTGTCTTGACCAGCAAAGACGCCAACCTGACCAAGGCACACGCACGCTACCTCGAAAGTCGCTTCATCACCCTTGCCCAGCTTTCCAAACGAGCCCGTCTGACCAACGGCACGGCACCGCCACCGATTGTGTTGCCCGAAGCTGACGTCTCGGACATGGAGTATTTCATCAGCCAGGCGAAGATCGTACTTCCTGTTCTCGGCGTCAATCTGCTCCGTTCGGCAGTCACAGCAACCGAGTCCAACAGACCCACGGCCGTGATTTCGGAGTCCGTAATTGCGCCACCCGACTCGCCGGTATTCGAGCTGCGACTGAAAAAGGACGGAATTACCGCGAAGGCTCGTGAGATCGATGCCGAGTTCACCGTCCTGGAAGGATCGCAAGTCCGCGGTGGGTGGGTGGGTAGCAGTCACGAAGGATACAAAGTATTGCGCGACAAGTTGATTCACGACGGAGTGATATTCCTGGGGGACGGTGGCATCGCGCGATTTACTCAGGATCAGGTTTTCTCGAGTCCAAGTGCCGCAGCGGTGGTCATCGTCGGGCGCAGCGCGAACGGTCGAAACGACTGGAAAGTCCCGGAGACCGGTCTGAGCTACGGGGACTGGCAAAGCCAGGGCATCGAGGATGCAGCCCTCCTCGACGAGCCTTGAGGTTTGTCGCCCTTCACCGGTTCCCGGTGAAGCGAACAGTTGAGACATTCTCTGGTGCCCTTTCTGCTCCCGGCGGTAATCCGCCTAGCCTGCGTCCGTGATTGGTCAGCTCACTGCGGGTCGGACACAGCTGACCGAATATTTCCTTCTACGTTCCCTACTTCCCGCACACCTCGCACCGCATTGTCTCCGCTCGGTGCGAGGTCGTGAGATAGAGGCAGTCGCGGCGCAGCCTTTGACACCCACCTTGACTTTGGGAAGGAAGGAACATCTGATGAGCCTGCCGTGCACCTGTGACCGCTGCTTGCATGATGCGGAACCTCAAGTCGAAGCGGTCATCGACGACTGGATGGAACAATCCGATGCGCAGACTCCGGTATCGGAGTGGCCGTGGAGGCAGTGGATCGCCGACCACTACACACAGGTCGGACGCTTCGACTGCGACGATGCGACTCGGGCGTCGTTCATCAGCGCAACGTTGATGTACTTCGGCGATTTGCACGACCGAGAGGACGCGGGATTCGAATGACTAACTCGGATCAATGGACCGACCTGGATCGGGCGTACTCCGCGTGGCTATGCGCAGCAGCAGCGACACTTGTCGACCGACTCCGAGAAGCCGGCATCGCAGACTCGCGTGTGACCGGACGGCCCGACTTCGTGCACAAAATACGCCGACATCTGCAGATGACCCTTTCGGGCGAGCAGCTCACCACGCTGCCGGCCTCGTGGCACGGCAGCCGGACCGATCGCGACGGTCAGACGTTCAAGGAATGGGCCGGGGGCCGGAACGACTCACCTCGACCGGTCACGCCAGGCAAGGCCGAAGTGGGTGCCTCCGTCAAAGCGGTTGTGGCAGAGCTTGTCGACTCCCACCGCGCTCCTGTCGGGGTACCCGCTGGGCTATCAAATCTCGGTTTCGCCGAGGTCTACGACCGGCTTTCGGTCGAACGTGCGACCCGGCAGTCGTCGAGCGGCCGCACCTCTGGAACAAAGAACCGGACAAGGATTCGCGACCGCCTGACCGACACGGCGTGGTCAGTTCTCGGCGTCCGTCCGAGCGAAATGGCCGCCGTCGATCCGCTCGATGCGCTGCGGCTCGGCTCCGGTCGAACCGCCGGCATGCTCCCCCGCTACGTCGACCGCACCGCGGACGCGCTGTTGGCCGATAGCTTCCGGCAGTCACGTCATGGGCTGAGCGTCGTGGTCGGGCCGCCGAAGGCCGGCAAATCGCGAAGCGTCTACGAGGTCAGTACCAGGACGCTCCCCCACGAGATTTGCTGGTGGCATCAACCCCGGCCCGGCAGCTTCGCGAAACTGAAAGATCTGTTTTCCGAGACGACCCACACACGGTCGGTCTTGCCCACCCCGGGGCTGGTCGTCCTCGACGATGCTCACCAGAACGGGATCGGCGCGGACGGCTTGTCCGAGGCAGCGCTGCGTGAGTTTGCGGAACACACCCGGCTTGTGGTGATCCTGCATTCCGAGCAACTCGCCCGGTGGCAATCTCGCTGGAACGACCCGTCACGAATTGACAACCACGGGCAGACGTCCGCGACGACACACGAGGGTTGTATCCGGCTGCTCGAACGTTCTCGGATCGACTATGGGAGTGAGCTGAACACTTCGGCCGAAATCGCTGCCTGTTCGCGACTCGTCGACGACGTCTTAGCCCTGAACCCGGAACTCGACGTCGAAGAACTCGAACCGTGCCGTATCGGTGAGCTGCTCGGCAGTGCCGACGAGCTCCAGAAGCGCGCTGATCACATCCTGACCGAAGGACGCACGGCCGCCGCCGTACTCGAAGCCGCCATCGACGCCAAGATCATCGGACCAGCCGGTGTCGACCTGAATTTCATCCGTACGCTTTCGGAACTACATCACCGTCGACGGAATCCGAACAAATCGGCGTCCGTGCTCGTGAACCAGTTCGACGAGGCGGTCGAGGCTCTCACCGAGAGCATCGCACCGGGCTCACCACACTCGCTTCTCGTTAGGGTCGGCGATGGAAGTCAGCCCGGAGGAGAGCTGTACCGACTGTACGACGCCCTCGATCAGCCTCACCCGCATCGCGACACCACGCACCTACTACGCGTCCCTGAATTGTCCGCCGAACACTTGAGCAGTGTTGCGTTCTGGCACTACGACAACGAAGACCGCGACACGGCGCGGACCTTTTGGACGAGAGCTGCCGACTCCGAGATACCCGAGGCCCTACATTGGCTCGGTATTCTCGCCGACCACGACGGCATCCCCGACACCGCTCTGCAGTGCTATCGACGCGCCGCCGAACTGGGCGACCTCGACGCCGCCAACGACGCGGCCATCGCGTGCCTTCAGACCGGTCACGATGACGAAGCGGCCCGGTGGTTGCACTTCGCGGCCGAGGCCGGCCACCCCCAAGCGATGTTCAACTACGCCAACACAGCACGCCTCAACGGAGACGTCGACACCGCGAGGCACTGGTTCGAGCAAGCAGATCGCGCCTCGAATCTGGAAGCCACACGAAGCCTCGGCCTCCTCGCACGTGAGGCAGGAAACGACCACGACGCCGAGCGATGGTTCCGAAAAGCTGCAGGTGCGGGGCACGCGCTATCGATGGTCAACCTGGCCGAGATGGTCGACTCGGCAGAGGCGAAAGAGTTGATGACACAGGCCATCGACGCCGGATTCATCGGGCGCTTCCGCGATCTGCTCGCCAACGTCCACCCCGCCGAACTGCTCACCGCAACGGACTGCGTGACAGACAACTCCGGAGAGAAAACCTGAGACGACCCCGGCCACGTCCGTCGCGACCACGGCACCAGATTCATTCGTACGACTTACCCCTAGGAGATACGAGATGGCACGGCAGATGCGTATGCGGAGTTACCAACGCGAGCAGATGAACGGCAAATACTTACCGCATATCGAACCTTTCAATCGTCTCGTCGACGACCTCAGGACGGTCGACGAATGGATGCCGTATGTCGCACCGATCTACGGAGGCCGCGACGCACTGGTACTTGCCCTCTTTCGAGACCCTGGGCCGGCCACCCGTGACGGCGTCGGCAGCGGCATGCTGTGTGTGGAGAACGACGACCCCTCCGCCGAACGGCACTGCAACTTCCTCAGGAACGCAGGGATCGCCGCCTCCGACCTGATGGTGTGGAATACCTACCCGTGGTTCATCAACCGCAAGCCCACCTCCGCAGAGATCGACCGTGGGTTGCCGGTGCTAAGGAAAATTCTGGAACTGTGCCCCAACGTGGAAGTGGTCATGGCACATGGGGGTGACGCGCAGCTCGCCTGGCGACGTCTGCGCCGCCGTATTCCGAACGTCGCAGCCGGGATCGAAACAATCGAGACGCATCATACGAGCAGACAAGCTCTTTGGCACAAGGACTCAGATGTCCGCACATCCCGAGAACGGAAATTGGCCGCTGACTTCGGGCACGCCGCGAATGTCCTGGGGGGCGCGCCGCACTGATACGAATGCACCCAGCTACTGCCTACTGTTCTTGCCCATTCTCGCGCCACCTCTGGGTCATTGCGCGCCCCGCCCACCGCCTCAGAGCGAGACAGTCGGCCAGGTAGCCGTCGCGGAGAAAGATTGGCTGCCAACGGAGCACTCAGACGCCTGTCATTCGAGAGTGAGCACCGCTGCCTTCGTCCCTTGGTTGGGCAACCCAATTGTCAAAGAGTCACCAGGCTTGATGTCGTCATCTTTGAACATGACCCAGCCCCGATGCTTCTGACCGTTGGCGAGCTGACTGTCGGAGAACTCCGGGTACTTTTCATCACAGTTCGGAACCAGGATGGTGATGTCGTCGGCCACGTATCCGGCGGCGTCCGTCGCTCGGAACCATCCCGGTGAGCCGAACGCAACCGGACCCGAGCCAGGATCGTGGGCCACGTCGAATTCGACTGCGATATATGGAAATTCCTTCTCGATATCGGTGCCGGTGTCGTAATCGAAGTACCCACACACAGGTGCATAGTCGATCGCCGTGACAGTTGCAGTCAGGCTCGCCGCAGGATCGCCGAAGCCTGCAACCTTGTCCAGCGCGAACGGCTGACCGATCATGACAGGCACTGCCTCGACAGGGGCGGCCGTGGTCGTAACAGGCACCGCTATTTCCGAACTGATCATGGTGCTGGGGCCGCCGGTTTCATCAGTGCTTGCGCATCCGGCGAGCAATCCGAGGGGTAGCGCGAATGCGAAGCAGAAAGACCGCTGACGGCGAGTGTGGTGACGCGACATGCCGCTATCGTCACACGTCCCCATGCCCTTCATGGACAGGGCGACGCAGTATCGCAACGTCGAAAACGAACCCCGCCCGCTTAAAGACCCAGCCCGGCACCGCTGACCAGTGCACTCACGACCGGCAGCGCATGGGGACTGCACGTGCCCAACGCGTCGGATAAGACAAGTTTCAGTCAATCGAACGACACGAAATTCGTGGGTGACCTCGACAGCGCCGGGGCGTTTCACGTCCCTAGAAGTCGGTCTGAGTAGACCTGACTCTTACTCGTCGAATTTGGACGATGCACCGAACGCGACTGTTAACAAAATGGGCTATCTGGCCGCCCACTGCGACGGCGAACCAAGACGAATCCTGTCCCGATCGAATCCAAGTCGGTCCGTATCAGCTGGTAGAGCCGTTTAGGACGTAGTTAACAGTGAGCGTGCCGGGTCGGGTGTTCTGCGGGTAACTGTTTCATCCTTGACATTGATGGCTGGGTAGGTTTAGTGTTCCGGTCAACACTCCAAGCATCGAAAGGAAACGGCATGGTCACCAACTCAGCCGCATTGGTCCAGCATCTGTCTCTCACTGCCCCGGGTCGCGTTCTCGCCATTGCGCCTCAGTTGGCACCGGCACGCGACTCCGGGAGGGTAGTGCACTTCATTGATATCGAAAACCTCTGCGGGACTTCAGATGTGAGGAATCATGTCGCACGGAACGCAATGCTTCAATACCACGAGGCAGTGAACATCGCGACAGGTGACCACGTCATCATCGGCGCATCGCATCACAATGTGGTCGCCGCGTGGAACGCATGGCCGAGCGCCAGGTTGCTCACGCCGCGTTCGGGTCCCGATGGTGCCGACCGTTCGCTCCGTGAAGCGATGCACACCGAACGAATTCCAGAGCGGTTCACCGACATCTACCTCGGATCTGGTGACGGTGGTTTCGCGGATGATCTGGCTTACCTCGCCGAAGCCGGATCGACCACGAATGTGGTTGCCCGTACCGGACACATGTCCGGCCGCCTACGCCTGGCTGCACATCGCGTCATCACGATTACTACCACTACCTACGCATAGGACACTGTTGATGAGCACACCCATGATTCGATCGGCTGACATCGCCGCATTGGCCAAAGTCAGCCGCGCCGCGGTCACGCAATGGCGTAAGCGGCACAACGACTTTCCGTCACCTGTCACAGCACCCGATGCCGACACTCCGCTCTTCGACCGCGACGAAGTCGAACAATGGCTGATCCGAAGCGGGCGTCTGCCCCAGCCACTCGTACAGCAAAACAACGTCACGGCGACCGTGGTCGCGGAGACGATTCTCGGCCACCTCCGCGCATCAGGTATGCAAGATGACGAAGCCCTCGCCGGGGCAGCTCTGGTCGTGGAATACCTGGTTCGCGGAATCGCCGAGAATCATGAATTTGTCGGAGCCGCAGAACCATTGGTAGGTGCGCACCGGCCGGCTCAGCACTCCGCTGACGTTCAGGCAGCAGGTACGGCCAAAGATAGGCTCGACGTCCTGACCTCACAGGCTCCTGGCCTTGCGCCGGCGCTCAACTGCCTGGATGCGGCCGAGATGGGCGATACGCTGCAGCGCGCTGTTTCGTCAGCGGTAGCCCCGTTGAGTATCGACAGGTTCCTCGAGGTCTACGACGTCCTACTTCGCAACGATCGTCGCCGTACCTTGATCGACCCGCATCCTGTGTCGACATTCGTCGCCGACATGGTCGATCGCAGCCGCGTTCTCAGAAACGACGGCATCGTATTCGACCCGGTAGTGGGGCCCGGAGCCACCCTGTTGACTATCGGTATTCGTCACCCATCTGCCACCCTGATCGGAGCCGACATCAGCGAAGCCCTGGGCGAGATCGCGCTGCAACGTGCGATCCTGGCCAACCGCCCGATCGAGCTCCAGGTCGGCAACTCGTTGGGTAACGACCCCGCGTCCGAGGTGCTCGCTGATGTCGTCGTCGCTACACCGCCCTGGGGGCTGCGGGACTTCGGACCAGACGTCGACGTACACGATCCACGGTGGGCATTCGGTCGGCCGTCTCCTCGCTCGGACGGCATCTGGCTCCAGCACGCCATCGCCCATCTAGCCGACGGAGGCCGAGCATTCGTCGTGACTCCACGCGGAGAACTATTCCGGTCAGGTCCGCCTCACGCCTTGCGGCAAGAGTTGCTGCGCCAGGGTGCTATCGAAGCGGTCATCTCTTTGCCCGCCCGATTGTTCTCGCCGCACACCGCGATCGAGACCGCACTCTGGGTACTTGCCCGGCCCGGTCAGACTGTCGACAAGGACCGGGTGCTCCTGATCGATGTCCCGACCGGCGGTGAGTCTGAGGATTCTGTCGGCGGGTTCTCCGGCGCGCTCGCCGAGTACGAACGCTGGCGCACCTCTGCCGGGGCAGGCGACACGCCGCACTCGATCGCGGCCCCGGTTCGGGATCTGCTCGAACCCGCTGCCGGACTCATTCCCACCACGTGGATCCAGCGGCGGGATGCCCTCGGTCCGGAGGAGATAATCGAGTCCATCACCACTGTCCACGCCGCGTTGACTCGCAGTTCCCCTCGACCCGTCGAAATAGCAATTCCCGGTTTCGCACCTGCCGGCATGGTCCGCCGCGAACGGCTCACGTCACTGCCTGGAGTGCACCTCGTGCGCAGCCGACCCTCACCCTCACGCGAAGACGTCGACAGCAATGGAAAAACAGGAGCACCCCTGCTGACCGGGAGGGTCTTCTATGAGTACCGCTCCACCGGGGCCGCAACACCCGATCGGTACGTCACCGACGATCAACCCGCCGGCGTCACCACCCAGCCTGGAGACATCGTAATCCTCGGAATTGCCAGAGCGAATCAACCCATTGCCGTGCGGTTCGACTTACCAGGATGGGTCGTAGCGCCGCAGAACTACCTCGTCCGCATCGACAGCGACGCCGCCGCCCACGATCCCGACTACCTCGTCACCTGCATCAACGCTGCTGCACACGCTCTCCCTCGCACCATGGATACGGTTCGAGTAGTGCCCAGGAACATCGAAATACCCGTTGTCCCCCGAGCAGAGCAGCAGCGGATCGTCAGCCTCAACCGCGACCTCGCCAACGCCACCGCCGCAGCCGCGGAACGCCTGGCGCAGCTACGGGCACTGACAACACTCGTCGAAACCGCAACCGGGACCGGGACGATCGCGATCGAATCCTGATCGAAACCCGGCGTAGCAGCCAGGCATGGTCGCTACCTACGATCCCGGCGATTCCCCCGAAATGTCCGATCGAACCAGTACGTTCATTATCAACGCTCAACAGAAAGAAATCGAACTTATGTCCGCCAGCACCACCAACGCCAGCCTGATCTGGAGCATCGCGAACTTGCTTCGCGGTCCCTACCAGCCCAATCAGTACGGCGACGTCATTTTGCCGTTCACTATCCTGCGTCGACTCGACGCGATCCTCGCGCCCACTAAGGACGAGGTGATTGCTGAGTACACGAAGACCAACGGTCTCGGAATCGACCCGTTCGTGCTCCTAAAATCGAAGTTCAAACTGCCCTTCTTCAACACCTCCGTGTGGGATTTCGGCAAACTCGCTGCCGACCCAACCGGACTAGCCGACAACCTGATGGACTACATCGAGGGCTTCTCCGCGAACATCCGCGACGTGTTCACCGGCTACGGTCTCCCGGCCTTGATCGCGGACCTGGACAAGAAGGACAGGCTGTTCCTGATCGTGCAGCAGTTCGCGAATGTCGATCTGCACCCGGACCGAGTGACCGGTCACGACATGGGCTACATCTTCGAGGAACTGATCCGGAAGTTCGCGGAGTCGAACAACGCTCAGGCGGGTGACCACTTCACTCCGCGTGAAGTCATCGCTCTGATGGTCGACCTGCTGTACGCCGACAAGGACCTTGAGCTGACCGCGCCCGGCGTCGTGCGGACCATTTACGACCCCGCCGCGGGTACCGGCGGGATGTTGTCGGTGGCGTACGACCACCTCGTAGAGATGAATGCTCAGGCAAAACCCGTGCTGTACGGGCAGGAGATCAATCCCCGCTCCTATGCGATGTGCAAGTCCGACATGATCATCAAGGGCCAGCAGGTGGACAACATCTACCTTGGGGACACACTCGACGACGACGGTTTTCCAGGCGAGCATTTCGACTTCCTGCTCTCCAACCCGCCGTTTGGCGTCGAGTGGAAGACGCAGCAGAAGAAGGTCACCGACGAGCACCAGCAGCGCGGACACGCCGGCCGCTTCGGCCCCGGTCTGCCCCGCGTCTCGGACGGTTCGCTGCTGTTCTTGCTGCATCTGATCAAGAAGATGAGGCCGGTCCGCAGCCCCGACGACAAGGGCTCACGCCTGGCCATCGTGCTGAACGGCTCACCGCTGTTCACCGGCGGCGCCGGGTCCGGCGAGTCCAATATTCGCCAGTGGATCATCGAGAACGATCTGCTCGACGCCATCATTGCCCTCCCGACGGACATGTTCTACAACACTGGCATCTCGACCTACATCTGGATCCTCGACAACAAGAAGGTTGAAGGGCGCCAGGGCAAGATCCAGCTCATCAACGCGGTCGACATGTTCGGCAAGATGCGAAAATCGTTGGGATCCAAGCGCAAGATGCTGCGCGACGATGACATCACGACCATCTGCCAGTTGTACGACGAGTTCCGTAACGACGAGGGCACGGACGAGCCCTCGTTGTCGAAGGTGTTCGACAACAGCGACTTCGGCTACCGGACTGTCACCGTCGAGCGGCCTTTGCAGCTGAGCTTTCACGTCCACGACGAGACCATCGATCAGGTGCTCGCAGCGAAGCCGATCGCGGCGCTCGCAGTCGCCGATCAGGATTGTGTGCGCGAGGCGGTGACGGGGCTCGTCGGGCAGTCGTGGTCCAACCGCGACCAGTTCGTCACCGACTTGAAGTCCGCACTGAAGGATGTCGGTTTGGCGAAACCTGCTGCCGTAGTGGTCAAGGCAATCTGGGCCACGGTTGGTCAGCACGATCCCGATGCGGATGCCATCATGCTGAAAGGCAAGCCGGAGTCGGATTCGTCGCTTCGGGACAACGAGAACGTTCCCCTCAGCGAGGACGTCGATGAGTACTTCTCACGCGAGGTGCGGCCTCACGTACCCGACGCCTGGATCGACCATGACAAGACAAAAGTGGGGTACGAAATTCCATTCACCCGCCACTTCTATCGGTATATCCCGCCCCGCCCTTTAGAGGAGATCCAAAAGGATCTGAGGGTGTTGGTCGGCGAGATCCAGGAAATGCTCGGTCAGGTGGGCGCGTGAGCTGGAACGAGGGTCGAGTGCGCGAGATGGTCGAGCTTTTCAACGGATATCCATTCGACAGCGCATTGTTTAATAGTGGCGGCGATATCCCGCTGGTTCGTATTCGGGATATGTCGGCGGAGAAATTTGAGACTTTCGTGCCTGGACCTATCCCTCTGGGTGCTCAGCTGCGAACCGGAGATCTTGTAATCGGAATGGACGGCGACTTCAACGCGATGATTTGGACCCGCGGAGAAGCCGCATTGAACCAACGAATGTGCGCGTTACGACCCAGGGATGGGGTTGACATCAGATGGGTCTTTTACAACCTCCCTCCTCACCTTGAATTCATCAATGAGACACAGTACGCGACGACCGTGAAGCATCTATCGTCCGGTGAGATCTTGTCAATTCGCTTCCCGCTTCCGCCGCAGAGTGACCAAATCGCGATTTGCGACTTTCTTGATCGCGAGACGGCCAAGATCGATGTGTTGATCGCCAAGCAGCAACAGCTTGTTGAAACCCTTCGCGAGGATCGAGCGGCGACTATCTTCAGCGCGGTCACGGAGGGCCTCGACCGGGAGGCGCTAATGACGGAATCCAGCGTTGAATGGATCGACTTTTCTCCCAAGCATTGGAATATCAATCGAATGTCATGGTTATTTCGCGTAATATCCAGTGGGACGACCCCTGATAGCAAAAATTCCGGCTACTACGAAGGTGTTACGAACTGGGTCACGACCGGCGAACTGCGTGAGGGGTACATCGACGACACCGCGTCGAAAGTCTCGACAAGCGCGCTCATAGATTACAGCGCACTTCGGGTCTACGAGCCTGGTTCACTAGTTATCGCCATGTACGGTGCAACTATCGGGCGACTAGGAATACTTTCAGCCCCAGCTTGCACCAACCAGGCTTGCTGTGTCTTCGCTGGAGCTAAGCACGCCAATGTTAAGTTTATGTTCTATATGCTGCTTGCAGCACGTGAGCATCTGCTGGTCCTTGCCTCCGGCGGCGGACAGCCAAACATCAATCAGGACAAGCTAAGGGCATTGCGTGTGCCAACACCCAGTGTGCAGGAACAACGCGCAATCGCAGCTTTCCTCGACGCTCGGTGCGAGAGAATCGACGCGGTAATGGCTGAATCGCTCAGGATGATCGCCACCCTTCGTGAATACCGCTCCGCCCTCATTACCGATGCTGTGACCGGCAAGATCGACGTACGAGGGGTGGCCTGACATGCCGCAGCACCATGAAGTCAGTCTTGAGAAAGAGATCTGTGAGTACCTCGCTGTGCACGGGTGGCTGTACTCGCAAGACGACACCGGATACGACCGCGAGTTGGCCCTCTTCCCTGACGACGTTTTCGCGTGGTTGAAGCAGACGCAGCCAGAAGCGTGGGCAAAGCGGATCAAGCCCGACGCGACAGTCGAAACGCAGGACAAGGCGAAAGTTGTTCTGCTGCAACGGCTTGCGAAGTCCCTGTCGGCAGACCTGAAAGCGGACGGCGGTACCCTTGCCGTCCTGCGACGCGGGTTCAGCGACTTCAATGCGCACTTTCAGATGTGCCAGTTTAAGCCGAACTCCGGTCTCAACGCCACCACCTCCGAGAGGTACGGCAACGTTCGGTTGCGAGTGATGAGGCAGGTCCATTACTCGATGACGAAGCCGAGCCAGTCGATCGACCTGGTGTTCTTCGTCAACGGGATTCCTGTCGCCACAGCCGAACTGAAGACCGACTTCACTCAGTCGGTGGCCCACGCGATAGAGCAATACAAGAAGGACCGCCTCCCCAAGGGTGAACCACTGCTGACCTTTGCGACACGAGCACTGGTGCATTTCGCCGTGTCCAACAAGGAAGTGCACATGACCACCCGCCTCGCGGGCCCAGGCACGGTGTTCCTCCCCTTCAACCGCGGCAACAACCACCACGCCGGAAACCCTCCGAACCCGAACGGATCCGCCTCGTCGTACCTGTGGGAGACAATCCTTCAGCGTGACACCTGGCTCGAAATCCTCGACCGGTTCATGCACCTCGAGGTCACCGAAAAACGGGATACGATCACCAATGCGAAGACCCGCAAGGAAACGTTGCTGTTCCCACGGTTCCATCAGTGGGAAGCCGTCACGCGCCTTGTCGACGCGGCACGCACCGATGGTCCGGGGCACGCTTACCTGATTCAGCACTCGGCCGGGTCGGGCAAGACCAACTCCATATCTTGGCTCGCTCAACGCCTGGCGAGTCTGTACGACGATGCCGACCAGAAAGTGTTCTCGTCGGTGATCGTCATAACCGACCGCACCGTCCTCGATGCGCAGCTACAGGAGGCGATTCAGCAGATCAACCGCACCACCGGCGTCGTCGCGCACATCGACGGGCTGTCGGGCTCCAAGTCCTCGGAACTCGCCGAGGCGTTGGAGGCGCGAACTCACATCATCATCGTCACCATCCAGACGTTCCCCTTTGCTCTCGACGTTATCGAGAACAAGGAATCACTCCGCACCAGAAACTTCGCGATCATTGCCGACGAAGCGCACTCCTCGCAGACCGGCGGGGCGTCGAACAAGATCAAGGAAGTGCTCTCGGAGAAAGAGTTGGCCGAGGTCGCCGACGGCGCAACCGTTTCCACCGAGGACGTCCTGCTGGCCGAGACGAAGGCGCGGGCGTCGACGACAAACATTTCGTTTTTCGCCTTCACTGCCACGCCGAAAAGAACAACGCTGCAGGCGTTCGGTACACCGGGGGCGGACGGGTTGCCGCATCCGTTTCATCTGTACTCGATGCAGCAGGCCATCGACGAGGGATTCATTCTCGACGTGCTGCGCAATTACACCCCATACAAGACGGCATTCCGGTTGGCGCACAACGGTATCAGCTACACCAATGACGACAAGAGCGACGGCACCATTGCCGTCACCACCGACGGTAGCGATGCTGATCTGGTGGATCGGTCCGTTGCGGTGAAATCGGTGATGAACTGGGTGAAGCTGCACCCGACCAACATCGCGCAGAAGGTCGCGATCATCATCGAGCACTTCCGGGAGAACGTCGCGTGGCGTCTCGACGGTCAGGCAAAGGCAATGGTGGTCACCAGCTCACGCAGGGCGGCCGTCCGCTACAAGCTGGCGTTCGACAAGTACGTCGCCGAGCACAAGTACACCAACGTCGCTGCCCTCGTAGCGTTCTCGGGCGAGGTGAACGATCCCGAATCTGGCTCCGACGAGCCATTCACCGAAACCACGATGAACCCGGGCTTGAAAGGTCGCGATCTGCGGGACGCGTTCGCGACGGACGAGTTCCAAGTGATGCTGGTGGCCAACAAGTTCCAGACCGGATTCGATCAGCCCAAGCTGGTGGCGATGTACGTCGACAAGAAGCTCGGCGGAGTCCAGGCCGTGCAGACGCTCTCGCGTCTAAATCGCACCTTCGCGCCTCTGAAGGATCAGACATTCGTGTTGGACTTCGCGAACGAGGTGTCCGACGTCGTCGAGTCGTTCGCCCCGTATTACGAGGTGACCACCCTCGCCGGCCTCACCGATCCGAACATCGTGCACGACACCGAACGTAAGCTCGCCGTGATCGGTATCTACGAAGCGTCCGAGGTCGACGGACTGGTCGTCGACTACCTGGCGAAGAAGGGCAACAGCGCGCTCGAAAAGTGGATCGCGCCTGCCGCACAGCGGTACAGCGTGCGAATGCAGGAGGCGGTCGACGCGTCCGACAAGGTGTCGATGGACGAGTTGACGATGTTCCGCAAAGACGCCGGCACGTACGTTCGCCAGTACGAGTTTCTCTCGCAGCTCTTCGACTACGAGAACCCGTGGCTTGAGAAGCTAGCCATCTACCTGAAATTGCTCATTCCGCAGTTGGCGGGTGGGAAGGCTCAGATTCCCATCGACCTCTCCGCAGTGACCATCGATTACCTCGGTCACCACCAGCAAGCTCAGCAGAACGGTGAACTGATAGCCGGTGTTCCGCTGGAGCCAGCGAAGGACGCAGGAACGGGAACTGTCAAGGATCCGGAGATGGTCGCGCTCAAGGAGGTCATCTCGAAGATCAACGACCTGTTTTCCGGGGATCATCCGGAGTCGAGTGTTCGGAGCGTCGTGTCGCATCTTCAGGACCGCCTGGAGGAGTCCGAGACCCTACGCCAGCAAGCGAAGAACAACAGCCTGGCCCAGTTCTCTGCCAGTCCAGATCTCGATATCGTGTTCATGAACGCGGTAATCGGTGCGATGGACTCGTCGACGGATCTATCCACGCAAATACTGAACAACAGCGACCTTGCGCAGAAACTGCTGGGCGAACTTCTTCCTGCCGTCTATCGAAAGCTTCAGGCCGCGTCTTAGAAGATTCGACGGTCGACGAAAGCAGCATTCAGATACCGCGACTGCCTACACGCGTCCGAACAGCCTGACGGTCTGGCGACTCATGGGCGGGATCAACGAAAATCGACGGCAGGTGGGAGGGGTCGGGGCCATCGCTCCGAGTTTGGTGAGCTGGGGGTCCTCGCACGCCGTGTGCAGGGTCTCAGTCGCGTGATGGGTCGGATATTAGGCCGTCAGCCGTCCGATGGGTTGGGGGATTCCCAAATGCTCGCGTACATATCAGACACCAACGGCCACACTTCGTCTAGACCGTCCTCCACGGAGTCGACAGCAGCAGCGAGGTCGCCGAAGATGACGAACTCGTGGGGTATTACGCGACGTGCTGAATCGCGACGCCCGAGAGGATCTGGAATGCGTAGCGCGACTTGCCCGTTTAGGCGGCGCCACGCGGTCGGAGCGTCTGAGAGGTCTTCGAAAGCCCGTTCGTAGACCGGGAGCGGATCGCTCAGTCCGGCATCGAGAAGAAAGCGAAAGCCCCAGGTCCGACCCCGAGTGGCCCAGATCAAGCTCGCTGAATGCGCGGGATTGCTACTCACTTCGGGTTCCTGATCACTTTGTCGTCGACGCCCTGCTCGAGATCAAGCTTGAACTGCGTCAGAGTCGCTCTCAGGTAGTCGTGCTTCGCCCGCGCCTGCTTATTCATTTCCTCGAGTTTCGGTCCTACCAACTTGACTGCTTCTGCCAAGATCGGCAGCGCCATGGCCGCGACCTTGCCCGCCGTGCCCGCTTTGGCCAACATTTTCTCGATCGGCCCGAATTTCTTATCGGCTAGGCCGGCCGCCAGCAACTCGGTGCCGTCGGCGAGCGATTCGAGCACTTTGTACGGGATATTGAGCTTCTGCTGCCACTGCACGCGACGTTCCAGCGGAAGAAGAGACGCCACCGGGAGGATGAGATCGAGACCGACCCGTTTCGTCAGGTCGATGTCGACCGGCTGCGGATCATCGGACTTCAGCTCGAACTTGGCGGAGGAGAGCAGCATGAAGTCTTCACCGATCGATAAGGCTGCCGGAGTCTCAATTAGCTCGACGATGGTTGATCGAAGGTGTTCGACGTCTTCGGCTGCCTCGAGGATGACCATGTCGCGAAATGTGTCGACGTCCCAGTCCGGCAATAAATCAGCTTTCGACAGGGCCAAGATCCAGATTCGGGGGAACTCGACGATGGGCCCGTCCTCGAGCAGGTCGTTCTTGAGTCGCAGAAGCCCTTGACGGAAGTTGAACATCAGCGACTTGAGATACAGCTGTTCTTCGCCGCGGTGATCGAGCAGTTTCTGCCCGTCCACCAACAGAATAGCGACGTCAGATCGAAGTAGAGAACGGAAGGTGTCGGTACGCCGGTCTTGTTCTGCCGCGCTGCCCGGCTCCTCCTCGAACCATTCGCCCGGGTAGTCGTGCCACGCGAGCCGGAGGACGTCGAATGGCCTCTTCTTGGCTGCGTCGTTCTCTCCGCCTTTGAGTTTGACCGAGAAATAGTAGGTCGTGCTCTTGAAGCGGTTGGTTATCGGCGCAGACGCTTTTTTCTTCATGCCGAGGTAATTCTTGTAGAGCCGAACCCCTTGGCCGACGTCATCAGCGACGAGATCCCAGAGATCGTTCTTGTAGGACCCCTCCTGGGTCGGGCCGAAGAACGACGAAACCAGAACGGTCTTGCCCGACCCGGCCTCGCCGAAGACGGCTATGTGTTGCTCTCGAACTTTGGGGAACTTGGCCATGCCAGGACGGTACACAACACAGCCGACCGCCTCGGTCTCGATAGGTGTACCAGAGTGCACCCGCTCTTTTGCCACCACTAGCTGTCAGTCGGCTGCGCTCGGGGTCGTGACAAGTTCGACGGTGGTCGACAGCGGCTGACCGCTTCCGGAATGACTACACGAATTGACTCGATCGTCCTTCGATGAGGCATCATCGATCCGATGCGTGAAGAAATTCAGTTTTTCATCAATCTCGAGTCTCGCGTCTGGGACGCGCTGGCCAACGGCGACGCAGACGCCGATCTCGAACTACTGTCTGCCGACTTCGTCGGGGTGTATCCCACCGGTTTCGCCAATCGGGCAGACCACGTAAACCAACTAGCCGACGGGCCCAGCATCGCGTCCTACTCGATCTCGGAAGCGAAACTGATCGAGGTTCTGGGGATGCGGTGATGCTCTGCTATCGCGCCGACTACCAGCGGCCCCATCGCAGCGTGGGCGAGGCGATGTTCATCAGCTCGCTCTGGCTCCAACGAGATGGCCGTTGGCAGAACAAGTTCAGTCAAGACTCACCTGTCAACTCCTGACTGCGCTGCCTAGCTAACTGGTGCGGGCGTCACCTACAGCACCCGGTGGTCTTCGAACCCGTCACGAGTAGCGGAAGCAGCTTTCGCAGTTCCTGATTCTCCCCCGGATCCAGACCCGAGTGCTGCACAGGCCGGTACCAGTTCCCCGGTCTCCGCATGCGCCATCGAATACGTACACGCCGCCAATCTCTCCTGCGTTTCGAGCAGCACCGGATCCGTTGCAGTCTCACCGGGCTGCATCATCGTCCACGCAGGTAAATTATTCTCGGCATCCATGAACCGGTGAACGACGAACGTCATCGGGCGGACCTGACGGCGAGCGAACGCGACCGCCAGCTCTCGGATGCCACCACATCGATGCACGGCACTACGCGCCCACCGCATGGCCACGAGCACACCCCGCGGATGTCCGATGAGTACTCGGCGCCGGCCAAGGAGACATCGGCGGGCGCAAGGTCAGCTGCGCCGCGCTCCCATTCCCCGCGCCACCAGGTCGTCGACGAACCGGCGGGTCAGTGCGTCTGTCTGCGTTCCGACCATCACGACGACCGATCGTTGCAGCGGTGGCCGCAGCGGGATGACGATGCCGGCGAACCGCGCGGGCAGTGCGGTGGTCGGAACGAGGGCGATTCCGAGGCCTGCGTGGGCGAGTTGAGCTGCCGTAGTGGCGTTTCGGGTACGGGTGACAGCATCGAGCTCGACGCCGTGGGCTGTCGCGACGGAATCGAACCACCCGCGTAGACCGTTCGACGAGTGGTAGTGCACGATCGGTCTGCCTGCCAGATCGGTCCATCGGATAGCAGGCTTGTCGGCGAGATCGAGCCCCTCCGGGATCACCGCGACGACGTCTTCCGTTCCGATCTCGTGGGTCACGCCGGTGAACTGCGTCGAGGCCGGACCGACTGCGAGGTCGATGTCGCCGTTCGAGAGTGCGTCCGCCATCGCGTCCGCACTGGTGAACTCGGTCAGATCCAGTCCGATGTGGGGGTACTTTCTCGTCCATTTTCGTAGCGTGGGCGCGAGGAGTGGGACGGTCATGCTTTCGGCGCACGCCAGTCGCAGTCGGCCTTGACGTCCCTCCGCCAACGCTCGTCCGGTCTGCACGATGCGGTCGGCAGCCGACAGTGTGGCTCGCGCATCGTCGAGCAACGCGCGACCGGTCGGGGTCGGCCGCACCCCGCGCGGGAGCCGTTCCAGCAGCGGGGTGCCGATTTCGGTTTCCAACGACGCCAGCTGGTGAGACAATGCCGGTTGCGAGAGATGCAACTGCGCTGCCCCCGCGGTGACGGAACCGGCGTCCACGACGGCGACGAAGCATTCGAGGGCTCGCAGGGTCGGCATCGGTCGAGGGTATGCGACGTCGATAGTTCGGCGCCTCTAGTTGGAATCCCTCTTCAGGTAGCGGGATGTCGTCTGCACGAGCACTGTGCTGAAGAAGATGCCGATCAGCGTCAGGATCACGCCGGACCGGATGTCTCCGTCGATGAAGTTCGTGACGGCGACGACATACGAGATCGCAGCCATGACGATGCCTGCGGCCATTCTGATCCTCGGGTCGATGTTCATGTGTGTCAATTCCTTTCGCGAGAATTGTTGTGCGATGGTGGCGGGCTCGATTCGGTCAGCCGACCGCGACGAGTTCAGCTTGTTGGAGGAAGGTGAGGTTGTCTTCGAGGTGCCAGTCTGCGTCGATGCGAGCATCGCCGACGTGCTGGATGTCGATCGCACCGAAGTCGATCGTTTGTCCGGTTCCGGTGCGACCGTCGTACGTGCCGGTGAAATGACCCCGGAAGATCAACCGTGCGGTGAAGGTGTCGCCGGTGACGTACAGATCGGCGAGCTCGCACGTCAGGTCGGGAACCGCAGCGCGGAACGTGTCCGACGCCGCGACGGGTCCGGCCGGGCCCTGCGGGCGTCCCGGCGGCAGAGTGTTGTCGACGAAGCCGGGGTCCACTGCTCGGTCGAGGTACGCGGTGTTGCCGGTGTTCCAGAACGTGTACAGCGTCTGCGCGATACGAACGACCTCGCGGGTTCGGTCCGTGACCGGTGCGTCGCCGACGTTCACTGTGCCCGGCGCGACCAGGTCGGCCGCAGAATCCACCAGAGGCTGATCGGTGGTCATGGCGCCGGTGGAACACGCCACCATTGGCAGCGTCACGACCACCAGTGCAGCCATTGCCGTGAGGAGTTTCATGCCAACCGCCCTCCCCCGTCGACGTGCAGGGTGACGCCGGTGACGAAGGTGTTCGTCAGCAAAGACAGTGCAGCGGCGGCGATGTCGGACGGTCGACCGACTCTGCGGGCGGGGTTGGTGCGCGCCGTATCCGCGAACAGTGCGTCCTTCTCCTGTCCCATCGAGTCCCAGGCCCCCGAATCCACGATCCCGGGTGACAGGGCGTTGACGCGGACGGGTGCAAGTTCGACCGCGAGCGCCTCGGTCAGGAACGCCACCGCCCCGTTCGTCGTCGCCATTACCGACAGGCCGGGCGCAGGTTTCCAGGCGGCGACGCCGGAGAAGAACAGGAACGAACCTCCCTCGCGAACCTGCGGCGAGAAGTGCTTGGCCAACAGGATCGGCCCGATCACTTTGGCGTCGAACGCATTTCGTATGGCACCCGCGTCCAGTTCCGTGATGGGCCCGTTCGCGTGATCTGCTGCGAGACTGACGACGTGGTCCACCGCGCCGACCGACGTGGCAGCTAGCGCAATGGATGACTCGTCCCCGAGATCGATCGTCACCGCACTCGCCCCCGGACCCAGCTCCGAGACTGCAGCATCGAGTGATTCACTGTCTCGCCCAGCGAGGATGACCTCGCCGCCGCGATCGAGAACAGCCGACGCGATCGACCGTCCGATTCCCGAGGCTCCACTGACCAGAAGTACGCGCATTGGGTGATCCTTTCGTTGGGTGTGCGTTTCAATTCAGTGAAGCAAGAAATTGACCGTCGAACAATCGATGCTTTCACTTGCTGCTATCGGAAATATCGATACCAATCATTTTTGCCGGGTCGACGATCCGGTCGAATTCGTCGCCGTCGACGAATCCGATGGCCAGGGCCGCGTCGCGCAGTGTGCTGTCGTCGGCCAAAGCCCGGTGCGCTATGGCGGCCGCCTTCTCGTACCCGATCACGGGCGAGAGTGCGGTGACGAGCATCAGCGACCGGTCGACGTACCCCGCGATCGTGTCGCGGTTCAATTCGATTCCACTGACGCAATATTCGGTAAACTTCGCGCACATGTCGCCGAGAATCGTGGCCGAATGGAGCACGTTGTCGATGATGATCGGGCGCATCGCGTTGAGCTCGAAGTTGCCTTGCGAACCGGCGAACGCCACGGCGGTGTCGTCGGCGATCACCTGAATGCACACCATCACCATTGCCTCGCACTGAGTGGGGTTCACCTTGCCGGGCATGATGGAACTGCCGGGCTCGTTGGCGGGCAAGATCAGTTCGCCGAGTCCGGCTCGCGGCCCCGAGGCCGACCACCGGATGTCATTGGCGATCTTCATCAGCACCACGGCCAACGAGCGCAGTGCCGCGCTCGCTGCGACCATCGCGTCGAGCCCACCGAGAGCGGCGAACTTGTTGTCCGCCGACACATACGGGCGACCGGTCTGCGCGGCGATCTGCGCGGCGACATCTGCGCCGAACCCGTCGGGTGCGTTCATCCCAGTTCCGACTGCGGTGCCGCCGATCGCGAGGGAATACAGTCCCCTCACGCCGGCGTCCACGCGGTCGAGTGCCTGTTGCAGTTGCGCTGCGTACCCGGACCATTCCTGGCCGACTGTGAGCGGGACGGCGTCCTCGAGGTGCGTTCGTCCGATCTTGATCACCCCGCGCCACGCATGCGCCTTCTCTTGCAACGCCCGGAGCAACGAATTCGCTCCTGGCAGCAGGCGATCGGTGATGATCGCGACAGTCGCGATATGCATCGCGGTGGGGAAAGTGTCGTTACTGGACTGCCCCATGTTGACGTGGTCGTTGGGGTGAATCGGCGTCTTCGATCCCAGTTCCCCGCCGGTGAGCTGAATGCACCTGTTGCCGATGACCTCGTTGACGTTCATGTTGGATTGGGTGCCCGAACCGGTCTGCCACACGAACAGCGGAAAATGTTCGTCGAGGCGCCCGTCGATCACCTCGTCGGTCACACTCACGATAAGGTCGCGTCGCCACGTCTCCAATCGGCCGGCTTCTCCGTTGACGATCGCTGCCGCCTTCTTGACGTGCCCGTACGCGTGATAGACCGCCTTCGGCATGCGGTCGTCTCCGATAGAGAAATGCTGCAACGACCGTTGCGTCTGCGCACCCCAATACTTGTCGGCAGGCACCTCGATACTGCCCATCGAATCGCTCTCGCTGCGCGTACCCGTTGTATCGATCCCGATGGGCACATCCGACATCGTGGGAATCGACGGCTCACCGTGGTTGCTCACCGGCCGGCCTCGCGGTAGTTCTCGACATCGAACGGTCCGTACTCGGGAATCCACATCGCCTCGTGCACAGCAGCTTCGACGTCGTGGTGGGTCTTCGTCGCCACGCCCTCCTCGGCTGCGGCGCGGGCCACAGCGGCAGCGACGATCGCCGACGACGCGCGCAGGTCCTCTACCGGCGGGAGCAGCGAGGCACCTGCCGCACTGACATCGACCTGTCCGGCCACGGCGTTCGCGGCCGCGAGGAGCATTGCGTCGGTGACCCGCGACGCACCGGAGACGATGATTCCCAAGCCGAGTCCGGGATAGAGCAGGGCGTTGTTGCCCTGCCCGATCTGGTAGGTGACGCCGCCGTGTTCCACCGGATCGGCCGGAATCCCGGTCGCCACCAGCGCAGCACCGTCGGACCACACGACGGCATCGCGCGACGACACCTCGATGCGACTCGTCGGGTTGGACAGAGGGAGCAGGATTGGGCGCTTCACCCCCGCGCACAGGGCACGGACCACCTCCTCGGTAAACGCCCCTGCGACGGTGGAGGTTCCGATGAGGATGGTGGGGCGCACCGCTTCGACGACGGACAACAGGTCCATCGCGGCGCCGCCGTCGGACATCTCCCCGGCCGGCCTCGCATAGGGCTGCTGGTAGTCGGGAAGCGCGGTCATGTCGTCGGTGATCAGCCCGTTGATGTCGATCAACCACATCCGTGATCGCGCCTGCTCGGGCGTCAGGCCGTCGGCGACCATGGCCGCCGAAATCTGATCGGCCATACCCGTTCCCGCGGTACCCGCGCCGAACACGACGAGCCGTTGGTCGGCGAAATTCTGGCCGGTGACCTTCATGCCGGACATCACGGCGGCCATGACAATGGCACCGGTGCCCTGCATGTCGTCGTTGAAGATCCGGTACTTCTCACCGTGCTCGGTCAGGATCCGCCGGGCATTCGACGGTCCGAAATCCTCGAAATGCAGCAAGGCGTTCGGGAACAACTCGCTTGCGACGTCGAGGTACGTCTCGATCAGCTCGTCGTACTTCTTGCCGCGGACTCGTTCGTGCCGGTTGCCGAGGTAGGCGGGGTCGTCCAGCAACGCTCGGTTGTCCGTTCCCACATCGAGATTGACGGCAATGACACGGGCGGGATCGATGCCCGCAGCGGCGGTGTAGATGGCGAGTTTGCCGACCGCGATATCGGTGCCGTTGACGCCCCAGTCGCCGATACCCAAGATCTCCTCGGCATCGGAACACACGATGAGGTCGACATCGTCTGGGCCCAGGCCCAGTGTCTGGAACGACGCGCGGACGTCGTCGACGCGGTCGATGGAAAGATACAGCGCACGCGATCTCCGGTACTCGTGGCTCCACTGTTCGATGGCGTCGCCGATGGTCGGGTCGTAGACCACGGGTAGCAACTCGGCGAGGTGGTCCGTGAGAAGGCGGAAGTACACGATCTCGTTCCGATCGTGTAATGCATTGAGGTACACATACTTTGCGAGATCGTCCGGTTGGGATGTCAGTTGCCGGTACGAGCGTGCGGCCTGCTCGTCGATAGTTTCGACGGATGCGGGGAGCCGACCGGTCAACCCAAGCGCGCGGCGTTGTTCGGTGGTGAATGCGGTGCCACGGTTGCGGTAGGCATCGTGCAGGACGCGTTGTCCGTTGTCCATGTGGGAAGTCCTTGCTGTCGGTGGTCAGTGGCTGCGGCCGGGGAGCCCGCTGATCGGTGCCGGATCGCGGTCGACCCAGGTCGCGGTGTCCGAGTGATCGAGCGTCCATTGCGCGATCTGGTCCTTGCGCGCCCACCAGACGTCGCCGCGCTCGCGAAGACGGGTGAAGACTCGGTCGAGTACCCGCACGCGCGAGGCGTGGCCCGAGAGTCGGTCGTGGAGGCCGATGACCATCATCGTGCGCCGATGCGCGCCTTCGGCATAGAGCTGGTCGAACTCGTCGACCAGTTGCTGCTCGTAATCGGCCGGGGAAAAGCCGGGGAAGTCGAAGCTGGCGATGTCGTTGAGGTGTACCGAGTACGGCACCGTCGCAAACGGCTCACCGTTGATCCGTTGCAGGAACGGCTCGTCCGCGGACAGATCATCGATGTGATACCGAAAACCCCTCTCCTGCAGTACTTCCAAGGTGTTCACACCGGGCCGGATCCAGTAGTTGTTGTACCCGGTGGGCCGCGTTCCGGTGACCTCTTCGATTGCGGTGACGCTGTCCGCAATCCATGCAGCTTCCTCGTCGCGGGAAAGTTGGTACTGCCGCTCCCATCGCCGCCCGTGTGCGCCCGCCTCGTGCCCGCGGGCCACGATCTCGGCCGCGATCTTCGGGTGGCGCCGCACCGCATCGCCGATCATGAACGACGTCATCGGTATCGAGTGCTTGTCCAGCAGGTCCAGGATTCTGGGCACGCCTTCGCGGGCACCGTATTCGTAGAAGCTGTTCTGCCCCAGGTCGGGGTATCCGGACAGTATCGGCTCGGTGATGGGTCCGCCGGCACCGCTGATCGGTTGTCCACCTGCCTCGAACTGCATCGAGACGGTGACCGCCATTCGTGCGCCATCGGGCCAGAGATGTGTCGTCATAATCGTGTCCTGTTCTCGCAATGTGCGGGTGCGTTGTTCGACGATCGGTACAGCTCTGCGCATCCCGATAAAAATCCCATCGCGGCATCGATCTTTCGGTCCACCGACATTCGGACTTTCGATGGCCGCCGCGCGGCTGACGGTGTCTGCTTACGAACCCGTCGCTTTTCCTTGTGTCTCCATCGAACCTCCGAATCGCAGTCCAGGTGGGTCTGGCCGCGGACTGCCGTCCCCCGACGCAACGGTGGGCCTCGAGTCTGTGCTGGTGAGGGGCTGTGTGGCGCGACTCGACGGCATGTTCCCCGCCCTCGTAAGTGCACCGACCGCATCTCCCGAGGAGCAGTCACCGCCCACTGTCGACCGGTCGCACCTGTCGAACACGTTGCGGTACAACAAAAGAGGACGAACGAAACCACAGCCTGCACACGACCATAAGGAACACATGACATCCGCCGAGACGACCTCGATAACCGACCTGTTGGATCGCGCCACACGGGGGTCGGTGTGGGGCCCGGGTTCCGCGGAATACGACGGCGAGGTGGCCGGATTCAATGTCGCCGTGTCTCATTCACCGGCCGCGGTGGTCGTCGCCGCCGATGCCGACGACGTTGCTGCGGCGGTTCGAGTCGCAGCAGCCGCCGGTTACGGGGTGGCCGTCAAAGCCACCGGCCACGGTGCCCGCGCGACGCACGATACGTCGATCATGATCTCCACCCGACGGTTGAGCGACGTACACATCGATGCCGGTGCACGCACTGCGACCGTCGGCGCCGGTGTCCGGTGGCAGCAAGTACTCGACGCCGCCGCGGTGTTCGATCTCGGCGCACCGTCCGGGTCATCCACCGCTGCGGGAGCTGTCGGGTACACCCTCGGCGGTGGGCTGAGCCCGCTGGGTCGAACCATCGGATTCGCCGCCGACCTGGTGCGCTCGTTCCAGATCGTCACTGCCGACGGTCGTGTGACCATGATCGACGAGCACACGGACGGAGAGTTGTTCTGGGCACTGCGGGGCGGGGGCGGCGGCGGGTTCGGCATCGTGACCGAAATGGTGATCGATCTGCTGCCGATGCACGCCGTGTTCGGCGGTGGCATGTTCTTCGATCTCGAGGACGCGCCCACCGTTCTTCACGCATGGCGGACCTGGGTACAGGCTGTGCCGGAATCCGTCTCGACATCGATCGCGCTCCTGCATTTGCCGCCGGACCCCGCCCTCGCGGTAGAGCTTCGTGGCCGCACCGTCCTACACCTGCGGTACGCCCACGTCGGATCCGCCGAACGCGGCCAAGAACTGCTCGCGCCGATGCGCTCGATCGCCGAACCCATCATCGACACGGTGGCCACCATGCCGATGACCGCGTTGGCCTCGATTCACATGGACCCGGTCGAACCGTTGCCGGTGATCGAGCGCGGATTGCTGTTGTCGACGATGACCGAAAAAACAATCGACGCGGTCCTGTCCGCCGCCGACCTGCCCGTCGCCACAGTGGAATTGCGATTGATGGGCGGGGCCTTGGATCGGTCGCCGCGGTCCCCCGGCTCGGTGGGCGGACGTTCGGCCGCGTTCTGCCTGTATCTGATCGGGGTTGCTGAGCCGGCCATCGCAGCGGACCTACCAGGCGTGCTCGACGAACTCCTCTCGCGTTTCACGGCTGATTCCGCCGACCGCGCATTTCTCAATCTCGCAGGCACAGGGTCGATGGATCTGGTGCGGGCAGGATGGAGCACAACCGAATCGGAGCGACTGGAGGCGGCCCGACACGCGGTCGACCCGGCCGGTGTGTTCGCTCCATCCGCGCGTTGGTAGCTGCGACGATTCGACGCCGCCGACCCGAGGATCGGTGACCCTGGCAGGGCGCGCCCCGAGTGTCCTTACGAACATCTACTCGTGCTGGCACGGGACGCCGACACCATCAGCCGCAGCCTCCGCTGCCGCAACATGCTCCTGTGCTGAAGCGGGGACGAGTTCGTCTTGGCGGTCCTCGGCCTGAACGAGAACGCCGTCCACACGGTGATCGCGACAACCGAATCCGACTTGCAGGCAGAAAATCTAGTCGCCATCACCTGCGGTCCGGTGTTCGTCACCCCGACCAAGCTCCAACAAGATGGCCGTTGGCAGAACACGTTCAGCCAGGACTCGCCCGCCACCTCATAACCGAGCCCCAGCTCACCGCCAGAGGCGTCGCTGGACAATACACAGGGCCTCTGCCAGTAGTTATAGGCAATTTCTGAGGAAAAGTACAGATCGTCGTTGGAGGGGCTACTGTTGCCTGGTCCGCGGGGGCGTCGGCATCATGCACTTCACCCGGACGAGAGGCCCAGTCGCATATGTTCGACAAGAAATTCATCACCAAGGCCATCAACAGCAGCTCTGAAAACGGTCTCGACCGTAGGCGTTTCATGCGGGCAGCAGGTCTCACCGGTTTGGGTGCAGGCGCGGCAATGACTGTGGGCTCAGGCGTCGCATCAGCATTTCCCTTCGGCTCCTCGGATGGTCCGCTCATCCCCGGAATGCCCGGTCAGGGCCCCTCCGATGCAGCAATTCTGAACTTTGCCCTCAACCTCGAGTACCTGGAAGCGGAGTTCTATCAGCGGGCGGTGACCGGAAAGGGTCTGCCGGACACTCTCGTGGGCGGCACCGGAACTCCCGGGCCTGTCACCGGAGGTCGGCAGGTGACCTTCGAGAGCAAGTTGATCAAGGCCTATGCCGAGGAAATCGCGTTCGACGAGCTCAATCACGTGGCGTTCCTGCGCGGAGCGCTCGGAAACGCGGCAGTAGCGCGACCGGCGATCGACCTCGACGCGAGCTTCAACGCGGCAGCCATGGCAGCAGGACTGATCGGTGAGGGCGAGACCTTCGACGTCTACGCGAACGAACAGAATTTCTTGCTCGGCGCGTTCATCTTCGAGGACGTCGGCGTCACCGCATACAAGGGCGCGGCACCGCTGGTGACCAACAAGACGTATCTCGAAGCCGCTGCTGGCATTCTGGCTGCCGAGGCCTACCACGCGGGCATCATCCGGACGAGCCTGTTCTCTCTGGGTCTCGAAACGCCCGCGAACGCCATTTCCGACGCCCGAGACAGCCTCGATGGGCCGGACGATCTGGATCAGGGAATCACTCTCAACGGTGCCGCCAACCTGGTTCCCCTGGACGCCAACGGAATCGCGTACTCCCGCTCACCGGGCCAGGTACTCAATATCGTGTACCTGAACCCGGCTCCGGTCACGTCCGGTGGATTCTTCCCCGCAGGCGTCAACGGCGAGCTCAACACCAGCGGCGGATAGCCGACGGTTTCGCTCGGGTGGTGTCGCATGACTCGACACCACCCGTGCGGACGTCAGCCACAGCAACCAGCGGGCTCCGAGCCGGACACGAGTAACGGCAACAGCTTTCGCAGTTCCTGGTTCTCCCCCGGATCCAACACCGAGTGCTGCACACAGGCCGGGACGAGTTCCCCGGTCTCCGGATGTGCCATCGAGTAGGTACACGCGGCCAATCTCTCCTGCGTTTCGAGCAGCACCGAATCCGATGCGGTCTTACCGGACTGCATCATCGCCCAAGCGGGAGAAACGTTTTCGGCATCCATGAACCGGTGAACGACGAACGTCATCGGACGAACGCGCCGGCGAGCGAACGCCACCGACAGCTCCCGGACGCCACCGCATCGACGCACAACACTGCGGGCCCACCGCACGGCCACGAGCACACCCCGCGGATGTCCGATGAGCACGCGCAGCACTTTGAGGAACAGTAGCGGCGGTGGGGTGCCGCCGAAGTTCACTCCGCCCAAGTGCCGGAAGAACTGGTCGCGCGCATCGACCTCGGCGGAGTGCGTCACGTCGATGAACGGATGCCACCGGCCTCCGACCATGAATCCCAATGCCGTTCTGTTGCACCGAGGATCACCGAACTGAATCGAATGGTGCGAAATCTGTTGCTGCATAGCGACTTCGATCCGATCCCACACCATGTCGATATCGACCTCCCGGTAGCCACCGGACCACCGCCGCGCGTCCCCGACGAACGCCGCGGGCTGGAAGGACACCATCGAGTAGCCACCCATGGCGACCACGTTCTCGACGACTTCGGCCACCTCGTCGATGTTGTCCGGAGTGACCGTCATGTTGTGGGCCAGATACGAGCTCACCCCGTGCTCGCTCTTCAACCGCGCGAACATCTCGGCGAACCGCTGTCGATACGGATGCAGCTCGGCCTCCGACCTGGGCCTCGGGATTCCGCGTCGGCCACGCATCAGTTTGTCGAAATGCACTGCGTACGAAACACGTCCGAAGCGGGGGCGGCCATCCTCACCGACGACGACGGACTGCAGATACTCGTAGTCGAAGTCGCCGTGCGTGAACGACATCGGCTCGCGGCCGTGCTCGCGCATGATCGTCAGCGCAGCAGCGTGAACCTCAGGGGCGAGCAGACTCACCTCCCCGCCGATCAGCTGTGCGTGCGCCCGCGGTCCGCGTCGAGCGGCAAGGTGTCTCATCTGCGCCGCCACCTCACGCAGGGTGTGCTCGCCATCGATGCGAACCTTGTTGGCGTCTGCGCTGTGATAGCAGGGACTGCACGTCAGGTTGCATTTCGGAAAGACCCCATGGGTGCCCTCGCATCCCACCGCGTGCCGGCCCAGTGTCTGCGAGGGCGTCCGCACGCCGACGGGTAACGCCGCCCACCGCTCGTCCAGCGCCGCGCGCGTCTGCGGATCCACCGGACGGGTACTCGCCTCGACGCGGCCCAGCATTGCGCGAATGTTCGTCCAGCTCACTCGGACCTCCCGTCGGACTCCACGGTACGCATCAGATCACCGAGCCGGCCTGCACCGAGGTCGACGTGAGAAGTCCACTCGCGGCACAGAGAATGTCGATACCGTCGGGTGAGCCTCGTCGTTGCCCCGAGGACAAGAGAACCACGAGGAGCGCAGTTCGTGAACGATGCCGATAGCCCGAACGAGTCGTCTGCACTTCGCCGACCACGCGTGATCATCTTCGACGTCAACGAAACGCTATCCGACATGTCGCCGTTGTCGGAGCGCTTCGCAGACGTGGGAGCCCCCGCCGAACTCGCGTCACTCTGGTTCGCAAGTGTTCTGCGTGACGGCTTCGCACTCACCGCGGTCGGCGCGGCTCGGCCCTTCGCGGACATCGCATCCGGGCTGCTTGCAGTCATGCTGCCCCGGGAGGCGCTGGATCGAGGGCTCGACGATGCCGTCGAGCACATCATGGGCGGTTTCATGGGTCTGGACGTGCATCCCGACGTAGCAGGCGGCATCAGAGCACTGACTGCGCTCGACATCCGACTGATCACCCTGAGCAACGGTGCGGTCGGCGTCGCTCGACAATTGCTCGAAGGTGCCGGAGTACTGGAACACGCAGAGATGCTGCTGTCCGTTGACCAAGCCGAGGCATGGAAACCCGCCGCACAGTCGTACCGATACGCGCTCGATCGGTGCGACGTCGAACCCCACGAGGCCATGCTCGTCGCCGTCCACCCCTGGGACATCGACGGCGCACACCGTGCCGGGCTGCGCACTGCCTGGATCAACCGAACCGACACCACTTACCCGCAGCACTTCATCGCACCGGACCTCGAGGCGACCTCACTGCTCCACCTCGAGAAACTACTGCAGGTCGCAACCTAGAGTTGTCCCCATGCCCGCCGGACGCTTCGCTCCCAGTCCCTCCGGCGATCTCCATCTCGGCAATCTCCGCACAGGACTGCTGGCCTGGCTCTTCGCCCGCTCCACCGAACGGCGTTTCGTGATGCGCGTCGAAGACCTCGATCGCGTGAAAGCCGGCTCAGAGCAACGTCAACTCGACGACCTCGCGGCAATCGGCATCGACTGGGACGGGCCGATCATGCGGCAATCCGAGCGTCGGGAAATCTACGACGCCACGATTCGCACGCTCACCGCCGCCGGGCTGACGTACGAATGCTTCTGCACGCGTCGGGAAATCCTGCAGGCCGCGTCGGCTCCGCATGCACCCGACGGCGCATACCCGGGGACCTGCAGAAATCTGACCGCTGACGAGAAAGCAGCCAAAGACCGACCACCTGCCATCCGATTGCGCTCGCAGACAACCGAATTCACCGTCGTCGATCAGCTGCACGGTCTCTTCCGAGGCCAGGTGGACGACTTCGTCCTGCGTCGATCCGACGGTGTACCCGCCTACAACCTCGCCGTCGTCGTCGATGATGGCGCGCAAGGCGTCGACCAGATCGTGCGCGGCGACGACCTGCTCACGTCCGCGCCGCGGCAGGGCTACCTCGCTCAACTCTTGGGCCTGACCCCCGCGACGTACGTCCACGTCCCCCTCGCACTGAACGTCGAGGGTAAGCGCCTTGCCAAGCGCGACGGTGCCGTCACACTGCGCGAACGACCCGATGCGTGGACGCTCATCACAGCATCCCTCGGCATGCCGGACGTGAAGAACGCCGAGGAACTGCTCGAGCGGTGGAAGCCGAGGCTGGTGCCGCGCGAACCGTGGGTGTTCGACCCCTCGAATGCCTGAACGCCCTGACAAAATCGAGATCACGTCGCAACGCGACAGAACCCAACTGCGCACGAATCGGACGTACAGTGACCGCGACAAACTTATCCCGAGGGAGAAGGACACAATGACCTCAGGCGGCTACGACCCCGACAAGGATCCACAGAACCCCGGTGGTTATCCCCCGCCGCAGGGCGGCGGCTACCCACCACCCGGCAACTACCCACCACCCGCGCAGGGCAACTATCCGCCGCCCGGGAATTACCCGCCACCTCCCGGCGATTACCCCCAGCAAGGCGGCTACCCGCCACCCGGCGGCTACCCACCGCCCCCACAGGGCAACTACCCGCCGCCTCCGTCGTTCGGTAACTCGCCGATGGCGACGCAGCTATCCGTGGGAACAGCCATCGGCTACGCGTTCGAGAAGTTCAAGCAGAACGCCCTCGTCTGGATCGGCATCGTCCTGATCGCGGCGATCATCCAGGGCGTCCTGAACTTCGTTCTGAGGTCCGACAGCATCGTCCTCAGCCTGGTGTTCAGCATCATTGTCGGTGTTGTCGCACTCCTCATCCAGGCGGCGCTCGTCCGCGGCGCTCTGCACGAGGTGGACGGGATCAAGCCTGCTTTCGGGTCCTTCTTCCAATTCGGCAACGTCGCCGCCGTCATCATCGCCGGCATCCTCGTCGGCATTGCAACCAGCATCGGCTTCGTCCTGCTGATCATCCCCGGCATCGTCATCACGTTCTTCACGTGGTGGACCTTCCAGTTCGTCATCGACCGTGGCGACGAACCCATCCCGGCTATCAAGGCCAGCGCGCAGGCGATTGCGTCGAACGGTGGAACACTCTTCGTGCTCGCTCTCGCCCTGGTGGGCCTCAACATCGTCGGTGCGATCCCCCTCGGCCTCGGTCTGCTGGTGACCATTCCGATCACGATCATCGCCGGTACCTACGCTTACCGCGTCACGGTGCGTGGCCACGTCGCCTGACCTGTAATCCGCCTCGATGGGCGCGAATCCCCCACCCCGGGATTCGCGCCCATCGTCGTCTCGGTGCTTGGATTGTCAGGTGACTACTACCCAACACACCGCCCCTGACGGCGGCGCCGAGTCTGGGCAGGCCACGTTCGCTCACATCAGCCGGGGTTACTACCCCACCATCGTCGCCTTGTTCGTCGCGACGCTGCTGATCTCGAATGTGGCCGCCAGCAAAGGTGTCGCCTTCTTCGCCTCGTCCGACGTCATGCTCGGACCGTTCCAAATCCTGCCGATCAACACCGACGGCGCATTCTTTCTGTTCCCCCTCGCCTACATCCTCGGCGACGTGCTCAGCGAGGTCTACGGCTTCAAAGCCACGCGCCGCGCGATCTACCTCGGCTTCGGCTCCCTGTTGCTCACGTCCGTGTGCTTCTGGATCGCCATCGAACTTCCCGCTGCCTCGTTCTACGAGAACCAGGCCGCGCTCGAAAGCGTCGTCGGCGTCGTACCCCGGCTGGTCCTCGCCGGTCTCGCCGGGTACACCGTCGGGCAGCTCCTCAACTCCGTCGTGCTGGTCAAGATCAAGGAACGCACCAAGGAAAAGCACCTGTGGGCGCGACTGATCGGCTCGACCATCGTCGGCGAATTCTTCGACACCCTGATCTTCTGCTCCATCGCCGCCGGAGTCATCGGCATCACCACGTGGACCGACTTCATCAATTACGTCATCGTCGGATTCCTGTGGAAGACGCTGGCCGAGGTCATCGTCATGCCCATCACGTACCGCGTCATCTCGTACATCAAAAAGCGCGAGCCGTCGTACCAGGATCGCTAGAACGCGACCCATTCCATACTCAGATCGAAGTAGCGCTCCCGGGCCGTCTCGAACGTGGCGACGGCCCGGGTGCCCGGCCAGTCCTCCGGCGTCATGCACGGCGGAAGACCCGGGTCGACGTAGGGAATGACGCGCCATTCGTCGAGCAACGGCACGAATGTGACAAACGCGTCGCGCGGGTTCCGCGCCGGCGACCCGCCGTCGAAAGCGTCGAGAAATGCCCGATGCCGATTGGCAATTCCGGCGAGATCCCACCAGTGCTCAGCACTTTCGCGCAGCGTGCCGGGAGGCGCGACCTCGGACGCGACGAACGTCGTGACGTACTGCGACAACTCCAACGCCTCGACGATGGCAATGGCCTCCGCCGCGAGATATTCGGGCGCGATCCACAATCCTGGTGAGACGGTCCCACAACCTATCGACGTGAGCCGACGCCTCAGCTGGTGCCGAGCCGCCCGTTGCGTCTCGGGAATGGTGAACGAGATCAACCGAAATGGATCGCCGTCGGCCATCCGCCGGAAGCCGAAGATCCGGCCGTCTCCCCGAGCGAACATTGCGTCGGCCTGCTCGGTGATCCGATAGCCGGTGCGGCCCTCACGATTGGCGGATTCGACGACGCCCTTCTTCTTCAACCTCGTCACCGCAATGCGCGTGCTCTCCGGTGGCACTCCCAGCGTGTCCATCCAGACGACGAAATCGGCGATGGCGAACCACCCGCCGAGAGGCCGAACGTAGGCTCCGAGCACCGTGCGCACCAAAGAGGTGGCGCTACCTGGACGAGACTCGAAGTCGTCGAGGATGGCCCCGGCGGTGCTAGGCGCGGAGTTCGTCACGAATCGCCACGATACCCAGGTACACCTCGCGATAGGAGGTACTCAGCGGGCTCAACCCCAGCCGAATACCGTGTGGCGCTCGGTAATCCGGGATGACACCCTGCTCCCACATCCGAGCAGTGATGGCCTTGAACTCGGGATGGTCGATGGTGACGTGACCACCGCGCCGATTCGAATCCTCGGGTGAGGCGATCTCCACCCCGAGCGGTACCAGCATCTCGCGCACGAGTTCGAGGGCGTACTCGGTGAGCGCAACGGACTTCGCACGGATCGCGTCCATACCCACCTCGGCGATCATCTCGATGGTGTCCTGCATCGCGATCATCCCGAACACCGATGGCGTGCCGCTGATGACGCGTCGAATACCCTGTGCCGGAACGTAACCCTGCGCCATCTCGAACGGATCGGCCCGGCCCATCCAGCCCCAGATCGGCTGCACGAAGTCGGCCAGAAGATCACTGCGCACGTACGCGAAGGCCGGCGAACCCGGACCGCCGTTGAGGTACTTGTAGGTACACCCGACGGCCAGATCCACTCCCCACAAATCGAATTCGAGCGGAACCGACCCGACGGAATGGCATACATCCAACAGCATCAGAGCGCCGGCTTCGTGGGTGATGCGCGTCGCCTCGGCCACGTCGACGAGGAAGCCCGAACGGTAAGCAACGTGGGTGATCACCACCAGGGCGGTGTTCTCCCCCACCACCTCGGCGAGTTGTTCCGGTTCGATGCCACCGCGGCGGTCCGTCTCGATCCACCGCAGCGTCATATTCATCTCGGCCGCAATACCTTCGAGCAGGTATCGGTCGGTCGGGAAGTTGTCGCGGTCGATGACGATCTCGGTGCGGCCCGGCCGCATGGCGATCGCCGCCCGCGCCAGCTTGTACAGCAGTACCGTCGTCGAATCGCCGATCGTGGTCTGGCCGGGCGCTGCCCCGAGGGTGGCGTCGGCCAGGGCGTCGCCGATGGTGACGGGGAGGTCGAACCACTGCTCGTCCCAGCCGCGGATCAGACGACCGCCCCAGGCGTCGGTCATGAAGGTGTTGATACGTTCGACGCTGGCTTTGGTGGGCCGACCCAGTGAGTTGCCGTCGAGATATGCGGTGATCGACGGGTCGTCACTACCGAGGAACTTGTCGCGGTAGGTCCGGAGCGGATCATTGTCGTCGAGTTCGATTGCACGTTCCATCATCGGCCGATTTCCGTTCTCACAGCGAGTAATTCAGGGAAGAACGTGAGTTCGAGCGCCTTCTGCAGAAATCCGACGCCACTCGACCCTCCCGTCCCGCTCTTCATTCCGATGGTGCGCAGCACCGTGCGCATGTGGCGGAATCGCCAGAGCTGAAAGTTCTCCTCCAAGTCGACGAGCTCCTCGAATGCCTCATACACCGCCCAATGCTCGGTGTGGTTCTCGTAGACGAACTTGATCAGCGGCATCAGGCCCTCGTTGAACGTGTACGCCGTGGTGACGTCACGGTCGAGGGCCGATGCCGGTACGTCGTATCCCTGCCGTGCCAACGACCGCCAGAAGGCGTCGTACAGGCTGGGCTCGCGCAACAGAGTCGAAAGCATCTCATGCGCAGCAGGATCGGACTCGAAGACCGTCAGCATTCCCGGATTCTTGTTGCCGAGGACGAACTCCACGGCCCGGTACTGATACGACTGGAACCCCGAGGAGTTGCCGAGGAAGTCGCGGAACTGGGAGTACTCCGTCGGGGTGAGTGTCGCCAGCACCGACCACTGCTCGGTGAGCGTCTTCTGGATGTGCTTCACCCGGGCCACGCACTTGAGTGCGGTACCGATGTCGTCGGCATCGAATGCGGCTCGCGCGGCAAGGGTCTCGTGCAGCACCAGCTTGAGCCACAGCTCGGTGGTCTGGTGCTGGATGATGAACAGCAGTTCGTCGTGATGCTCGGGGGTGCTCACCGGTTTCTGAGCGCTGAGCAGCGTATCGAGGTCGAGGTAGGACCCGTAGCTCATGCGGTCACTGAAATCGGTGACGACGCTCTTCTCGATATTCCGGGTGTTCGCTTCGACGCTCATGGATCGTCCTCGAGGTGGTGGGCTGGTGAGATCAGCGTATTACATCAATGTGCCGACCGCTAGGCATCTGTAAGCTAGCGAATCCCGCGAATCCGTACGGCGCCGATCAACGCAGCGATGCTGACCAGGGACACCGCCAGGATGTAGTAGCCCGGGGACACCGCCTGACCGGTCGCGGCAACCAGAGCGGCCGCGATGGTCGGAGTGAATCCACCGAAGATCGCCGTGGTGACGTTGTATCCGAACGACAGGCCGGTGGCCCTCGAATGGACCGGGAACGCGTCGGACATCACCGACGGCAGCGCACCGAAGTACAGCGCCTTCAGCAATCCGAGCACGGTCATGACGAGCGCGAGGGTGAGGAACGACGGCACCGCAATGAGCCACATGAAGAGCGGGACGACGCTGACGCCGATCGCGATCGCCGACGGCAACATGATCTTGATGCGTCCCACCTTGTCGGACAGCTGGCCGACGAACGGTGTCACCACCGTCAGGATGACGCCGGTGATCATCAATGCTACGAACGACAGCGAATTGTTCAGTCCCAGTTGCTTGATACCGAAGGTCGGCAGGTACTGCAGAATGAAGTTCAGCGCGGTGGACACCACCAGCACACCGCCGGCGATGAGAATCCCGCCCCACTGATTCCGAAACAGATCGCGCACAGGCGATTTCGGGGTGCCCGACGCGGCGACGACGGCCGGTGATTCGTCGACGTGACGTCGGATGAACCATCCCACCGGGCCCACCATGAGCCCGAAGACGAACGGCACTCGCCAACCCCAGTCGACCATGCTGGCCTCGGACAACACCGCGGTCAATCCGGCGGCGAACGAGGCCGCCATCAGCGTAGCCAGTCCCTGGCTGGCGAACTGGAAGCTGCCGAAGAATCCGCGGCGCTTGCCGTTCTGTTCGACGAGAAAGGATGTGGCCGCGCCGAATTCGCCACCGGCCGCGAAGCCCTGAATCAGGCGCGCGACGATGATACCGATCGGAGCGAGGATGCCGATGTCGTCGTAATTGGGCATGAAGGCGATCAACGCGGTGCCGAGCACCATCAGGCGAATGCTCATCACCAGAGCCTTCTTTCGCCCTTTCCGGTCTGCGTAGGACCCGAGGATCAGTCCGCCGAGGGGGCGAATCAGATACGAGACCCCGAAGACCGCGAACGTCTGCACCAGTTGCACGCCGGGGTCAGCCGAGGGAAAGAAGTTCTGCCCGATGTAGATGGCGAACAACGCGTAGATGGCGATGTCGAACCATTCGAGAGCGTTCCCGATGGTTGCGGCAGCGATGGCGCGGACCGGATTCTTGACGGACACAACGGCTTCACCCGCGCCGTCACGATCGGGAGTTCGATGAACGTGTGCAGTGGACATGTCGGATTCTCCGGTGGTGTTCAGGAGCGCGAGGCGCTGGCGGATTCGAGCGGTGCGTCATGACCACCGGCGGCAGTGCCGATGTCGTAAAACAGGCCGGCGGCCATCGCGAGACCTTCACGAGCGATGGAAGCAAGCATGTGTTCGTCGGGTGCATGTTGACGGCATCCCGGGTAGGAGTGCGGCATCCAGACCGTCGGAATTCCGAGGGTGTCGGTGAACACGTGATTGGGCAGGGACCCACCGATGTTGGGCAGCACGGTGACCGGGGAACCGACTGTGCGCTCGACCGACTGGGCGACCGTGCGAACCCAGGGGTCGTTCGGGTCCGTTCGGCTCGCAGGAAACGAGATGCCGAGTTCGACGGCGACCATCGAGTACCCGTGCGCGTCGAGGTGTCGTCGTAGCCGCACGCCGAGATCGTCGAGGTCGGTCCCGACGACGTACCGCAGCTGCAACCGCGCTCGCGCCTGGCCGGGAATCGCATTGACCGGTTCGACGATGTTGCCGGCGTTCATAGCGATCACTTCGAGAGTGTTCCACCCGAAAACCCGCTCTGCAGGCGATAATTCGGTGGCCGACCAGCCGGAGTCGACCACCGGATCGCCCGGGGTGCGTCCGACCTCGATAGCTCTGAGCGCGTCGACGACGGACTCGGGAATGTGCTCGGGCACCAAGCTGTCGAGCTGGATACGGCCGTGGCCGTCGACGAGCGTCCCGATGGCACCGGCCAGGGTGGTCGCGGGGTTGCGGAGCAGTCCACCCCAGTTGCCTGAGTGGTAGCCGCGCTCACGTAGGTCGACGACGAGGTCGAAGTCCACGCCCCCACGGGCACCGAGAAACAGTGTGGGCGTCTGGGCGTCGAGGCGTGGTCCGTCCGAGGCGATCAGCACGTCGGCAGCGAGTTCGCCTCGATGATCCGACACGAATTGTTCGAGTCCGGGTGAGCCGATCTCCTCACCGGTCTCGAACAGGAGCGTCAGATTGAATCCCAACGATCCGCGGGCGTCGAGAACCGTCCGCAGTGCCGCGAGGTTCACCAGATGCTGACCCTTGTTGTCGGCCGTTCCACGCCCGTAGAGCCGGCCGTCCCGCTCGACCAGATTCCACGGCGACAGTCCGTCCGACCAGTCCTCGGCCATGCCCAGAACCACGTCGGCGTGGCCGTAACAGAGCACGGTCGGCAGTTCGGGGGCCTCGTGACGGGTGGCGATCAGGAAGGGACCACCCTCCTCGACCGGGTTGGAATAGGTCTCGACCGCACACCCGAGCGCCTCGAGCCTCGGCACGAGCAGATCCTGGAGATATGCCGACAACGCAACTCGACCGGCCGTCGACTGGCTTTCCGAAGGGACGGACACGAGCTCGGAGAGTTCACGATGGAACGCACCCGAATCGTAGAAGTCCTCGGCCTGCGCGATCACATGCTCGCGGTTCATCGAATCTCCCTCGCCGTCGGCCTGGTGTTCGCCTGACAGTAGCGAGCCCGATACCGTCTACACCATTGCCGATTGGTGGCCCCAGCGTTGCTTTCACGGCAACGCAGGGGCAGCCAGTGGCTCGATGACAATCACGCGTCACCGCCGTGACAGTGCTGTTAAAGAAGGGGTGGTTTCGTTGCATCTGATGCCCTCTGCGCTGACGTACTTCTGCGAAGTAGCGCGAACGGGGTCCGTCACCGAGGCGGCCGCAACACAACATCTGGCCGCGTCGGCGGTCAGCAGACAGATCGCCAAGCTCGAACGTGACATCGGCGTGCCGCTCTTCGCACGACATGCCCGGGGAATGACGCTCACCGAAGCGGGCCATCGCCTCCTCGCCCACGCGCGCAGACACGAAGTGGAATCGTCGTCCCTCATCGCCGAAATACGCAGCGTCGATGCCACCGAACACGGCAGCGTCACCGTGGCCTGCACCGAAGGCTTCTCGCAGTCCGTCGTCCCGCGGGCCATGGCGTCGGTCCATCGGACTCACCCGTCGGTCACGTTCACCCTCGACGTGGTGGGGCCGGAGGAGGCCAGCCGACGGGTGGTCGATGCCCGCGCGGACGTCGCGGTCACCTTCTCGCTGGGTCGACGAACCGACGTGACGGTCGAACATTCCGTCACCGTGCCCATCTGCGCCGTCGTCGCGCTCGGTCACCCGCTCAGCGACCGAGCCAGCGTCGATCTGGCCGATATCTGCTCCTATCCCCTCGCGCTGTCGACCACCGGATCGAGTCAACGCGAATTGTTCGACGCCGGAATCCGTCTGGAGGGACTCTCACCCCACGTCGGTCTGCAATGCGAGCGGCTGGCTCCGATACTGGAGTTCGCTCGCTCGAGCGACGGCGTCGCACTCGTCAGCGACCTGGGTGGTGACCGCAAATCGGGCCTGACGTACATCCCCCTCGTGCATCCGGTTTTCGCTCAGCGCCGGGCCGAAATTCACACGATGCGCGGTAGGCCGCCGTCGGCCCGAATCGTGGCCCTGATCGACGCGTTGACCGACATTCTCGAGGCTGCGGGATAGTGGAGGATCTTGCCTTTCAGGCGGGAGGCAACGAGCAGGCAGGACTTTCGTGGGAGCCGAGCCTCATGGACTGAGAACGGACAAGTTCGGAGCCCCCGAATAGATCCCGTCGAGGCTGAGCAACGGCGCACCCTTCGATATTGCACACGCAGCAATCCAGCGATCGCCGGTGTGAACTTTGGCGTGAAGCGCGTGGCCCGTCCGCTTGCACTCAGCTGTCAGAGCTGCATACGCGTTGACGACCTCGCGGTCGATGGAGACGGTAGGGGCTGAATCGAGTTTTGCCTCGACGCCGGCGATCTTGCGTTCACCCCAGTTCGCCGACAAAGCACCAGCGAGCACCTCCGCCCGCGTCTGAAACGCGATGACGATCTGGAGCCCTGCCAGTCGCGCGCGCAGTTTATCGACAGGAAGACCACGATTCGCAGCTCTAGTCGGGTCGATGAACAAGATGCTGAACACATCGGTATCGATCAGTACGGTTCCCGAACCCGACGGAAGTGTCATAGGCCGATTGCGCCGAAGAACGCATCAGCTTCGTCGTCGCTCACGCCGTCGATTCCGCCGGGTTCCAGGCCGGCAGCACCAACGAGTATCTCTCCTAGAGATGCCGGTTCGGGCAACCCCGGAGCGATCGGATCAGGAAGTGCAACAATCGTCGCGTTCAGCAGCCTTCTTACCCGTCCATCCGCACCGGATTCCGGGGAACCGGTCACCATTACGTATCTGCCGAGCAGCGGACCGACCTCTTCATCTTCAGCCACGCCAGGAAGCGCGATTTGATTGCCGACATCGTCCTGCACCTGCAGACGATGCGTGTGGAGATTCGCGGAGTACAGGCGACCGACGAAAACAGTGGGCGCGGAGGATACTTCCGTAGGGAGTTCCCACGTGGCAGAACGCAATTCAGCGGTAGTGAACGCTTGGCGCAGTTGCCCATCGGCCTTGAACTCGACTTCTGGGGCGGCGTGTCGAAGCGCCGCAGCCAACGCGCCCGCCGCATTCGACAGGGAGTCACTCACCCAATCCGGTCGCTCATCCAAGCCGATCGACATGACCAATCTCTCGAACTTGTCGTCGAAAGCTCTCTCATCCGCCAGATCGAACTCCAATGCGGTCGAACCAGCGCCTGCTCGACGAACAAGCAGTCTTGTGCTGCCGGGAGCCAGCCCGACGACCAAATTCGCGACGCGATGAACTCGTGCGGGCGCGCGCCCCAGTCGGTCGGCATCGGTCTCGATCCGACCGATGTTCATTGCGACCGCTTTAAGACTTTGAACAAGTGCGATCAGCTGGTCGGCGTCCAGCTCGCCCTCGGGTGCGTCGATGTTCTTCAAACGAAACTCGAACTGAGTGGTCGTCGTCATCACCTCCTGCCACGTAAGTCTTGTATGGACACTGGTCCATTGTGCGTGATTGCCCTACATCAGGCGTATCGGATTGTTGCGGCGGCCTCTGACACGTCGATTCCCACGAGGGGCACACAGGCCGGCTTGTCGTATGGTCGGTGCGTGCCGCCGAACAACCACTATCACCACTTGATGTTCGGACCTGCCGCGATTGCGCGGCAGCAGGTCGACGGCAGTTACACCGCCTACGGCTCGCAGACCGAGCGACCCGACGACGGCCCGATGCCACTCGACGATCGCGAGAAAGCGATGATCCGAGCCCTGGATCAGTTCCAGATCGCCACCGTCACCGAGTCCGGGTGGCCCTACATCCAGTACCGCAGTGGGCCGAAAGGCTTTCTCCAGGTTCTCGACGACCACACTCTGGGTTTCGCCGATTTCTCCGGCAACCATCAGTACGTGACGGCGGCCAATCTCGATCACGACGACCGCGTCGCCATCTTCCTCGTGAATTATCCTCTGCGGCAACGACTCAAGCTCTACGGACGGGCACGTACGATCGAGGCCGCGGACGATCTCGAACTACTGGAGCGACTCAAAAAGATCGGTGACCTGACCGTCGCCGCCACCTGCGAACGCAGCGTCGTCATCGATGTCGAGGCATTCGACTGGAACTGCACGCGCAGCATCATCCCGCGCTACGACGCGGCGTACCTCGCGGACCTGTCCGAGGTGTACCAGCGCAAAGCTGCCGAGCGGGAAACCGAACTACTGCAGCGCATCTCGGAGCTGGAGGATCAGCTCAGGCAGTCTTCGACGCATAGAACCGGCCCAGATACTCCGTCTTGAACTCGGTGAATCGCTGCTGCTCGATCGAAGCACGGATGTCGTCGACCAGCTTGACCGTGAATCGCTCGTTGTGAATCGTGCACAGCGTCGAGGCAAGCATCTCCTTCGCCTTGAACAGGTGATGGATGTAGGCCTTGGTGTAGTGCGCGCAGGTGTAGCAGTCGCAGTTCTCGTCGATCGGGGTGAAATCGCGTCGATGCTTCGCGGTGTTGATGTTGAAACGGCCCGTGGGCACGTAGATCGCCGCATTGCGCGCCACCCGTGAGGGATTGACGCAGTCGAAGGTGTCGGCACCGTTCTCGATCGCGACGAAGAAGTCGTCCGGCTCGCTGATCCCGAGCATGTGGCGCGGCTTGTGTTCGGGCAGTTCCTCGTTCACCCACCGGGTGATGGTGCCCAGGTTCTGCTTCTCGAGTGCGCCGCCGATTCCGTAGCCGTCGAACCCACGGCCCGTGTCCCCCGTGATGGTCTCGAGGTCGTGCGCGGCCTTGCGTCGCAGGTCCTCGTACTGCGCTCCCTGGACCACTCCGAACAGCGCCTGGTACGGCTTGTCGGCGCGCTCGACGGTGAGGCGTTCGTGTTCGAGGACGCATCGCTTCGCCCATGCCTGGGTGCGGTCGACCGACTTCTCCTGATACCCGCGGGTATTCATCAGCGTGGTCAGCTCGTCGAACGCGAACATGATGTCGGCACCGAGCCGATGCTGAATCTGCATCGACACCTCGGGAGTGAATCGATGCTTCGAGCCGTCGAGATGGGACTTGAATGTGACTCCGTCGTCGTCGACGTGGGCCAATCGTTCCTTGCCCTCGGCGATGACGTCGTCGGACTCCACCCGTGAGGCGTCCATCGAGATGACCTTCTTGAACCCGACACCGAGGGACATCACCTGGAAGCCGCCGCTGTCGGTGAACGTGGGCCCGTCCCAGTTCATGAATTTTCCCAGCCCACCCGCCTCGTCGACGATGTCCGAGCCCGGCTGCAGGTACAGGTGATACGCGTTGGCGAGTACCGCCTGAGCGCCGAGTTCCTTCATCGCCTCCGGCAGCACTGCTTTGACGGTCGCCTTCGTCCCCACCGCAATGAACGCCGGGGTGGCGATGTCGCCGTGCGGGGTGTGGATGGTGCCGGTGCGGCCGAGCTCACCGTCGAGCCGGGTGCCGATATCGAAGCCGAAATTGGAAGAACTCACCGCGTCAGTATGCGGCTTCGCCGCATGTGAGTGGAAATTCGTAGCCCACTACGATTTTCCACTCACGTGCGGCGCCAGCCGCCTAACTGCTGTAAAGCCGGTAATACGCACCCTTGGCCTCGAGCAATTCCTCGTGATTGCCCTGCTCGACGATGCTGCCGTTTTCCATCACGACGATGGTGTCGGCGTCACGGATGGTCGAGAGACGATGCGCGATAACAAAACTGGTGCGGTCGTTGCGCAGCGCTGCCGTCGCCTTCTGCACCAACAGCTCGGTGCGAGTGTCCACCGAGCTGGTGGCCTCGTCGAGGATCAGGATCAGCGGCTTGGCCAGGAAGGCACGGGCGATGGTGATGAGCTGCTTCTCACCGGCGCTGACGTTGTTGCCCTCCTCGTCGATGATCGTGTCGTATCCGTCGGGCAGCGAATGCACGAACTTGTCGACGTAGCTCACCCGAGCCGCCTCGAGGATCTCTTCCTCGCTGGCGGTCGGGTCACCGTAGGCGATGTTGTCGCGGATGGTGCCGCCGAACAACCAGGTGTCCTGCAACACCATGCCGGTTCGTGAACGCAACTCGTCGCGCGTCATCTTGCGGGTGTCGACGCCATCGAGTGTGATTCGGCCGGAATCGATCTCGTAGAACCGCATGATCAGGTTGACCAGTGTGGTCTTGCCGGCACCGGTCGGTCCGACGATCGCCACCAGATGTCCCGGATCCGCGGTGAGCGACAGATTCTGGATGAGCGGCTGCTCCGGCGAGTAACTGAACGAGACGTCGTCGAACACGACGCGTCCGCGGCGCTCCGTCGGGCTGGACGCAGGAACGACGTCGGGGTCTTCCTCGTCGGCGTCGAGCACCTCGAAGATGCGTTCGGCGGACGCGACTCCGGACTGAATCAGGTTGATCATCGCGCCGACCTGCGACAGCGGCTGCGTGAACTGCCGCGAATACTGAATGAACGCCTGCACTTCGCCGAGGCTCAGTGTTCCCGACGCCACGCGAAGACCGCCCACGACGGCGACGACGACGTAGTTGATGTTTCCGAGGAACATGATGATCGGCATGATCAGACCGGAGATGAACTGCGCCCGGAAGCCCGCTTGGAAGAGCTTCTCGTTGCGGTCACCGAACTCGCGTTCCACCTCCGCCTGGCGGCCGAACGCCTTGACGATCTCGTGGCCGGTGTAGGTCTCTTCGATCTGCGCGTTGAGCTTGCCGGTGTGCTTCCACTGCGCCACGAAGTGCGGCTGCGACCTCTTGGCGATCAGCGCGGTCACCAGGAACGAGGCCGGGATCGTCAGCAGCGCAACCAGAGCGAGCAACGGCGAGATCCAGATCATCACGCCGAGGATGCCGAGCACGGTCAGGATGCCGGTGATGAGCTGGCTCAGTGTCTGCTGCAGGCTGGTCGAGACGTTGTCGATGTCGTTGGTGACGCGGCTGAGCGTCTCGCCTCGGGCATTGTTGTCGAAGTACTGCAGCGGCAGGCGATGCACCTTGGCCTCGACGCTGCCGCGCAGCAACAGAATTCGACGCTGCAGCGCGATGTTGAGGATGTAGCCCTGAGCCCATGCCAGCAGTGCAGACACTACGTACAGTGCGAGAACCCAGAGCAACACCGTTCCGACGGCACCGAAATCGATTCCCGCACCGGGCGTCACGTCCATGCCCGAGACGAGATCGGCGACGGTGTCGTTACCGGCGGCCCGAAGGCCGTCGACCGCTTGTTCTTTCGTCTGCCCCGGTTCGAGATCTCCGCCGACGACTCCGTTGAAGATGAGGTTGGTCGCATGCCCGAGGACGGTCGGCGCAGCGACGCTGAGGACGACGCTGACGATTCCCAGCACGAGCATGAGGCTCAGCAGGAATCGTTCCGGAGCGAGCAAACCGATGACGCGTTTGAACGAGCCCTTGAAGTTCTTGGCTTTCGTGGCCGGCAGTGCCTTCGCGACGCGGCCGCCCTTCTTCTTCTCCAAAGAGGGCTTGGCTGCGGAATCCTTGGTGGTGTCGGTGTCGGTCACAGTGCACCTGCAACTTGCCGCTGCGAGTCGACGATCTCGGCGTAGGTGGGGCAGGTGGCCATCAGTTGCTCGTGGTTACCCACGCCCACCGGCTTTCCGTCGTCGAGCACGAGTATCTGGTCGGCGTCGACGATGGTCGACACCCGTTGAGCCACAACGATCATGCATGCATCTCGCGTCACCGGCCGCAGCGCCGCACGCAGTTTCGCGTCGGTAGTGAGGTCGAGAGCGGAGAAGGAATCGTCGAACAAGTAGATCTTGGGTTTGCGTACCAGCGCCCGGGCAATGGCCAGTCGTTGACGCTGCCCGCCCGACACGGTGGTGCCGCCCTGCGCGACGGCAGTCTCGAGGCCGTCGGGCATCGCGCGCACGAAGTCGGCTCCCTGGGCGATCTCGAGCGCCTCCCACAGTTCCGCGTCGGTGGCGTCGGCCTTGCCGTACCGCAGATTGCTGGCGATGGTGCCGGAGAACAGGTACGGCTTCTGCGGCACGAATCCGATCTCGGATCGCAGCAGGTCCAGATCGAGTTCGCGAATGTCGACACCGCCGACCCGCACCTGGCCGCCGGTGACGTCCATCAGCCGTGGAATCAGATTGACGAGAGTCGATTTACCCGATCCGGTGCCGCCGATGATGGCGGTGACCTTGCCTGCCTCGGCAGTCAGATTCACCCCGCACAGCACCGGGTATTCGGCTCCGGGATAGGAGAATTCGGCCCCGACGAGCTCGACCGTGCCCGGTGAGGACACGAACGTCCGGGGATTCTCGGGCAACACCACCGAGGATTCGGTGGCCAGAACCTCGCTGATGCGATCGGCGCAGACCGATGCGCGCGGCACCATCATCGCGATGAACGACGCCATCATCACCGACATCAGGATGAGCATGATGTAGCTCAGAAGCGCAGTGAGCGAACCGATCTGCATCGTGCCGTTGTCGATGGCATGACCACCGAACCAGATGACGGCGACACTGGTGACGTTGCTGATGAGCATGACGGTCGGAAACATCAGGGCCATCAGCCGGCCGACCTTGAGTGCCGTCTCGGTCAACGAGGTGTTGGCTGCGCCGAAACGGTCGACCTCGAACTGTTCGCGAACGAACGCCCGCACGACGCGAATACCGGTGATCTGTTCGCGTAGTACGCGATTGACCGCGTCGATACGCTTCTGCATGGAGCGAAAGGCCGGCACCATACGAACGATGATCAGGCCCATCGCGAGCGCGAGGCCGGGCACGGCGATGAGCAGAATCCACGACAGGCCGATGTCCTCGCGTAGCGACATCACGATTCCGCCGATGCACATGATGGGAGCCATCACCACGATGGTGAATCCCATGATGATCACCAACTGCACCTGCTGCACGTCGTTGGTGTTGCGGGTGATCAGTGACGGAGCACCGAATTTTCCGACCTCGCGGGCGGAGAACGTGCCGACGCGTTCGAGGATTGCTCCGCGAAGGTCGCGTCCGACACTCATGGCCGTGCGTGCACCGAGGAACACCGCTGCGGCAGAGCTGATGATCTGTACTGCCGAGATCAACAGCATGACGCCGCCGGCGGACAGGATGTAGCCGGTGTCGCCGACGGTCACACCGTTGTCGATGATGTCCGCGTTGAGGCTCGGGAGGAACAACGCGGCGAGGGTGGCGATCAGCTGCAGCAGCACCAAGCAGAGAATCGGCAGCTTGTACGGGGCGAGAAACCTACGCAGAAGGGGGATCAGCATGATGACCGAAGATTACTCGTACACATGGATAACAGTCTCTCCGTTTCGAGTATTACGAGCAATCTTCGGCCTCTCAGCTGCGACGCGAGTACTACGCGCGCTTCTCCGGGGCAGTCTTCAGCTTGGCCCCTTCGATGTCGACGTTGGGCAGGATCTTGTCCAGCCACTTCGGCAACCACCAGGCTTTGTCGCCCAGTAGCGCCATCACCGACGGAATCAGCACCATACGGACGACGAACGCGTCGAAGAAGACGGCGGCGGCCAATGCGAAGCCGATGGACTTGATGAACGAGTCCGGCTCGGCGATGAAGGCGGCGAACACCGAGATCATGATGACCGCTGCCGAGGTGACCACGCGTGCGCCGTACTTGAAGCCGTTGACGACGGCGTCCTTGGCGGCCGCGCCGTGCACGAACTCCTCACGCATGCGCGAGACGAGGAACACCTGGTAGTCCATCGCGAGGCCGAACACCACACCGATGAGGAAGATCGGCATGAAGCTGACGATCGGCTGCGGGTTGGAGATGATGCCGAGCCCACCCTCTTGGAAGATGAACACCGTCGCGCCGAAGGTGGCGAGCACGCTGAGCAGGAACCCGACCGTTGCCGTCAACGGCACCAGAATCGAGCGGAACACCAGCATCAGCAGCACGAACGCCAGTCCGACGACCACGGCCAGGTACGGAATCAGCGCGCTCTGCAGCCGCTCCGAGATGTCGATCCCGATCGCGGTTTCGCCCGTCACTCCGTAGGAGACGCCCGAGCTCTCCTGCAATCCGCTCTCGGCATCGCGCAGGTTGGTCACGAGCGCCTTCGTCTGGTCACTGTTGGGTGTGCTCGACGGGGTGACGAGTATCTGCGCGGTGTCACCCGCCGGATTGACGGCGACGATCTGCGCATTCGTGACGTCGGATTGCGCGGTGATCGTCTCGATGACCTTGCCGAAGGACGCGGTGCGGTCGGCCTCGGCGACGTCGGACGCGTCGGCGATGACGAGCAGCGGTCCGTTACGTCCCGGCCCGAATGCCTCTTCGGTGATGTCGTAGGCCTGACGGGCAGGCGTGGACGGGTCCGAGGTGGCGATCGACGGGAGAGCCAGCGACAGCCCGGTGGTCGGGCCCGCGATGACACCGAGCAGCACGATGCCTCCGACGAGGCCGAGGATCGGCTTCTTGACCAGGAACCGTGCCCACCGAAGACCGTTGGTGGGGGTTGCGTTCGGGTCCTCCGGGTCGGTGGTGTTGACGAACTTGAGCTTGCCCGCGAAGGCCTTGCCCTTGTAGACGCCCAGCATGGCGGGCAGGAACGTCAGGGCGATGAGTACCGCGACGAACACTGCGAAGCCTGCTGCCAGACCCATCTGCGACAGGAACGGGATGCCGACGACGCGCAGGGCGACGAGGGCGATGAGCACGGTCGCGCCGGCGAACACGACGGCCGATCCGGCGGTACCGACCGCGCGACCGACTGCTTCTTCGCGGTTGTCGGTGAGCGTGAGCTCGTGCCGGTAGCGCGCGAGGATGAACAGCGAGTAGTCGATCGCGACGGCGAGCCCGATCATGATCGCGAGAATCGGGGTGAACGAGGACAGGCTCGCGAACCCGGAGGCCGTCGTGATGGCCAGACTCGAAATACCGATACCGACGATCGCGGTGATCAGCGGCAGGCTGGCAGCGGCGGCCGAGCCGAACATGATGAGAAGCACGATGGCGGCGACGGCCAGACCGACGATCTCCGAACTTCCACCGGGCGACGGGTTCTCCTGGGCGACGGTGCCACCGAGGATGACGGTCAGTCCTGCGTCACGCGCGGGTTGCGCCGCGGCATCGAGATCGCTGCGAATCGCGTCGGTGACATCGGCCAGCTCGACGTTGATCGGAACCGTGACGGTGCCGACGTTGCCGTTGGGGCTCAACGGCGACGTGGCTGCCGCGTCGGCTGCCACCTTGTCGGCCGGCGTTCCTGCCTCGGCGGCGGCGTCGGTGTACTGCTGCACGATGGCCTTGTTTGCCTCGACCGGATCGGCAAGCGGCGGAGCGCCTTCCGCCGGCTTGGCCGCATCGACCTTCTCGATCTCGGCGATCGTGGCGTCGATGGCCGAGGTGTACTGCGGGGTATCGAGCGACTGACCGTCGGGTGCCTGGAACACGTACTCGGCGTTGACCGCCTGAAGGGGATCCTCGGCTCCGCCGAATCGTTCCTTCTGCAGATCCAATGCGGCCTGAGCAGGCGTTCCGGGGATGCTGAACGAGTTGACGGTAGGCGCGGACAGCGTGGCTGCGCCCACTCCGGCCAGGATCAGAATGACGAGCCAGAGGCCGAGGACGACCCCCTTGCGGCGGTAGGCGAATCTGCCGATTCGGTACAGATAGGTGGCCACTGTCAGGCTCCTCGGTTGTTATCGGATACGTGCTGGCGAGATTTCGGCTCGGGGATTCCGGCGCGGAGTTGTTGGAATGCGTTCTCCACGAGTGCTTTCGGAGTGTTCTCTCCGCCGGGGTCGTTGATCCACAGGTTCAGTGCGGCGGTCACGGCGCCGCCGACTGCCATTTGCAGCAGGTTGGGGTAGAGGTCGGAATCGATATCGGTTCCGGTGCGTTCGGCGATTGCCTCGCCGAGTTTGCGGGTGAGCGAGTGGTGCATTTCGAGCTTGCGTGCCATCAGCGCCGGGTTGGCCTCGATGAGTCGTGCTGCGGCGAATGTGTCGTCGAGGTCGCGGCCGGGGTCGGCGACGAGGTTGACGGCGATGTGCTGCAGCGAATCCCAGATGGGTTCGGCCTCGGGTCTGGCGCGAAGCAGCTCGAACCATTCCAGAGCCGATGCCTCGATGTTGTGGAGTACTGCTTCTTCCTTGTTGGAGAAGTAGTTGTGGAACGTTCGGGTCGACACTCCGGCTTCGTGTGCGATGGCATCGGCCGTCACGGCATCGAGTCCGTGTTCTTTTCCCAGACGGACTGCGGCGATGCCGAGGGCGTCGCGGGTGGCTGCCTTCTTCTGATCGCGAAGGCCGGTCGGGGTGGTCACCCTGTCCAACATACGGAAGTTGCACAGCTCGGCAAGTTTGCAGAGCTGTGCAATATTGACGACCGCGCCACATCGCCGTCCGACTGTGACTCAGGTCATCGACGGGACCATGCGGTCGGCTCGCTGATCAGCTCTCCGACAAAATCCGGGAGGTCGTCGTCGACGATGTCGGCCAGCGATACGGATTCGAGAACCGCACGCAGATTGACTCGGACGGCCAGCCACACCCGCGTCAACGGCTCGGCAGGACCGGCGTACTGCGCATCCTCGGGCCGTTGCCCGCGCACCGATGCGAGCGGCCCCTCGACGGCACGCATCACGTCCGCGACGGAAATGTTCGACGCCTCCCGCGCGAGCCAGTATCCGCCGTCGGGCCCCCTTCTACTTCGCACCAACTCGCCGCGGCGCAGGTCGGAGAGCACCGACTCGAGAAATTTGTGCGGTATCCCTTGCGCGGCGGCCAGCGCCTCGGCCTTGGCGGGTGCTCGGCCGCCGACCGCGGCGAGTTCGACGAGAGTCCGCACCGCGTAGTCCGCTTTCGCCGTGATGTGCACGATTCAATTCCTATCATTTCGATAGGAAATTAGCGACCAGGTGCCGGTACGTACCTATGCTCGACGGCTCTGCGCCCGTCGGGCAACATCCAGTCCGCGGGTTCGGTGCCGGCCCTGACCCAGCCGGACTTCTCATAAAACGCAATTGCCGCAGCCGAGCCCTGTTCCACGTGCAGTTCGATAGCAACCGACCGTTCCGCCGCATACGCCACTGCGGCGTCCAACAAGGCCGCGGCTGCGCCCGTGCCCCGGCACTCGGGACGAACGAACAATCGCGAGACCATCAGCCCGTCGTCGACCAGGTCGAGTGCCAGGTGGCCGACGATCCGGTCATTCGACTCCGCTACCCATGCGGCGACCTGCGTTGCGGAGTGCAACCAGGCGGCCGGATCCTCGGGCCACAGTGCGGGATACCCGTCGGCCTCGTGCACCGTCGCCAGCGCGGTCACACAGAACGCCATATCCCCGGAACGGCGGCTACGAATTTTCACGCGTCGAGACTACGATCACCATACTGTCGTTACACTTCGAACAGCAGTGTCACGCACGGAAGGCTGTACACATGAGGGACCAACTCGCATCGGCGTGGAACTCGCTACCCGAACCGCTGCGGGATCCGGTTGCCCTGGCCGTCCCCGCGTTCGCGCTACTGCTGACGATCGAGTGGATCGCGGCGAAGAAACTCGAAGACGGAACCCCCGGCGCGTATTCGGCCCGGGACGCACGGGCGAGCCTGAGCATGGGTTTGGTTTCGATCGCAACCACGACTGCGTGGAAAGCGCTGGCCCTGATCGGCTACACCGCCATCTACGTCTACATCGCGCCGTGGCATCTACCCGCCGACGCCTGGTACACGTGGGTCATCCTCATCCTGGGCGTCGATCTGCTGTTCTACGGCTACCACCGCATCGCACACCGAACCCGACTGATCTGGGCGACCCACCAGGCTCACCACTCGAGCGAGTACTTCAACTTCGCCGCGGCGCTGCGGCAGAAGTGGAACAACAGCGGCGAGATCATCATGTGGCTGCCCCTGCCGCTGCTGGGGATGCCGCCGTGGATGGTGTTCGTGGGCTTTTCGATCAATCTCGTCTACCAGTTCTGGGTACACACCGAACGGATCGACAAATTGCCGCGGCCGTTCGAGTTCGTCTTCAACACGCCCTCGCACCACCGCGTCCATCACGGTCGCGATCCGCAGTACCTCGACAAGAACTACGGCGGCATCCTGATCGTCTGGGACCGCCTGTTCGGCAGCTACGCCGACGAAGTCCAGCGACCGAACTACGGACTGACCAAGCCCGTCGGCACGTTCAACATCTGGACGCTTCAAACACACGAATACCGCAACATCGCACGGGATGTCGCGGCATCGAGGTCATGGAAGGAACGCGTCGGATACGTCGTCGGACCGCCGGGATGGACACCGGCGGCCCCACGAGAACGGGCTACTGCCGACTCAGATTGATCAGGAAGTCGACGGTTCCCGAACCCTCGACGGTCACGAAACCGAGCGACGGCGGCTCGATGCCGTAGTCCGACCACGTCGTCGGAATTGCACCCGACGCGATGAGCGTGTCACCGGACTGCAGCACCTCCATCTCGACCGACACCGGACGCGTCTGATCCTTGAGCGTCAATGTGCCTTCCGCCGTGACGGTTTGGGTGGTGCCGTCCTTGGGCAACGACGAGAGGTCGACGGGCTGGTCGATGGTGAACGTCGCCGTCGGATATGTCGCGGTGTCGAAGATGTTGCCGCGGAACTGACCGTCTCGACGGTCACTGTCGGTGGTGATCGAATTGGTCTGCACCACAACCTCACCGGCGGTCAACGAATTATCCGCCACGGTCACCGAGCCGCTGACCTCGGGCGTCGACCCGACGACGGTCACATCCGATCCGTTGAGCACCTCGTCGACGGTGTAGCCGGCCGCGGTCTTGTTCGACGCATCGCCTGCCGTCACCGTCCAGGTGCCGTTCAGATCGTCGGTGGTGGCGGCCTGCGCACCGGAGGTGTCGACGGTCGCTGCCGGAGCGTCGTCCTCTTGGAAGGACGCGTAGATCTTGGGGCCAAAATACAGCCCGAGGGCCACGAGCACTACGACAACGACGCCGACTGTCCACCATTTCTTGGTCATGACCGACGATGATAGTTGCAGCTTCAAGCCCATGGGGAGTGAGCGACCTGGCAACTCCCTGAGAATTTTGTCCGATTACCCCGTGCGCAGGTGTCGGTGGTGCCAGGCACAATGGAACCCATGGATCCGGTGGAGGCACTTCGTGAGATCGGCTTCTGGCTCGAGCGTTCGCGCTCGGACACCCACCGCGTCAAGGCCTACCGCCGAGCCGCGGATGTCGTCGAATCGCTTTCTCCTGCACAACGATCCGAGCACGAGAAGGCGGACAGCTGGTCGTCGTTGGCCGGAATCGGTGCCAAGACCTCGCTGATCATCCGGCAGGCGCTGACCCAGGACGTTCCGGACTACCTGGCCGAACAACGCGATGCCGCAGAACCCATCGGCAACAACGCACTACGGGCCGCACTCAAAGGCGACCTGCACACCCACTCCAATTGGTCCGACGGCGGCAGCCCCATCGACGAGATGATGCGCACCGCCAAGAAACTCGGGCACGAGTACTGCGCGCTGACCGATCATTCACCGCGACTCAAGGTCGCCAACGGACTCAGCGCCGAGCGTCTGCGAAAACAACTCGACATCATCGCCGAGCTCAACGAGCAACTCGCGCCGTTCCGCATCCTCACCGGAATCGAAGTGGACATCCTCGACGACGGTTCGCTGGATCAGGACGAGGGGTTGCTCGCCGAGCTGGACGTGGTGGTGGCCAGCGTGCACTCGAACCTGCGGGCCGATTCTGTGGCGATGACGAAACGCATGGTCACCGCTATCGCGAATCCGCACGTCGACGTACTCGGTCATTGCACCGGCCGACTGGTCGAGGGCGGCCGGGGAAAGCGGCCCGAGTCGACGTTCGACGCCCCGGTGGTGTTCGAGGGATGCCGACAGTTCGGCACCGCGGTGGAGATCAACGCCAGGCCCGAACGCCAGGATCCGCCCGAGCGCCTGATCGACATCGCCCTCGAGCGCGACTGCCTCTTCTCCATCGATACCGACGCACACGCACCGGGCCAGCTCGACTGGCAGGGCTACGGCTGTGTCCGCGCCGAAGCCCAGGGCGTTCCCGCCGATCGCGTCATCAACACCTGGTCGCTGTCCGAGCTGCTCGATTGGACGGCTCAGGGCACGTGAATCGTCGCCACTTCCTGTCCGGCCTGCTCGCTGTCACGCTGGTCGGCTGCAGTTCCACGGACACCGCATCCTCACCGAACACAGCAGAGACGTATTCGGCTGCACTGCAACCTGTTTCGGGACCGACCGGAGATCCGATCCGGCTGAAGTACGGGTACCAACCCGACAACATCGGAGACCTGTATCTCCCTGCCAACGCTGCGACGTCGCTGCCGGTGGTGGTGATGATCCACGGCGGTGGATGGCAGGAGAACCTCGATCTGTCGTACTTCCAGCAGATGTCCAAGGCCATCGCAGACCAGGGCATCGCCGTGTGGAACGTCGAGTACCGGCGCGGTCCGAACAATTGGGCCAACACCCTCACCGACGTCGACGACGCCACCGAGGCACTGGCAACCGTCGTACAGAACGCCGCCGACGGGCGACTCGACCTCGATCGAGTGCATGTAGCCGGACATTCGGCCGGCGGACAGCTTGCCGCGTGGGTCGCTGCGCGTCACCTGATGCCGATCGACGCGCCGGGAGCGGACCCCAGAATCCGACCGCGCAGTGCCACCATCATGGCCGGGGTGTTCGACATGAAACGGGCGGCGAACATCGGCAACGACAAGTTCGTACCCGCATTCCTCGGCGGCATGCCCAACGACGTTCCCGGTCGATACAAGATCGCCTCCCCCATCGAATACCTCCCCCTCGACGTCCCGCTGACCGCGCTGCACGGTGATGCTGACCAGACCGTGTCGGTGAACCAGAGCCGCGTCTACGTCGACGCCGCGACCCGCGCAGGGAGCACGGACCCCGAGCTGGTCGTACTGCCCGGAGCCGGACACGGAGCGTTCCTGGACCCCAAGCACATCGCCTGGTCCACCGCACTGAGCACCATCACCGGGCGCGCGCAGACACTGCTCTGAGCCGCAGGTGGTACACAGTGGCGATGAAACGAAAGATCGCGACCGGATTGCTCGGGCTGATCGTGGCCACCTCTGTAGCCGGATGCGGCGACGACGCGTCGACCGAGAACGCGTCGACCACGTCCGTTCAGGCCAGCACGACGACGTCTGCCGCGGCTTCCACAACAGTCCCCGCCAGCACCACACTCGACGCACCGGCACCCGCTCCTGCCGACACTCCGATCCCCGAGGCTCCGCCTGCCGCTGAACCCGATGCCCCAACCTCGGGCGTCACCGGCGAAGCGCTGTACCAGCAGACCTGCACCCAGTTTCTGCCGTCCATCGATGCACTGGAGCAAACCGGAATCTCCGACCGCGCAAAATCCGTCGAGGGTCTGCGCAGCGAAATGACCACCGCGCCGAGCTGGTCCACGGTGCCCGAGGCCGATCAAGGCGAAATTCTGCGGGGACTCGACGCCGCGGGCGCGGGGCAATGCTGAGCGTCTGAGTCGGTCGCCGCCCCTCTACCGCCGCAAACGCGCGCGCGTTTGCTAGGTGCGCGCGAAATAGACCCCGAATCGATGGCAAATTCGCTCGCGTCTGACAAATGCGCGCGCGTTTGCCGAGCAACACCGAGCCACCCCACCCCGCCCGGGCCCTGGTGATCCCGCAAACGCGCGCGCGTTTGCCAGGTGCGCGCGAAGTAGACCCCGATTCGGTGGCAAATTCGCTCGCGTCTGACGAATGCGCGCGCGTTTGCCGAGCAACACCCAGCCACCCCACCCCGCGCACAAAAAAACTCCCCACCCGACGGATCGGGTGGGGAGTTTTGGCGGTGGCGGAGGGATTTGAACCCTCGGAGGGGGTGAACCCTCACACGCTTTCGAGGCGTGCTCCTTAGGCCGCTCGGACACGCCACCGCAGAAGACTGTACCGGAATGAGCGCCTGAGGCTAAATCGCCTGCTCAGAGCGCAAAGTTACTTACCGGTGAGCTTGTCCTTGATGTTCGAGGCCGCGTCCTTGACCTTCTCGGCACCGTCTTTGAATGCGGCGGAGGTCTGATCGCCCTTGCCCTCTGCTTCGAGGTCCCTGTCTCCGGTTGCCGAACCTGCGGCTTCTTTTGCCTTGCCGCCGAGGTCTTCGGTCTTGTTCGAGATCTTGTCGTCGAGTCCCATGAGTGTCTCCTTCGCAAGTTCGGAGCGCAGCGTTGCGCCCTGCCCTCCACCCTCCCCAATGTTGGACATTCCGGCCACCCCGTGACGAGATCGTTATCTCTGGCGGGCGAAGAACTGGGTCAGCACTTCGGCGCATTCGGCTTCCAACACTCCCCCGCGCACCTGTGGGCGGTGGGTGAGTCGACGGTCTCGGACGACGTCCCACAGCGAGCCGACGGCCCCGGTTTTCGGTTCCCAGGCTCCGAACACCACGGTGCCGACGCGGGCCGCAACGAGGGCCCCGGCGCACATCGTGCAGGGTTCCAAAGTGACTGCCAGAGTGCAGTTTTCGAGTCGCCAACCGTCTCCGTGGACGGCGGCTGCTCGACGCAATGCGAGCACTTCGGCGTGCGCAGTGGGGTCGCCCGACGCCTCCCGCGCATTGCAGGCCCGCGCGATCTCACGCCCCGACGCGTCGTACACGACGGCTCCGACGGGGACGTCGGCGTCCGATGCCTCGGCTGCGGCCGTCAGCGCTGCGCGGATCATGTCCGCGTCGGGCAGCGGCATCGGTTACCGCCGCAGCTTGTTCACCGCTGCGGCGAATTCGTCCTCGAAGCCCAGGCGCTCGGCGATGGATTGCAGTTGTTCGTCCGGGTAGTCGTCGGTCTCGGCGACGATGATGCCCAGCACTGCCTCGGGCAAGCCCAGGTCGGCGAGGAGAGCGAGGTCGCCTTCCTCGTAGGGTTCGATGTCGTCGAGCTCGTCGGGGTCGACGTCGGGGATCTCGATGTTGAGTGCGTCGAGGACGTCGGCGGCGATTTCGTAGTCGACGGCGGCGACCGCGTCGGACAGCAGTAGGCGGGTGCCGTTGGGTGCGGGACGCAGGATGACGAAGAATTCCTCGTCCACGTCGAGCAGTCCGAACACCGCTCCCGAGCTGCGCAGTTCACGCAATTCGGTTTCTGCTGCCGACAGGCTGGTCAGTGCGTCGTCGGACAGTGGCGTCACGGTCCACTTGCCGTCCTCTCGGACAACTGCAACGCCGAATCCTTCGAGGTCGTCGTACTCCGATGCGGAGGCACGGTTGTTGTTCGCGCGCTGTGCGGCCATGTGCGCAACGGTAGTCCGGTAGGTGCCGGTATTCGAAGTCCACCTCCCTTGGAAGTCACCCACCTGTGCCAATCTGATCGGGTGACTTCTTCTTCGGTGTGCGTTCTCGGTCTGGGACTGATCGGTGGGTCGATTCTGCGGGCGGCGCACGACGCCGGTCGCCGGGTGTGGGGCTGGAACCGATCGGTCGACGCGATCGCCGGGGCTGCGGCCGATGGCTATGACGTCGGCACCGATCTGACAACCGTTCTGACCAGGGCTGCAGACGAGGATGCGCTGATCGTCATCGCCGTTCCGATGCCTGCCGTCGACTCCGTGCTGCAGGCCATCGCCGAGCACGCACCCACCGCCCCGATCACCGACGTGGTGAGCGTCAAGGCCGAGGTTGCGGCGGCCGTCGCTGCTTGCGGACTACAGGCCCGCTATGTCGGCGGCCATCCGATGGCGGGTACCAACCACTCGGGCTGGTCGGCGACGGACCCGGCGCTGTTCGCCGACGCGGTGTGGGTGGTGTCCACGGACCCCGGTGTCGATGCGGACGTGTGGGTCCGGGTGGCCCAGCTGGCCCTGGACTGCGGTTCGGTGGTCGTTCCGGCCGGCAGCGTCGAGCACGACAGTGCCGTCGCCCGCATCTCGCACCTACCGCATCTGCTGGCCGAGGCGTTGGCGATCGTCGGGGCTGCGGGCGGGCCGTTGGCGCTCGGGCTCGCCGCGGGGTCGTTTCGCGACGGCACCCGGGTGGCGTCCTCGGCCCCGACTCTCGTCCGTGCGATGACCGAGGGCAACGCGACCGCGCTACGAACCGCGCTCGACGAGGCGCTGCATGCGCTCACCACAGCGCGCGAAAAATTGAACGAGAACTCGACCGAAACGCTGGTCGACGCCGGACACGCAGCGCGACTGCAGTACGAGCAGCATCAGCGATTCGACATCACCGACGTCACCCCGGGCGAGCCGGGGTGGCGAGAGAACCTGCAGGACGCGGGGCGACGCGGTGGCGTCGTGCGTCAGATCCGCTCGGCGAGTCCCGGGTAGTCGACGACGAAGCCGTCGGCGTCGACCGTCACCGACGATGTCGAGACCGGCGAGATGACGTGGATGCCGTGCGCGCCGCTGCTGTAGGTCAGCGTCGCTTCCTGGATGCTCAGATCGAGGAGGTTGACGTAGACCGTCGGCACCTCGAGGTCCTGGACCTGGGTGTGCAGACCGAATCGTCGGATCGGCAGGGTGTTGAAGAACGGGCTGAGCACCATGTCGACGTCGAGGGCACCGCTGTAGGTCGAGCGCTGGTGGTTGGCGGAGTTCTCCACCATCCAGTAGCCCTCGTCGTCGCGGCTGACCGAGGCCTGCCGGTCGCCCGACGCGAGCGAGGTGCGCACCGAGAGCCTCTTGGTGACGCCGTATTCGTCGGTCACCAGGTCGTACGACGCGCTGAACGCGGGATGATCACTGCAGGCGGCACCGATGATGCGTCCGGCAGCTTTGATGCGGTTGCCGGAAAGCTGGACGCGCACAGATTCCATGCGGGGAACGTCGTGCGCTCGCCACGTCAGGATCGAGGGCCAGGATTTCGCGTCGGTGGTGGCGGTTGCGGGAACGGAGACGTGCTCTGCACCCGATGCTTGAGTGATCACAGGTCCTACGGTATGCGACAGGGCCCCCCGTAGAACAAGCGGACGCGACTTTTCTTTGCACCGACCCGGCCGTTCATGCTGCGCTCCACCCCGGCCGACCCCCGTCGACGTCGACTTCTGGCCCGCTACCGTGTGCGACGCCTTACAGCGGCAGGCCCTGTCGATTTCGCTCACGATTACTAAGGTGATGGCCGTGACGACAGGGAACCCAGGCGGCGGCCAGTTCGATTTCGCGCATTCCGAGCAGGCCGCGAAGAGCCGACAGGACAAGGCCACCGCTCTGGCGCGCTACGTCTGGGAGCGCGGCATCAGCGGCGCGGAACTGCTCGATCTCACCGACGCCACCCGTCGAAAACTGGCCCGCGCAGCCGACCTGCATCCACCGAGCACGATGGAAACGTGGACCATCGTGGCCGAGTTGCTCGACCGCAAATCCGCGTGGGCAGCCGAGCACCCGGGTCACGACGGGGCGACGCCCCAGCACGCCGACGAGAAGATCATGTGGGTCAAGCCGCCGATCACCCCCTGGACCTAGACGAGCGAGTCCTCCCACGCCTCGTGCAGGTGCGCGAAGCGGCCCTCTCCCGCAATGAGGTCCGCCGGGGTGCCGTCCTCGACGATGTTGCCGTCCGCCATGACGAGGACGCGGTCCGCGATGGCCACCGTCGACAAGCGGTGCGCGATGATCAACGCCGTCCGGCCCTGCAGAATCGTTTCGAGTGCGCGCTGCACCAACCGCTCGCTCGGGATGTCGAGACTCGACGTTGCCTCGTCGAGCACGATTACCGACGGCGCAGCGAGGAACACCCTCGCGAACGCCACCAATTGCCTTTGGCCCGAGGACAATCGGCCTCCGCGCTTACGCACGTCGGTATCGATCCCTTCGGGGAGCGAGGCGATGAACTCGGTCAGTCCGACGGCCTCGGCGGCAGCCCGGACCTCGGCGTCCGTCGCGTCGGGACGTCCGAGGCGGATGTTGTCGGCCACCGAGCCGGAGAACAGGAACGATTCCTGTGTCACCATGACGACGTTGCGGCGCAGGTCCTCGTCGGAGATGTCGCGCATGTCGATGCCGTCGAGTCGCACGGATCCGGCGGTCGGATCGTAGAAGCGCGCCAACAGCTTTGCCAACGTCGACTTTCCGGCTCCGGTCGCACCGACCATGGCAACCACCTGACCCGCCGGCACGTGCAGCGAGAACTCCGGCAGCACGACGCGCTCGGTGCCGTAGGAGAAGTGCACGTCGTCGAACGTGATGTCTCCCTTCACCGTTCCGATCGACACCGGGTTCTTCGGGGCAACCACCGACGGCTCTTCCTCGAGTACGCCGGAGATCTTCTCCAGCGCAGCGGCGGCCGACTGGTAGGCATTGAACACCATCGCCAGCTCGTCGAGCGGGCCGTAGAACCGGCGAAGGTACAGCACGTACGCGGCGAGCACGCCGACGTCCATGTGCCCGTTGATCACTCGCCAGCTACCGAACACCAGGATGATCGCCAGAGTGACGTTGCCGATCCACCGAACGATTCCGGTGTAGCTCGCCATGCCGCGCAGGGCCGCGGTGGTGGCGTCCCGGTACTCCGAGTCCTCGGTCTCGAGAATCGCGTCGTTGCGACCTTCACGCCGGAAGACCTGCACAGCACGGATACCGCCCATCGACTCCACGAAATGGACCACCACACGTGCGATCGCCACCCGTGTTCGACGGTATCCCTGGCGTTGGCGTCGCTGTGACCACCGGGTGACGAGCACCAACGGTACGAAGCCGGCGAGCACGATCATCGCCATCGGAACATCGAGATACACGAGGATGACGGCAATCGAGACCATCGACAGGATGGCCGTCAACGCGTCGTTGAGCGCACTTTCGAGCAGTGTCTGCAACGACTCCACGTCACTGGTCAACCGCGAGATCAACCGCCCCGACGTGTATTTCTCGTGGAACGACAGACTGAGTTTCTGCGCATGGTCGAACACGCGTCCACGCAGGTCGTAGAGAATGTTCTGACTGAGCCGGCCCGAGACGGTGAGAAACGCGTAGGTGGTGAACATTCCGAGCAGGCCGAAGCCGGTGTATCCGCCCACGGCCCACAGCAGCGGACCCCAATCACCCTGTCCGGCAGCACCGACGCCGTTGTCGAGGGCGTAGGCGACGAACAGCGGGCCGGCCACATAGGTGATGTTGTCGATCAGGATGATGACGAAAGACAGCAGGGCCTGCTTCTTGTACGGGCGCACCAGCGAGGCGAGCAACCGCCGAGAACGCCCGGCCAACACCAGGTTTCCGGTGGCGTCGACCTCCGAGTCCTCGCCGCCCACTCCCCGCCAGTCCGCGGTTGCGGTCTGCTCAGCCATGGATCGACCCCATCACGTCGCGGTACCGCGGCGACGACGCCAGCAGTCCCTCGTGCGTTCCCTGCTCCACAATTCTTCCGTTCTCCAGATACAGCACCCGGTCGGCCAACGCTGCAGTCGACGGCCGGTGCGCCACCAGCAACGTCGTCGAATGCGCCAGCACGCGCCGCAATTCCTTCTGCACTTTCGCTTCGGTGTCCACGTCGAGTGCCGAGAGCGGGTCGTCGAGCACCAGCACCCGCGGCTTGCCCAGCACCGCACGGGCCAATGCGAGTCGCTGCCGCTGCCCGCCCGACAAACTCATACCCTGCTCACCGATGCGCGTGGCCAGGCCCCACGGCAGCCGGTCGACGAATTCCGTTGCGTGCGCGATCTCCAGCGCCTCGGTGACCTCGGCATCGGATGCACCGGGAGAGCCGAGCGCGATGTTCTCTCGCGCACTGGCCGAGAACAGCACCGGATCCTCGAACGCCACCGACACGATCGAGCGCAGATCGGCCAGCCGCATCGACGCCACGTCGATACCGTCGATCGAAATGGTGCCCTCGGTGGCGTCGAACAAACGAGGAACGAGGTTCGTCAGTGCCGTCTTTCCGCTGCCGGTGTTGCCGACGAGCGCAACGGTCTCCCCCGGCTCGACGACAAAACTGACATCGGTGAGCAGCGGCGAGGACGCGTCGGGAAAGGTGAATCCGACGCGGTCGAACTGCACTCGGCCACGGATCTTGTCGGGCAATTCGACGGGGTTGTCCGGATCCGTCACGGTCTCCGGGGTGTCGATGATCTCCCAGTAACGATCCGCCGCGGTCCGCGCGTTGTTCAACTCCGCCAGCAGGTATCCGAAGGATTCGATCGGCCACAGCAGGAACGTGACGATGGCGATGGCAGCGACGAGCGTGCCGACCGTCATCGTGCCCTGCACGATCGAGTAGGTCCCCACGGCCAGAATCGCGCCGATGGTGATCGGCTGCAGTCCGACGATCACCGCCCAGATGATCGCGAGATAGCGCACCTTCTTCAGCTCGGTGCCGCGAAGAGTGTAGGCCTGACGCAGAAACTGCTTGCCCAAGTGCGCACTTCGCCCGAACGCCTTCAGAACACGGATGCCCTGGATGGACTCCTCGACCGTTGTCGTCACGTCACCCGCTTGGTCCTGAGCATCACGCGCGACGACGCGGTACAGCGTCTCGAACCTGGTGCAGGCGATCACCAACGGAATCGATGTCACCAACATGATCAGACCCAATTGCCATGCTTGAACGAGCAATACGCCGATACCCACGACGAGCGTGACGGCATTGATGATGATGAACGGGCCGATGAACGCCATGAACCGGCGCAGCGACCCGAGATCGGCGATGGCACGGGAGAGCAGCTGACCCGATTCCCAACTCTCGTGCGCCGCGACCGACAGCCGTTGCAGCTTGTCGAATACCGTTGCCCGAGCACTGATCTCGAATTGGCTCGACGGGCGGGACACCAGGTATCGACGCACCCAGATGCCGGCCGCGTCGATGGTGCCGAGCAGCAGGATCAGCGCCGCGGGCCACCACACCGCGGAAAAGTTGCGGTCGGCGATGGGCCCGTCGATGACGCGTTGCATCACCAGCGGAATGACGAGGCCGGTCAGGGTAGCGATGAGCGAGACCACGATGGAGCCGATGTAGAACCACTTGTACGGGGCCAGGAACGGCGCGAAACGCTGCAGCGACGTGGGTGTCCGCGCAGCATTCGGGTTCGACTCAACGACGGTTGGGGCTTCGGGGTCGAGCACACCCGTGGACACGTGTTGTTCTCCTTATTGCGGTGCCCGAATGATTTCATTGCTCAGGCTCAGTTTCCAACCGATTTTCGGCGGCGTGCATTCCAGTGTGGAACCTCGAGCGCGGTCGAGGTCAAGTTCGACCGACGCTCAGCTCGTGGACGCTCAGCGCACCGGCTCTCGAGTAACGTGAACCCGTCGGGCGAGAGAAGGGCATACGTGAGCACACGGTCGATGGTCGGGTTGTTTGCCGGTATCGGCGGGCTCGAGCTGGGGTTGGCCGAGGCAGGGTGGACGACGCAGCTGTTGTGCGAGATCGATCCGGGTGCCGGCGCGGTGCTGTCGGCGCGGATGCCGAACGTTCCGCTGCACACCGACGTCACCACGCTGCGCAGCCTGCCCACCGGCACCGAGCTCGTTGCTGCCGGCTTCCCCTGCCAGGATCTCTCCCAGGCTGGACGGACCGCAGGCATCACCGGTGCTCGCTCCGGGCTGGTCGACGAGGTGTTCCGGCTGGTCTCACGTCGCCGCGGCCCGCGGTGGCTGTTGATGGAGAACGTGCCGTTCATGCTGCAACTCGGACGTGGCGCAGCGATGCGACACATCACCGACGCGCTCGAGGACCTCGGCTACATGTGGGCCTATCGCGTCGTCGACGCCCGTGCGTTCGGGTTGCCGCAGCGTCGACAGCGCGTGGTGATGCTGGCCTCGCGCACCGATGATCCGCGTGAGGTGCTGTTCTCGCAGGATGCCGGGCCGTTGCCCGACGGCGATCCGAGTACTGCGCCCTGCGGCTTCTACTGGACCGAGGGCACCCGCGGACTGGGCTGGGCCGTCAACGCCGTCCCCACCCTCAAGGGCGGTTCCTCCCTCGGCATCGCCAGTCCGCCGGCCGTCCGGTTGCCGTCCGGGGAGATCGTCACGCCCGGCATCATCGGGGCCGAGCGGCTGCAGGGGTTCGATCCGGACTGGACGCTGCCCGCGGTCGAGCGCGCCGGAGTGCGTACCGGGCATCGCTGGAAGCTCGTCGGCAATGCCGTCAGTGTGCGGATGGCGTCGTGGGTGGCCGGTGCACTCGACGACCCGAAGCCCTACGACGTCGCAGGCGACACCGCATTGCTGCCCGGTCAGGCCTGGCCGACGGCCGCGTGGGGCCGAGACCGCGCGAGCTTCAAGGTGACCGTCTCGACCATGCCGGTGCACGAACCGCCCGAGGACCTGATCGACTTCCTGGACGACTCCACCCTGCTGTCGGCGCGAGCCACGGCCGGGTTCCTCAAGCGCGCGCGAGCCGGCAACCTCCGCTTCGCCGACGGCTTTCTCGACGACCTCGACGCCCACCTCGAGCGCATGGGTGGGTACACGCAACGGGTGTCGGTGTGAGCGCGACACGCCCCGTCACCGACGCGAAAACCAGTGCACGGCTCAGTAAGCAACGCCGCCGCGACACCAAACCGGAAGTGGCGCTGCGTCGTGAGTTGCACCGACGAGGACTGCGCTATTTCGTCGACCGCGCCCCGCTGAAGGGCATGCGGCGTCGAGCAGATCTGGTGTTTCCCCGACGCAAAGTGGCGGTCTACGTCGACGGCTGCTTCTGGCACAGTTGCCCCATTCACGCGACGAAACCCCGCAACAACGCCCAGTGGTGGGCCGACAAGCTGGCTGCCAACGTGGCCCGCGACCGCGACACCGACACCCGCCTGATCGAGGAAGGCTGGCGCGTCGTGCGGATCTGGGAACACGAGGACCCGGTCGTCGCCGCCCAACGCGTCGTCGACGATCTTGCTGCAGATCCGATAGTGACCGACTGAAACCCACAGCACTCCCCGCGCGTCCAACCTGATGATCGGTCGATTCGAGTCGGGGGATGAGGACAGTGCGTAAAAGTTGGGTGCTTGCGGCGATGGCAGCGGCGATGTCGGTATCGACCAGTGGATGCGCGGTGGTGTTGCTCGGCAGCGCGTTCCCCGCCGGCAGTGCGTCGCCTGCGGGGCAGAACCGGTACGGATTCGAGATGTCGGAGGCAGACCGCTATCTGGCCGACTCGGCGGCCTTCGTCCGCAGCCTCGATCCCTGCGGCTTCCTCACCGAGGACGACCTCACCGCCCTCGGCACCGTGGTTCAGTTGCGACCGGACGGCGAACTGAGTAGCTGCTCGGCAGAAGTCAACCCTGGGCGATCGGACGCAACGGACTCCGTGTCGATCAAGCTGAACGGATACCAGCCGACGCCGGCCGACCCGAACTTCGAGCAAGTCACGATCGGCGACGAACAGGTGTACCTCGACGACGCCTCCCGAGGGACGTGTCGCGTCAGCTTCCCGCTGCGCGACGAGTTCGACGGCACCACCTCCGGGCCCATGGACGATGTCCTCACCGAATCGGGTCGTAGTTTCGCCACGATCGACGTCTATCTTGCTGACGGAGACGCCTGCAGTGCAGCGAAATCCGTCACCGAGACCGCACTCGGCCTCGTGAGCGATCCACCACTCCGTGCCGATTCCAGGTACAACCTTCCGTTGGCCACGAAGGATCCCTGCAGCGTTCTGGAGCATCTGCCCGAGACCTGGACTGTCGACCGGTGGAACCCTGCCGCGGATCCGTACGGCTGCCACTTCGAGGCGTCGTCGGCGACGTTCGAGGACAACCTGGTACTGCTCGACGTCGCGCTCACCTACGACGACAGCGACTTGCGTTCGACAGATCGCGAGAAGATCCGGCAGGGCGGTTACACCGTCGAGACTCGCGACTCGGATTCGGTGTGTTCGGCCGACATCGTGTTGGGCAACCCCGTTCTCGGCCTGCCCGATAACGAGGACTCGGCCGCGCGTTACGCCCGCACGGTTCCCGAGCTGTCCGTCATGGCGGACGACTGCGACTCCGCCGTCGCGCTGGCGGTGGCAGCTGCCGACGAGCTCACTGGTTAGCCTTGATCGGTGCGCTCGAAAACCGAAGGTGTGGATATCCGCCGAGTAATCGCGGTGGTGTTTCTGATCCTCGCCGGGTTGCTGTACTCCGCGTGGGTGGCCGAATTCTTCCTCGACACCGGGCTCGACCCGGCCCGGTCGTTCCTCAGCGAACTCGATGCCCGCGATCAGCCGTACCGCGAATTCTTCTCCACCGCAGACGTGGTCACGGGTTCGCTGATGATCCTCGCCGCCGTGCTCGGTTTCCTCGTCAGCCCTCGCCGACGGCTCGTCGTCACCGGCTGGGTGGCGTCGGGCATCTTCGGTATCGCCACCATCGCCGACGCGAAACTGCCCCTCGAGTGTGTGGCCGCCGACGATCCGAGCTGTCCGATCGAGCCCAGCGGGTTGTTCCCCCAGCTTCATCATCTTCACGCTCTGACGAGCACCATCGCGGTGTTCGCGATTTTCACGGTCATGATCGCGTTCACGCTCGCCGCATTCCGCTATGGGGCCTATCCCCTGCTTCGGACGCTCGGTGTCGCCGTGCTGGCCATCACGGCCCTGGCCACGGCGTGGCTGTTGATCGCCGACAACCTTCCCGGCGATCACGGTCTCGGCATCGCTCAGCGGGTGCAGGTGGGCGGGATGTCGGCGTATCTGGTGGTGCTGGGGTGTGCGCTTAGACTCGGCGCATGTCTTTCACCGCGACCGAACTGAACGGTTCCAAGGCAGAGCAGTACGAGCAGCTCACCGAGCAGGCCAGGGGCCTCGTCTACGAGGAATCGAACCTGATCGCCAACGCCGCCAATCTCTCCGCGTTGGTCTATCACGCTCTGCCCGAGGTCAATTGGGTCGGCTTCTACCTGTTCGACGGCACCGAACTGGTGGTCGGCCCGTTCCAGGGCCAGCCCGCCTGTGTTCGTATCGCGCTGAGCAAAGGGGTCTGCGGCGCTGCCGCGACCACCCGCGAGACACAGCGAGTGGCCGACGTTCATGCCTTCCCCGGCCACATCGCGTGTGATGCCAACACTCGCTCCGAGGTCGTCGTTCCGCTGTACCAGGGCGAGGAACTGATCGGTGTATTCGATCTGGACAGCCCGGTACCCGATCGCTTCGACGCCGACGATCAGGCCGGCCTCGAAGCGATCGCGGCGGTGTTCCTCGGTTCGATCAGCTAGACGCTGCTGCCTCGAAGAACCAGGCCATGACCAACGCACCGGGGTCGACGACGCCTCGCGCGGCCTCACCGACATAGCTGGCGCGGCCCCGGTTGGCGGTGATGTCCTTGGTCGATTCGGCTCCGGACTTCGCGGCGTCGGCGGCATCCTGCAGGGTGCCGCCGTCTTTCTCGAGCGCGTCGACGGCCGGGGCAATGGCGTCGATCATCGTCTTGTCGCCCACGCGGGCTCCACCGAGTTCGGTGATGCTGTCCAGTCCGGCCCGCGCGGCCGCTGCGACAGCCACGGCAGATGGCTCGGATTCGAGCATCGTTCGGTAGAACTGGCGGAACCAGATGCCGAACAGTGCACCGGACGTACCGCCTGCGTGGCCGAGGTAGGCCTCGCTCACGGCTTCGAATACCGTTGCTGCCGAATAGGTTTCCTTGATCGCGTCGAGGTCGAGTTGTTCCAGTGCGGCCACCATGTTGGTACCGAAGTCGCCGTCGCCCGCCTTGCGATCCAACTCGGTCAGAGCGGGCTCCTCGTCGAGTACCCGCTGGGCCCACGACCCGATCCACTCCGAGACGAATGCCGACTTCTCTCCGGTGTCGGACGGCGAGAAAGTCGGCCCGAATGCGCCGCGCTCGCCCACCGGTTTCGCGCCTTGGTTCTGCGCGTTGGGCCAACCGGGCGCATCGGTGGGGGCGTCCCAGAGTTCGAGCATCTCGTCGTCGGCGCGCACCAGAGTGATGGACGCTCCGCCCATGTTGAGCGCGGTGACAAAACTTCCGACGAGTGAGCGGGTTATCTCGATGCCCTTACCCGCGAGGTACTCCGAGAGTTCTCCGAACAGCAGATGCAGTTCGAGCGGGTGCGTTGCGCCGAGCCCGTTGACGATGGCGATCACCGATTCGCCCGAGTTCAATCCGAGCGAGCTCACGATGGGCTCGGTCAGCTTCTCGACGACCTCCTGAGCAGGCAGCCGGGGCACCCGGTCGGTGCCGCGCTCGCCGTGGATACCGATGCCGAGTTCGATTTCCTCCTTGGGCAGTTCGAACGACGGCCCGTCGGCACCCGGTAGCGTCGGCGGGTTCAGTGCGACCGCCATGCTGCGCGCGTTCTCCGCTGTTCGACGCCCCAGCGCGACCACCGCCTGCAGGCTGTCGCCACGTTCTGCCGCTGCGCCGCACACCTTTTCGACGACGATGGTCGCGGCAGTGCCACGGCGACCCGGGCCGTCCTCGCTCTCGCTGGCCACGTCGTCGTCGACGAGAACGACATCGGCTGCAATACCGTCTTCCTGCAACAAGTCTCGGGCGATCTTGAAGTTCATCACGTCGCCGGTGTAGTTCTTCACGATGTGCACCACTCCGCCGCCGGAGTCCACGGCCTTGGATGCCTCGTGTACTTGGAGGGCGTTCGGTGACGTGAACACCAGGCCGGGGCACGCGCCGGTGAGCATGCCGCGACCGATGAATCCGGCATGCATCGGCTCGTGGCCCGATCCGCCACCGGACAGCAGCGCGACTTGACCGTCGGAGATGCGATAGCGACGGGTGAGGAATCCGGGATCGGCGTGCCAGGTGACGTCGTCGGTGGCGGCCACGAAGCCGCGGAGGGCGTCGGCGACGAATGTTCGAGGAGAATTGGAGAACATTCCTTCACACTAAGCCTCCATTGTCGGCTTCGGTGAGCTGCCGGGCCGCCGCGCGTCTACAGTCGCGAAGATGACCACCGAGACCTGGGCTTTCGACGCATCGGACGGCGGGCAGCTGGCTGTTCGGACGGATGTCACCGGGAGGGCATCGAAGATGGGGCATCGACTCACGATTGCGGTGACCTCCTGGACCGCGACGGTCGAGTGGTCCGGGGACGCCCCCACCGCGGTGTCACTGACCGCCGAGGTCGGCTCACTCGAGGTGATCCACGGCGAGGGCGGACTGACACCGCTGATCGGGCCGGAGAAGATCGTCGCAAAAGCCAACGCACTCAAGACCTTCGACGCCAATCGGTACCCGACAATTCGATTTCGTTCGGAGGAGATCACTGCCGTTGCCTCCGGATTTCGCTTGGCGGGCACCGCCGAGATACACGGTGTCTCGAAGGAGATCACCGTGGACGTGGACGTCACCGACTCCGGCGACAGATGGCAGATCGGTTCCGAAACTACCGTGCGTCAAACGGATTACAAGATCACGCCGTATTCGCAGATGTTCGGAGCCATGAAGGTGGCAGACGACGTGACCGTCACGTTCGACGCCGAGTATCGCAAGCCCTGAGCCTTCCCAATTCACCTGCAATGGTGGACACTACGGCGGTGAACCGAAATCGATGGACGATCGGATCGTGCGCATCGGCCCTGGTGTTGGCCGCAGCCCTGACCGCAGGCTGCAGCAGTCCGGCGACCACGTCCCCGGACGGACCTCCCGGAGTGAACGTCAACGGAGTGGGCGAAGTCCAGGGTGCACCGGACACGTTGACGACTCAGATCGGCGTTCAGGCCACAGCCGAGGACGTCACTGCCGCCATCGAACAGGCCAATGCTGCAGTTACCGAGGTGACCGACGCAGTGATTGCTGCCGGCGTCGCGCGCGAGGACATTCAGACGCAGCAGGTGTCGATCGATCCGCAGTACTCCGGAGCACTGCCGGGCGGCACCTCGGCCATCTCCGGATATCAGGCCACCAACACGTTGCAGGTCACGGTGCGCGACCTGTCGAAGGCGTCTGCAGTCCTGGGCGACGCCACCTCCGCCGGTGGCAACGCGACCCGAATCTCCGGGGTCTCGTTCAAGATCGACGACGATTCCGAGCTGATCACCGATGCCCGGTCCAGGGCGTTCGCCGACGCCCGCGATCGCGCCGAGCAGTATGCGTCGCTCGCAGGCGGCGAACTCGGTGACGTTCTGTCGATCACCGAGTCGATCACCGGTCAGGAGCAGCCGACGAGCTTTCGCGACTCCGCTTCGTTCGACACGGCAGTGCCCATCGAACCGGGACGGCAGACCGTCAGCGTGTCCGTGTCGGTGAAGTGGGCGCTGAACTAGCGCAATGAGTTACTGCCGCTGCAACTATTGCTCCACTGAGGAGGTTGCATACCGGGGATTCGCCGACTCGAGCCCGGGAGTGGAGCACACGTTGCAGGACCACCACGCGCGGGCTCAGCCGGCCGGCGGGGGCGGCAGCCGGTAGTTCACCGGGGTCGCCGAGAAATCCACCGGATTTCGGACGCCCTCGGCCGCTGCCCCGGGAACCTCGATGCGTGGTTCGAGCCCGAGTGATTCCGCGAACGCGAAGGCCTCCTCGATGGAATTGACCGGCCCAGCGGGAACGTGGCGGGCCATCAGCTCTCGATACCACTCGTCCGCAGTACGCGTCTGCAACGCCGAGTTCAAGATGTCGACCAACTGATCTCGATGTTCGACGCGAGCAGAATTGGACGAGAAGCGTTGATCCGCAGCCAGATCCGGGGTACCCAGCACGTCGACCAACGCCTGGAACTGCCGATCGTTGCCCACGGCCAACGCGAGCGGTCGATCGGCGGTCTCGAACACCTCGTACGGCACCAACGACGGATGCTTGTTGCCCATCGGAACCGGCACGGTGCCCGCCCCGAGGTAGGCCGCCGACTGATTGCTGAGCGCGGACAGTACCGACGCCATCAGCGAGGTGTGCACCTGCTGACCCGCACCGGTGTTCGATCGATGATGCAGTGCGGCAAGGATTCCGCTCATCGCGTGCAGACCGGTGACGATATCGACCATCGCCACGCCCACTTTCGTCGGTGTGGATGCGTCGGGTCCGGTGACGCTCATCAGCCCGCCGACGGCCTGGACCACCAGATCGTATCCAGGGAGAGCAGCGCCGCCGCCGGTTCCGAAGCCGGTGATCGAGCAGTAGATCAGGCCAGGGTTCGTCTGCGCGACAGCCGAATAGCCGAGACCGAGCCGGTCCATCGTTCCGGCGCGGAAGTTCTCGATCACAACATCTGCGCCCGCGACGATCTCACGAGCCTCGGCCACACCGCTCTCGGACTGCAGGTCGATGAACCGAGACGTCTTGTTTCGATTGACCGAGTTGAAATACGTTGCAGTACCGGCAGAATCGTAGGGCGGGCCCCACAATCGGGTGTCGTCACCGGTACCCGGTCGCTCGATCTTGATCACGTCCGCGCCCATGTCACCGAGCATCATCGTCGCGTACGGTCCGGCGAGCACACGAGAGAAGTCCGCGACCACGAGGCCGGTGAGCGGACCGGTGGCGTCTGTCATCGGTCCACTGTATTGCGCGGCCGGCTGCAGTTCAGTTCAGGTCCGGAACGAACGCTGCCAGGACGGCAACCATCGTGTCCACGATCTGCTCGATAGGTGGACGAGGCGGAGCAGTGCGGGACCAGTCGGAGACGATCTCAGTGAGCGCACCGAGGAATGCCGTTGCGGCCAAGCGGTATCCACCCGGGGGAACGAAATCGGAACCGACTTCCGAGCGCAGGGTGTTCTCGAAGAACTCCACCCACTGCGCACGACGGCGCGTCCGATGCTGTTCGACGGCATCGCTGACACCCAGCATCTCCAGATAGGAGATGCGCGCCCGACGTGGGTCACCTCCGATCGATCCGACCAGGGCCGTCATCGCTGCGACGACCAGAGAGCGACGGTCGCGGTCGACCTGCTCGTCGAGTGCGGCGACGACGGCGGCCAGCGCGTCGTCTTGGATCAGGTCGTAGACGTCCACGAGCAGCGCCTCACGGTTGGCGAACTCACTGTAGAACTGACTGCGCGCGAGGCCGGCCGCGGCGCAGATGTCCGCCACCGAGGTGGCGGCGTATCCGCGTCCCCCGATGACCTCGATAGCCGCGTGCAAGAACCGAGCTCGACGATCGGCTTTCCGAACAGCGGAGGATCGTCCGGCGTAGATGCGGCCCTGATCATCGGCGACAGTCACCGAGGGAGTCTACAGGCGACGCACCGTTCGCAGCCCCGCTGATGGGTTCCATCACGACCCGATCGGCTTTCCGAACAATCCGGCGATTATCTCGCCGACGGCCGCGACGAACGTCGGGTGCGCACGCGTGTCGAGCGCCATCGAGCCGACATCGTTCGTCCGGCAACCCGGTTCCACCGGAACACCGGCAAATCGATCGCGCATCCACAACACCGCACTCGGAAAAGCGATCAGCTCCAAACTGATGTGCTCACTGAAATGATCGCGGGTGTAGGTGACGTCGGCACCCGGTCGACTGCAGTACGACTCGACCATCGCGTTGACCGGCCCGATCGGCACCAGCCAGTCCGGGTTGGAATGGTAGACGTAGAGCGGCATGTTCGGAGTGGTGCGGCCGAGCTGCATCGCAGACAGGGCCTTCTTCACCACCGGTTGCTGGATCGGGTCGCCGTCGGTGTGCAGCAAGCCTTTCAGGTTGACGAACGGCAGCAGCGCCGACGAGTAGCCGACACAGAGGTTGTCCTTGGCCGCGAACAACGTTCTACCGAACGGGTCGACGTGTTCGTCGATGAAGGCGGCCAGCTCGGGACTCTCGCGGCTGGCACCGATGACGCCGGCGGCCACGATGCCCGATCCCAGGGCGTTGTTCGCGTTGTCGACCAATGCCCCGAGTTCGGCCGGGGTGCCGCCCTCGGTGACTCCGACGATATCGAGCTCAGGGGCGTAGTTTTCGGCCAGTTCTGCTGCGTGCCCGGTGGCGATCGCGCCACCGGAGTAGCCGCTCATCCCCACCTTGGTGGCCTCCCCAGCCAACTGCATCGGCGCGAAATTCTCGGCAGCTCGGATGCCGTCGAGTGTGATCCGACCGGCGACCGGCCCGGCGGCGAACGAATTGTTCGGGCCCTGATGATCGGGTACCGACACCGCCCATCCTTGCGCCAACGCTGCCTGCACTTCGAGGAATTGAGCGCCCGACGTCACCGCGCCGGTCACCGGCCAGGGGATGGCACCCGCTCGCATCGCGTACGACGGAGCGCAGTAGGCCGCGAGAGAATCCTCGGCTACCTGGATGGAGATCAACGGACGCGGTGCCGCAGGCACGCCCCGCGGCTTGATGACCGTGGTCACGGCGGCGATCGGCTCGTCGCGCCCGTTGTTGGACCGGAACGACAACTGCCACGCGTCGACCTGCGTGGGAATGACGTTGAGAGTAGCCAGCTCGACGGGCCGTACGGCGATGATCTGGCCCGGCGCGGCCGCTGCCACCACGTCGGCGGGAGGAAGGTAGAAGTCGGTGTCGAACTCGGGAATCTTCGGCCACGTGAGCGGCGGCAGAGGCGGCTGAACCTCCACACCGGCCGGACCGCTTGAATCGGGTGCAGCGGAAGCGGGGCTGGTCGCAGCGGCAACGGCGGCGGCTACGGTCGCCACACCGATCGCTACCCGCAGCGTCCAAGGTCGGGCAGAAGACACGGCTGTACTCCTTCGCGCCGGACAACGGGGTCCACAGGACGCGCGCCCGGCGACATTTCGTACAGCGCATCCGACAATCTTGGACACCGATGTCCGAGATGGTGCTGAGAACTGTAGAGCGAAGTGGCGTGGATAACAATCCCCGAGCCGAAATAGATTCAGAACTGAATCGTGCCCAATTGCACGGGGCAGTTCCCGTTCGTCACGCGACGGCGAAAGACCGCTTCGCCAAACCGAACTGGAAACCGGTGATGGCCGTCGTCACCGGAGCTTCCGGATTCTCGGCGGCACCGAGGGTGACGAACAACGGCGTGAAATGTTCGACGGTGGGGTGCGCGTACGGCATTCCCGGTGCGGCACTGCGGAAGTCGGCGAGAGTCCCGATGTCACCGCGAGACAAGGCGTCGGCGGCCCAGAGGTCGAAGTCCTCGGACCACGTCGGCACGGTGTTGGTTGCGAAATTCTCCCGGGACAGGAACGGCAGTCCGTGGGTCATGAACCCGGAACCGATGACCAACACACCCTCGGCCCGAAGTTCCTTCAGCGCAGCGCCTATCGCCATCAGCCGGTCGGGGGCGTGCGTCGGCAGGCTCAGTTGCAGAACCGGGACATCGGCGTAGGGATACATGACCTTGAGCGGGACCCAGGCACCGTGATCGAGTCCGCGCGCGGTGTGCTGATGCAGGTTCTCCGACGCCGGAATGGCCGCGGCCACCCGTGCGGCCAGTGACTGAGCGTCGGGAGTCCGGTATTCCATCGAGTAGTAACGCTGCGCAAATCCACCGAAGTCGTAAACGAGTGGTGTCGCCGCAGCCGTCGCGGACAGGCTCAACGGGGCCTCTTCCCAGTGCGCGCTGACGATCAGAATCGCCTTCGGCTTGGGCATCGACTGCGACCAGGTGAAGAGCTCGTTCATCCAGAGCGCGTCGTCGAACACCGGAGGCGCACCGTGACTGATGTACAGCGCGGGCATCGGCCCATCGTGTGGGGTCCACATCTGCTGCGACCGGCTCGCGGGTGCTGCGTCGGCGAGAAACGCATCGAATGCGGCACCCGCGACGGGCGGGTTCATCACAGAAGTCATGGCGAATCCTTCGAAGTACCTAAGTTGAAACTTCAACTTAGCATCCATTGGGCATTCCAGCCAGCATCGATACTCTCGGCTGTATGCCGGACGCCGTCTACCGCGCCCCGATGCCGAATGGCGTCGAGCGTGCCCTCACCTACGGACTCTGCGGTATGTCGGCGAACGACGAACGCTCGCTACGCCGGGTCGAGCGTTTCGAGCAGGTCGCGGACGGATCTTTCGTCTGGACGCGAACCGAGCACGGCGAGTACTTCCTCGGCCGAATTTCCGGCCCACTGCGGGAGGATCGCAGCGCCGACGCGGTGGCGTCGAACCTGATCTTCGTCCGTGACTGCGAGTGGATCAGCAAGCCTGTTCCCGAACACGAGGTACCCGCCGCGACGCTACGCACATTCGCGCGCGGCGGGCGAAATTTTCAGCAGACGCACGACCCGCAGGTCGGTGCAGAGTCGGCTAGCGTGTGGCGAGCGCGAGGTCGCTGACCTGGGGATCGACCTGTACGAGAGAGTAACCCTGGATCTCGAACTTGTTCTCCCCCTCAGGCGGTCCGAGCACGGCGCGGACGATCAGGGTCGCGGCAGCAGCGACGAGTGCGATCACGATGACCACTGCTGCCACGATCAGCAGGGTGCGGGGGCCACCGAACAGGTTCTTCGAGCTCATGGGTCCATCATGGCCCCTCCTCGGTGGGACACGAATCTCGCTGCGTGAGTAGTAAAGGTGTTGATCAGATGTGTTCGTGGCTACAGTGAATCCGTGACCGACGCACCCGAGCCCGATTTCTGGTCGTTCATCGACACCGCCAACACCACACTGGCCCGGGAGTACGGGTTCGAGCATCAGCTGGCCACCGAGGTTCTGCTGACACTGAACCGAGCGTCGAACATTGTCACGTACGACCTCGAGTCGACGGTTCATCGCCCGCGAGGCTGGTCGTGGTCGTCGTTTCGGCTGATGTTCGTCACGTGGCTCGCCGGCCCGATCGAGCCGCGACGAGCAGCCGAATTGACCGGCATGAGCCGCGCCGCCGTGTCGAACCTGTCCAAGACACTCATCTCCGGCGGCCTGCTCGCCAGCACGCCCGACGAGAAGGACGGACGTTCGGTGCGCCTCGCCCTGACCGCGCTGGGGCACGACGAGATGGTCGCGGCGTTCGCCGAACAGAACGAACGGGAGAACGCATGGGCCAGCGCGCTCACCGAACCCGAACAGCGAATCCTGGTGATGCTGTTGACCAAACTGATCACCAACCGCAGCCAGTTCGACGTACGGGGGCGCAACTGAAGGTTGCGTAGATCACGTGAAAGTAGTTAATGTCTTTACTACAAGCGGTGACAGAACTCAGGAGAGAGCACGTGGCCTACTACCGGCAGCTCGGATCGGTTCCGCCGAAGCGGCACACCCAGCACCGAACTCCCGACGGCAACCTCTATTACGAGGAGCTGATGGGCGAAGAGGGCTTCTCCTCGGACTCGTCTCTGCTGTACCACCGCCACATACCGTCGGCCATCGTCGATGCCACGGTGTGGGACCTGCCCGATCAATCGACGACGCCCAACCATCCGCTCGTGCCGCGGCACCTGAAGTTGCACGAGCTGTTTCCCGAATCCACGGTGGCGGACACCGACGTGGTCACCGGACGACGCCTCGTTCTGGGCAACGCCGACGTCAGACTGTCCTACATCGTCGCATCGAAAACTTCACCGCTGTATCGCAATTCGATCGGTGACGAGATGGTCTACGTCGAATCCGGTTCTGCCACCGTCGAAACGGTGTTCGGTACTCTCCAGGCGCAGCAGGGTGACTACGTGCTCATTCCGCGTGCGACGACGCACCGTTGGATTCCCGACGGCCCCCTGCGCGCCTACGCCATCGAGGCCAACAGTCACATCGCTCCACCGAAGCGGTTCCTGTCGAAGTACGGCCAGTTGCTCGAGAACGCTCCCTACTGCGAACGCGATCTGCACGGCCCCACCGAGCCTCTACTCGCCGACGGCGAAGACATCGAAGTACTTGTCAAGCACCGTGGTTCGACGGGCATCGTCGGAACCCGCTACGTCTACCCGCAACACCCGTTCGACGTGGTGGGGTGGGACGGCTGCCTGTATCCGTACACGTTCAACATCTCCGACTACGAACCGATCACCGGCCGTGTGCATCAACCGCCGCCTGCGCATCAGGCATTCGAGGGGGTCAACTTCGTGATCTGTAATTTCGTTCCGCGCAAGGTCGACTACCACCCGCTCGCAATTCCGGTGCCGTACTACCACTCCAACGTCGACTCCGACGAGATCATGTTCTACGTCGGCGGCGACTACGAGGCCCGCAAGGGTTCCGGAATCGGCCAGGGATCGATCTCGGTGCATCCGGGCGGTCATGCTCACGGTCCGCAACCCGGTGCATACGAACGCAGTATCGGCGCCGAGTTCTTCGACGAACTGGCCGTCATGGTCGATACTTTCCGCCCCCTCGAACTCGGTGAAGGAGCGCTCGCGTGCGAGGACACCGGGTATGCGTGGACGTGGGCAGGCCGGGGGCCGAACCGATGATCCCGAAGTTCTTCCACCGCCTGTGCGACGACGCCGCTGCCTTCCCTCCCGGCAATGCACCACTCGATGTTGCTGCAGCACAACATCTCGAGTACCGGGCGAGTTCTTTCGCAGACCTCGTCGGCCCGTTGGTCGTTCCGATGGACCGGGTGCACGAACTCGTCCTGGGCGCCCGGATGGAGGTCGCGTTGACCGCACCTGCCGGTCCGGGCAGCGTGGAGGCAGGCCTACGCGCCGCCGACCGGACCGCCGGCGTGACGGTCGTTGCCGTCGAAGTGGCCGTACCCGACGGCACGAACATCGACGCCTTGCGCAACATCACTCAGGACATCGACATCTATGTCGAAATCCCCCGAGACTCCCGACGAGACGACATCTTCGACGCAGTCGACGAGTTCGGGTATCGCGCCAAATTCAGGACCGGCGGCGTCACGGCCGACGAGTACCCGGACGAGCGAGAGCTTGCCGGGTCCATCTACAAGGCGGCACAGCGCGAGGTCCACTTCAAAGCCACCGCGGGTCTGCACCACGCCGCCCGTAACACCGATCCCCACAACGGTTTCGAGCAACACGGTTTCCTCAACGTGATCCTCGCGGCGCAGGCCGCACACAGCGGCGCACGCGTCGGCGAGCTCGAGAAGATCCTGGCGATCCGGGACGCTGACGTCCTCGCCGGTCTCGTCGCCGGGATCGAGGGTCAACGCGCCTTCGCATCGTTCGGCACCTGCAGCATCCGCGAACCCCTGGACGACCTCGTCCGCCTCGGACTCGTCCCACCTCAGTGAACCAAGGAGCGCGCCGTTCATGACGGACATCGACATCCCCGCCGACTCCGAGTTCGGAATCGACAACCTTCCTTACGGCATTTTCAGTACTCCTGGTTCGGACGCTCGGGTCGGAGTCCGCTACGGCGACACTGTGATCGATCTGTTTGTCGCTCTGAACGATTCGGATTTCGCCTCGCCCAGCCTCAATGCTTTCATGGCGCGCGGCCGCAATCGGTGGGTCGAGGTTCGCGAGTCCGTCACCGCCATGATCGTCAGTGACACGACCCCCGCTGAAGCGATCGTCTCGGTTTCCGATGTCACGATGCACCTGCCGTTCGAAGTTGCGGACTACGTGGACTTCTACGCGTCCGAGCACCACGCGTCCAATCTCGGCCGACTCTTCCGGCCCGATGCCGAACCGCTGCTACCGAATTGGAAGCACCTGCCCGTGGCGTATCACGGCCGGGCAGGCACGGTTGTCGTCTCCGGCACCGACATCACCCGGCCTTGCGGTCAGCGCAAGGCACCCGACGAGCCATCGCCCACCTTCGGTCCGAGTCGGCGACTGGACATCGAAGCCGAGATGGGCTTCGTCGTCGGCGTTCCGGCGGATGGCCCCATCTCGCCGGATCAGTTCTCCGAGCACGTGTTCGGTGCCGTCATCGTCAACGACTGGTCTGCTCGCGACATCCAGGCCTGGGAGTACGTGCCGCTGGGCCCGAACCTCGGCAAGAGTTTCGCGACGTCCATCTCACCGTGGGTGGTCCCCTTGCTCGCGTTGGAACAGGCTCGGGTGTCGACGCCGACTCAGGACCCCGCGCCACTCGAACACCTCCGCGAATCTCGTTCTTGGGCACTCGATATCGATCTGTCCGTCACGTGGAACGGCCACGTCGTATCCCGTCCGCCGTACAGTTCGATGTATTGGTCGCCGGCCCAGATGCTGGCTCACGAGACCAGCAACGGCGCGACATCCCGAACCGGTGATCTGTTCGCGTCGGGCACCATCTCGGGACCCGAGAAGAATCAACGCGGCGCATTCATCGAACTCACCTGGGGCGGAAAGGAACCGGTGTCACTCGGCGCGGAGACCCGGACCTTCCTCGAAGACGGCGACGAGGTCGTTATCGCCGCCAGCGCTCCGGGGCCGAACGGTGCGCGCATCGGGTTCGGCGACGCACGTGGCCGGATCGTTCCGGCCTGAGGCCTATCACTCGCGCGTCCGTCGGTATGCGGGGGCTCTGGGGGTTCGATCGGACTCGGCGCTGTTGAGCAGTGGCAGTGCCCGGAACTCGACCAATTCCGAGAGTACGACAACACTGGTCGACCGCGCGATCGTGCGAGATTGATTGAGCGCGATCAACGTTCGCTGCAGATCATCATGAGACGCCGCGGCAACCCGGCACAACACATCGCCGACGCCGGTTGTCGCGAATGCCTCCAACACTCCGGGTATCTGCTCCAGGACGGCGACGACGTCGCCGAGCGCACCCTGGGCAATCTCCAATGTGACGAACGCCTGCACGCCGTAACCGGCTGCTGCCAAACCGATTCGAGGCTGATAGCCGGTGATGACACCGCTGTCCTCCAATCGCTGCAGGCGGGCCGACACAGTCGCACGTGCAACACCGAGCGTTCGCGACAGCTCGAGCACGCCGATCCGCGAATTGTCATGCAGCGCAGCGAGCATCGCCCGGTCCAATTCGTCCAACGTCGATTCCATGACGCACCTCCACTTTGCTATACGAATCGTATAGCAAAGTGCGGAGCAACCTGCCCTATCTGCACAGCACGGACAGCTATTCAGGCGTCGATTGACTCCCCTGCACCGCGATGTTGGGCTGGGCGGAACAGTGTGCCTCACTCGGACCAACCAGGAGCTTTCATGAGCCTCGACAACATCCTCAACGACGACGAGAAGCTCGCCGATCTCGACGCCGATCAGCTGCGGCAGCTAGTCGGACTCGTGGAGTACGACGACAAGCGAGATCCCTTTCCCGTCAGTGGCTGGGACGCCATCGTGTGGGTGGTCGGCAATGCGACGCAGACCGCACACTTCTTCCAGTCCGCGTTCGGCATGGAGCTCGTTGCCTACTCGGGCCCGACGACCGGCCAACGCGACCACCACGCCTACGTACTCAAGTCCGGCGCAGTGCGCTTCGTCATCAAGGGAGCCGTCGACCCCGACAGCGAACTGGTGGCACACCACACGCGCCACGGCGACGGCGTCGTCGACATCGCGCTGGCCGTGCCGGACGTGGACCGGTGCATCGAACATGCGCGAGCCCAGGGCGCGCGCGTACTACAAGAACCGACCGACATGTCCGACGAGCACGGCACGGTCCGCACCGCGGCCATCGCGACCTACGGCGACACCCGACACACGTTGGTCGACCGCTCCCGCTATACCGGCACCTACCTCCCCGGTTATGTACCGCGGACGTCGACGTTGCAGCGACCGGAAGGCGCTCCCAAGCGCATCTTCCAGGCTCTCGATCACGTGGTCGGCAATGTCGAGCTCGGCAAGATGGACGAGTGGGTCGACTTCTACCACCGCGTCATGGGCTTCACGAACATGGCCGAGTTCGTCGGGGCCGACATCGCCACCGATTACTCGGCCTTGATGAGCAAGGTCGTCTCCAACGGCAACCACCGAGTGAAGTTCCCGCTGAACGAGCCGGCCATCGCGAAGAAGCGCTCACAGATCGACGAGTACCTGGATTTCTACCGCGGCCCGGGCGCACAGCATCTGGCGCTGGCGACCAACGACATCCTGTCTTCGGTCGATGCGCTCCGCGCCGCCGGCGTCGAATTTCTCGCCACTCCTGATTCGTACTACGAGGATCCCGCACTGCGAGCCCGTATCGGTAAGGTCCGAGTGCCGATCGAAGAGTTGCAGAAGCGCGGAATTCTCGTCGACCGAGACGAGGACGGGTACCTACTGCAGATCTTCACCAAGCCGCTGGTCGATCGCCCGACGGTGTTCTTCGAGATGATCGAACGCCACGGCTCGCTCGGCTTCGGCATCGGCAACTTCAAGGCACTGTTCGAGGCCATCGAACGTGAGCAGGACGCTCGCGGCAACTTCTGACCCGTACCCCGAACGACGCCGCCCACTGTCAGCGTTCGGTGGGCGGCGCAGTTCGTCCCAGACCACCTCGGTCCTCGTCGAAGATCAACCACGTGCGCGTCGCCCGGACGCCGTCGAGCGACTGCAGCCCCTCCAGCACCACTTGCCGCAGGCTCTCGTTGTCGGGAGTCCTGATGAGTACCAGCACGTCGAAATCCCCTCCGAGCAAACTGAAATGGTCGACGAATTCCATCGACCGCAACCCCTCGGACACACTGCGCCACGAATCCTGACGGATGGACAACGCGATGAACGCCGAGGTCCCTAGCCCGGACGCCCCGTGATCCACCTGCACGGTGAACCGTTCGATGACACCCGCATCCTTGAGCCTGTCCACCCGTGTATAGGTATGTGCCCGAGAGAGATTCAAACGATCGGCCAGCACCCGCATCGAGACCCGCCCGTCGGCAGTCAGCTCGGCGAGGATGCGACGATCCGTGTCGTCCAGTTCCACACGTCTCGAGACGTCGTCCATTCGTCCGCTCCTACCTGATGGTTCGCTACGCCGATCCGACAGATAGTCAGTGCGCGCGCGTAATATCGGCCATATGTCTGCAATCCTACGACCATAGGACTTCTTCCTCACCAATTCGGCCAGAATCACCGTACAAGCCGATCTCAGGAGAATGCCCCATGACGACCGTCGAGAAGGTTCCGGCAACGTCCTACCAACAGTTCATGCCTGCCGACCGTCCCGTGCAGTACCTCGCACCCGATGGGACGGGCGTGGACAGCGCCGCCCGCTACGCACATCCGTCGAACGAGCGCCTGCTCGAGATGTACCGCTCGATGGTGCACGGCCGCCGATTCGACCAGCAGGCAACGGCATTGACCAAGCAGGGCCGGCTTGCGGTCTACCCGTCCTCCCGCGGCCAGGAGGCCTGCCAGATCGCCGCAGCCCTGTGCCTGGGTGAGCAGGACTGGATGTTCCCGACGTACCGTGACTCGATGGCTCTCGCGGCGCGAGGCGTCGACCAGGTGGAGTTGCTCGGCATGCTCGCCGGCTACTGGCACTGCGGATACGACCCCACCGCCTACAAGGTCGCTCCCCAATGCACACCTCTGGCAACACAATTGCTGCACGCGACCGGTTTCGCCTACGCCGAGGCCAAGCAGGGACGAGACACCATCGCCCTCGCGTTCTGCGGTGACGGCGCGACCAGTGAAGGCGACTTCCACGAGGCCCTCAACTTTGCCGCGGTGTTCCGCGCACCGGTGATTTTCCTGGTGCAGAACAACGGATTCGCCATCAGCGTTCCACTCGCGCGTCAGACTGCAGCTCCGTCGTTGTCGCACAAGGGCGTCGGCTACGGCATCGGCAGCGAGCAGGTCGACGGCAACGACCCGATCGCGATGATGGCCGTGATGGACGAGGCCGTGAAGTACGTCCGAGCAGGCAAGGGACCGGTGGTCGTCGAGGCGCACACCTACCGCATGGACGCACACACGAACGCCGACGACGCCACTCGCTACCGCAAGGCAGACGAGGTGCAAGGGTGGTTGGCCCGAGATCCGCTCTCGCGCCTCGATTCCTACCTCGAAGCCCAGGGTCTGCTCACCGACGAGCTGCGCGAACAGATGACGGTATCCGCCGACGCCGATGCCGCGGCACTTCGCGCGGGCATGAACGTCGAGCAGGACGTCGACCCCGAGGATCTGTTCCGGTTCGTCTACTCCTCCCCCACCCCCGGCCTGATCGAACAGCGAAATCAGGTCGCCGCCGAGATCGCAGCAGGAGAACTGTCATGACCACGATGACCATGGCCGGAGCCCTCAACGCCGCCCTGCGCCACGCGTTGACCGAGGACGAGAAGGTCGTTGTCTTCGGCGAGGATGTCGGCACGCTCGGCGGCGTCTTTCGCGTCACCGACGGACTGACCCGAGACTTCGGTGACGATCGTTGCTTCGACACCCCGCTCGCGGAGTCCGGCATCGTCGGATTCGCGATCGGCATGGCGATGTCGGGCTACAAGCCCGTCGTCGAGATGCAGTTCGACGCCTTTGCCTACCCGGCTTTCGAGCAGATCGTGTCCCATGTTGCCAAGCTGCGCAACAGAACTCGCGGATCACTCACCGCGCCGATGGTCATCCGCATCCCGTTCGCGGGAGGTATCGGCGGCGTCGAACATCACTGCGACTCGTCCGAGGCCTACTACGCCCACACCCCGGGCCTGAAAGTCGTCTCGCCGTCCACCGTGGCCGACGCGTACTCGCTGATGCGTGACGCCATCGCAGATCCCGATCCGGTGATCTTCCTCGAACCGAAGCGGCTGTACTTCTCCAAGGACGACATCGAGCTGGCCAAGACCGAGCCGATCGGTACCGCCGTCGTGCGTCGTGCCGGTACCGACGTCACTCTTCTCGCGTACGGCCCCACCGTGTCGGTCGCCATGCAGGCAGCAGAGTTCGCGGCCGAGGACGGCCGGAGCGTCGAGGTGATCGATCTGCGGTCGATCAATCCGTTCGACGACGAAACCGTCGCAGCCTCGGTACGGAAGACCGGACGCTGCATCGTGATTCAGGAAGCGCAGGGGTTTTCCGGCGTCGCCGCGGAGATCGCCTCGCGCGTCTCCGAGCGCTGCTTCCACCACCTGCACGCGCCGGTACTACGGGTGACCGGGCTCGACATTCCCTATCCGGCTCCGAAACTCGAGCACTTCCACCTGCCCTCCGCCGACCGTGTGCTCGATGCCATCGACCGACTGCAGTGGAACGACGCGCCCGACCTCAGCAAGGCGGTCACGGTATGAGCATGCAGGTATTCCTGCTCCCCGACCTCGGTGAAGGACTGACCGAGGCCGAGATCGTGGAGTGGAAGGTCAAGCCCGGCGATACCGTCACCATCGATCAGGTCGTCGTCGAAGTAGAGACGGCAAAAGCGTCCGTCGAGGTGCCCTGCCCCTTCGAGGGCGTTGTCGGCGAACTGCATGCGGCCGAGGGCACCTCACTCGCCGTCGGCGCGCCGCTCATCAGTATCACCGGCGGTGCCGTCGCCGATACGCCTGCAGCCCACGAGCGATACCGCGAGGAAGAACGCGCCGGTTCGGGCAATGTGCTGATCGGCTACGGCACCGGACACGGCCCGACCGGACGGCGAAAAAGAGCTTCGCACGTGAGTGGAAAGGCGACCCAGGCTACGAATTTCCACTCACATGCACCGAAGGTGCTCTCCCCCATTGTTCGGAGCATGGCACTGCAGGGTGGGCTGGATCTGGCGTCTATCGATGTCGCCGGCAGTCATGGAGTCATCACCCGAGCGGACGTGGAACGGGCACTGTCCTCGAGCACTCCCAGTGCCGAGGGCGTCACGCGAATTCCCATCACCGGGATTCGTAAGACCATCGCCGACAAACTCTCTCGCAGTCGTGCGGAGATTCCCGAGGCGACCGTCTGGGTCGACGTCGACGCGACGGCTCTGCTGCAGGCACGACGCGACCTCGACGCCTCCATCGACGGAGTGAAGGTGACACTGCTGGCAGTTCTCGCCAAACTCACCATGATCGCGCTGGCCAAGTTCCCCGAGCTCAACAGCACCGTCGACACCGCCGCGGGCGAGATCCTGCGGTACGAGAACGTCGGACTCGGCATTGCCGCGCAGACCGATCGTGGACTCATGGTTCCTGTTGTGCCGCAGGCCGACAAGGCCGATCTGAAGGAACTGTCCGAGCGACTGGCCGAGCTGACCGAGCTGGCGCGAACCGGCTCCCTGCCCGCAGCCCGGCTGAGCGGTGGAACATTCACGCTGAATAACTACGGAGTTTTCGGGGTCGACGGCTCGGCCGCGATCATCAACCATCCCGAAGCCGCGATCCTGGGCATCGGACGCATCATCGACCGCCCGTGGGTGGTCGACGGCCAATTGGCCGTCCGCAAGGTTGCGCAGCTGTCATTGGCGTTCGATCACCGCGTGTGCGACGGCGGAGTGGCGGGCGGATTCCTGCGCACCGTGGCCGATTTCGTCGAGAACCCCGTCGTGGCACTGGGATCCGTCCGATGAGCGACGTGGACGTCCTCATCCTCGGCGGTGGATCGGGTGGGTACTCCTGCGCCCTGCGCGCCGAGCAACTCGGCCTGACGGTCGCATTGGTCGAGGAGGACAAGCTTGGCGGGACCTGCCTGCATCGCGGATGCATCCCCACCAAGGCGCTGCTGCACACCGCCGAGGTCGCCGACGCGGTGCGCGGTTCGGCGCATGTCGGCGTCACCGCTTCGTTTGCTGGCGTGGATATGCCTGCGGCACTGGGCTATCAGCGCAGTGTGGTCGCAGGCTTGTACTCCGGACTGCAAGGCTTGTTGAAACGTCCGGGAATCGAGATCGTCTCGGGCCGTGGTCAGGTGGTCGGTCCTCGCACCGTCGAAGTCGATGGGCGACGCATCACCGGGGCTTCACTGGTTCTCGCCACCGGGTCGTATTCGCGCACCATCCCCGGTATGGAACTGGGCCCACGTGTGCTCACCAGTGACAGCGCACTGTCGCTCGACCGTATCCCCGAGTCTGTCGTCGTGCTCGGCGGCGGTGTCATCGGTATCGAATTCGCCAGTATCTGGGCCTCTTTCGGTGCCAAGGTCACCGTCGTCGAGGCCCTCGATCGCATCGTTCCGGGTGAGGACGAATGGTCCTCGAAGCAGCTGACCAAGGCATTGCGCAAACGCGGCATCGACATTCGTACCGGCACCAAGGTCGAGACCGTGACCGAATCTTCCGACGACGTCGCAGTGGCACTGTCCTCCGGAGACACCCTCGCCGCAGATCTTGTGCTCGTGTCCGTCGGTCGTGGACCCCGTACCGATGGCCTTGGTCTGGCCGAGCAGGGCATTGTCACCGAACGGGGCTTCGTCACTGTCGACGACGATCTGCTCACCACCGCGGACGGCGTCTATGCCGTCGGCGACATCGTGGCGGGGTATCAGTTGGCTCATCGCGGTTTTCAGCACGGCATGTTCGTCGCCGAGCACATCGCCGGCCTCGCACCGGCACGCATCGACGGTGATCTCGTTCCGCGCGTGACCTATTCGCATCCGGAGGTCGCATCGGTCGGACTCACCGAGAAGGCCGCGGAGCAGAAGTACGGCACCGTGACCTCGGTAGTCTACGACCTCGGCGGCAACGGCAAGAGCCGCATCCTCGCCACCGCGGGCGGAGTCAAGGTTATTCGCGCACGTGAGGACGGCCCCGTCGTCGGGGTTCACCTCGTCGGTGACCGCGTGGGCGAGCTGATCGGCGAGGCGCAACTCGCGGTGGCATGGGAAGCACTGCCATCGGAGGTCGGTAGCTTCGTGCACGCCCACCCCACTCAGAACGAAGCATTCGGTGAGGCAATGATGGCGCTCTCGGGTAGGCCGTTGCACGCGCATAGCTGAGCATTGGTGGTCGATGTCTTTCCATCCGGCGGACGAGCAGGACACAATGGATACTGATCGGTAGGTTCTATGAACGCGGGGTCCGAGCAGGGGGCGGTTTCGACATGGAGATCAAGCAGCTCAGATACTTTCTAGTGGTCGCCGAGGAACTGCATTTCGCCCGTTCGGCGGAACGATTGCACGTGGTCCAGGCCGTGGTCAGTCAACAGATTCGAAGACTCGAACACGAGCTGGGTCAGCCGTTGTTCGACCGGTCCAAACGTCAGGTGACACTCACCCCCGCCGGGTGCAGGCTGGTCCCGGAGGCTCATGCAGTGCTCGACGCGGTGGCACACGCCGCGGCGACTGTGCAATCTCGCTCCGATGAGCCGGACGGGCCACCACACCTGCGACTGGGGATAGCTGGAGGCTCGGGCACTCGCGTCGATCTGGTGCTGGACCACCTTGGAACTCAGTTTCCCGATCTGCTCGTCACACTGGAAATCGGGCAGGTGTGGGAGCAACTCGACGCTGTTCGTTCGGGAGCACTCGACGCCGCACTTGTTCGCCTGCCCAGGAACGATCACGATCTGGAGATGACTCCGGCGTGGTTCGACCGGATCGTCGTTGCGATTCCCACGCGCCACCCACTGGCTTCCAAACCCGATCTCACGCTATCTGATCTGGCGGACCTTCCGCTGCGTCTGATTCCGTCCGAGCAGAACCCCGCCTTCGCCGCCACCGTGCTCCGTGCTTGTGCGGACGCCGGGTTCGAGCCGGCCACGGGAATTCCATTCCGAGATCTACAAGCGACAGTGCTCGAACTCGGCTCGGGACCACCATCGTGGACAGCGATGTACGAGGGCTCAGCACAAGCGCTGTCGACCGAACGCGTCACCTTCCGGCCCGTGACCGATCCTGGCATGGCCGTGCAGATGTGGTTGGCGGTACGAGAACGGACCACACTCGTCGACGCCCTGGCCGAAGCGTGCGCCCGCATCTGACCTCCGATTGTTTTTCGTGAACGCTGAGTGCACGAATTGATTCTGGTTCACACCGACGGATCGGCGTTGACTCGTCGTCGTACAGATTCACACCCTCGCGGTGTGACCACACGACGAGATCGGATACGCCGATGTACACGACGATCAACACCCCTGACTCTGATACTCCCATCCAACGCCTCGAAGCCGAAGATCCGAAGCCGGCCGCCGATGAGGCTCTCGTGCAGATCCATTCGTTCTCTGTCAACCGCGGGGAACTCTCCCTCATGGCCGCGAGGGGCCACGGCTGGCGACCCGGCCAGGACATCAGTGGCGTCGTGATCGATGCGGCCGCAGACGGGAGCGGACCCAAAGCAGGCACACCCATTGTCGGAATGGTCGACGGAGCCGGATGGTCCGAACTCGCAGCCGTGCGCACCGACCGAATGGCAGTCCTCCCGGATACGTTGGGCACCAACATCGCTGCCGCTCTACCAATGGCGGGGCTGACCGCGCTACGCACTGTGCGTATGGGTGGCGACCTCCTGGGACGCAAGGTCCTGATCACCGGCGCCAACGGCGGCGTGGGTCGATTTCAGATCCAATTGGCAAGTGCCGCAGGTGCGTCGGTCACAGCGACCACGACAGCCGGCGAGAACGAAGCCAGCGAACTGATCGAACTCGGAGCAACCGAGGTCACTACTACACCGTCGGATGCATCAGGTCCCTTCGATCTGATTATCGAATCAGTTGGCGGCGCAGTACTCGAAGCGGCACTGTCCGTGCTGGCACCCCGTGGCACGCTGGTAATGATCGGCAACAGTTCTGGTAGCAAGGCCGAGCTCGATGTGTTCTCGTTCATGGGTCACGAGGGCGCAACGATCACCAACTACATGTCGTATGCAGTCGCGTACCCCGAACGCGAGGACCTCGAATTGCTCGTGGGCTTGGCCGCCGACGGCCGCCTCGATCCGACACCCGGGTACTGCGTCGACTGGTCGGAACTCATTCATGTCATCGAACTGATGAAACGACGCGAATTGCCCGGCGGAAAAGCTGTACTCACGATCTCCCACTGACCTGCACCACTCGGTACTGACGAACAGGAACGGTGCGCGATGCGGAAACGACCGACAGATAGCGACAGCAATGTCGAGGGCGGCATAGCCATCGTAGGTATGGCGTGCAGGGCACCCGGAGTTCACGGAGTGGACGAGTACTGGAACCTTCTGGTGGAAGGCGTCGACGCGATCTGCGACGTTCCTGCCAACAGGTTTCGGGTCGATGAGACCGACGACCCGCGGATGCGTCGCGGTGGATTCGTCGACAATGTTGCTGGTTTCGACGCTGAGTTCTTTTCCATTTCACCCCGGGAAGCCGAGTCGATGGACCCGCAGCAACGTCTTCTTCTCGAATGTGTGTGGGAGGCGTTCGAGGACGCGGGCCACCCACGACAGAAGTGGCAGGGAACCAATACCGGGGTATTCGTCGGTACCGACACCTCGAACTACTGGGAGCGCCGACACCGCTCCGATCCCAACGTGTACGGCGTTATGGGCGGCGGCGCACGTTCGTCCATGGCAGGTCGCGTGTCGTACGTCTTCGACCTCAATGGCCCTGCACTGTCCATAGATTCGGCATGCGCTTCGTCGCTCAGCGCGGTCCACCTGGCCAGTCGCAGCCTCAGGGACGGCGAGTGTACCGCCGCGATCGCGGCCGGTGTGCACCTGATACTCGGGCCATGGGAGAGCCGGGCGTTCTCCGACGCGGGCATGCTCTCCCCCGACAACCGCTGCAAGTTCGGTGACGCCGACGCTGACGGATTTGTGCGAAGCGAAGGGATCGGTGTCCTGCTTCTGCGGCCTCTTGCCGACGCTCTCGCAGACGGCGACCCGATCCATGCCGTGATCGCAGGCAGTGGAAGCAGCAACGACGGATCGGGCAGTGACCTGTTCATGGCGCCGGCTCGCTCGGGCCAACGACTGATGCTCGAACGTGCCTACGCCGATGCCCGGATCGACCCACGCACCGTCGCCTTCGTCGAGGCCCACGGAACTGGGACCCAAGCCGGGGACCCCGTCGAACTCGGTGCCCTCCACGACGTGCTGGGCCGCGACAGGTCGAAGTCGAACCCGCTCTACGTCGGATCCGTCAAGACGAACATCGGACACGCCGAAGCAGCCGCTGGAATCCTGGGAACGATCAAAGCGGTGCTGGCGAGCAAGCACCGAGTCATCCCCGCCAACCTCAATTTCGTCCAGCCCAATCCCGAGATCGATTGGGACGCAATGTCGATACGAATTCCAACGGAAGCCACGCCACTCGGCGACCACGAGGTCGTCGGCGTCAACGCATTTGGCGTCTCGGGCACCAACGTCCACGTCGTCCTCGCCCCAGCACCGGCACCGAACCCGACGCCTCGCACCGACGCTTCACGCATCGAGTCCGGCAACGCCCACTTGCTGACCCTGTCCGCCGGCACCGAAGAAGCACTGCGCGACACCATTCGCTTCCACCTCGCCTACTTCGGTGCGGGTGGCTCGGGTGCCGATGTCGCCCTGGCAGATATCTGCCACACGGCGGCCATGCGCCGCACACATCACGTTGCGCGCGCCGCGGTAGTGGGCGAGACCCACGGCGAGATCAGCGAGGCGTTGCGCGCAATCCTGCACGATCCACCGGAACGGCTCCCACGCATTCCGCGTCGAGTTGTCTTCGTCTTCCCCGGGCAGGGATCTCAATGGTTCGGTATGGGGAGAGATCTCCTGGCGACCTCGCCTGCGTTCCGATCTGCCGTACTCGAATGCGAGCAAGCGATCTTCGACGCCGCCGGGTGGTCCTTGATCGACGCGTTGACCGACGATACGCAGCAGTGGGACCGTATCGACGTCGTGCAACCGAGCCTGTGGGCAATGCAGGTGGCGCTTGCGCGAACCTGGCAGCGTTTCGGGGTCGATCCAAGCATCGTCGTCGGCCACAGTATGGGAGAAGTTGCGGCAGCATGTATTTCGGGCGCTCTGAGCGTCGCTGACGGCGCACGTATCATGTGTCTTCGATCGTCCGCGATGAGCACGGTGTCCGGTGAAGGAGCAATGCTCGTGGTCGGTGCTCCGGCCACCGTCATGGAACAGTGGATCACGGACAACAACACCGACGTCGTGGTCGCGGTCGTCAACAGCTCGACCTCGACGGTGATCTCGGGCCCAACTACGCACATTGACGACGCCGAAAAGAACCTCGACGCCGCCGGTTACTTCGTCCGACGTGTTGCCGTGGACGTGGCCAGCCACAGTCCGCAGATGGACCCACTGACGCGGCCGCTTGCTGCCGATCTCGCCGATCTCTCGCCACGCACCACCGAGATCGACTTCTTCTCCACGGTCGTGGCCGCACGAATCGACGGCGCTGAACTTGATGCGGACTACTGGGCTTCGAACCTGCGCAACCGAGTTCGATTCGAGGAGGCTATTTCCAACATCGCCGCCGACCGACCCACCGTCTTTGTCGAAATTTCACCGCATCCGCTGCTGAGCAGCGCAATTCGTGATAACGACTCGGCCACCGACAGCGTGACGGTATCCACTACCACCCGCAACCAACCGGAACGTGCCGAAATCCTGCAGAATGTGGCCGCACTGTATGCGGCCGGCATCGACATCGACTTCGCCGCTCTGTACGAAAACGGACGATGCGTGCCCATGCCCCGCTACGCATGGCAACGAGAACGCTTCTGGCTCGACGATGCGTTCGACACGAACTCGATACCAACGGCAGACACCCCGAAGCAGACCCACCCAATCATCCTAAATGCAGCACAGTCGCCGTATCTGGACGAACACGTGCTACTGGGATCGCCCATGATCTCCGGTGCCACCATGATCGAACATGCTCGACGAGTGGCGGTGTCGATTCTGGGCACGGATCACGTGACGATCCTAGATGCGCACTTCTTCGAGCCGCTCTTCACCGCCGATTCTGCATTGTTCATCGATGCACACATGCAGTCCGAGAACGAAGTTCGATGCGAACTGATCGACGACCGCGGAGTTCGATACTTCGAGTGCACCATCGACGACTCGGTGGACTCAGCTCCGGTGACGGTGACACCCGTGCACGGATCGACGGTGCTCGGATCCGACTTCTACACCGCAGCACAGGCGGGTGGCCTCGATTGGGGCCCTCGACTACGCGGTGTGCAGGCGGTGCACCGGGAACGTGGTGCTTTGTCTGCCAACGTCGTTCGCCCTGATGTTCTCGAGGACGACGGATCGCCTTTGCACCCCGCGTTGATCGAAGCTTGCCTGACTCCGCTACTCGCATTGCTCGAACGACCGGGCTGGATGGTGGCCGAACACATCGATCGAATACGCATCCTCGGATCGGCCACCACGATGACCAGTCACATCACCCTTCGCGACAACGGCGTCGACGGAACCACCCGAGCCGACGTCGTCGTACTCGACGAAAGGAATGAAACGATGGCCGAACTCACCGGCGTGAACGTCCGAACATCCGCACCGATCGACAGTCAGTGGCGTCCCAACGAGGTCGCCACCGAGGTCGCTGGCCCACTCGCACCGCAGGCGACCATCGCACCGGCTCCCTCCGCCGGGTCGTCGATCGTGCTGTCCGGCGACCTCGACATCGTCGAGCCCACCTCCGGACTGCGCATTCGATTGTCCGGGCGTATCGAGGTGAACCCCGTCGGCACTGCCGACACGCGACTCCCAGCGCCGACCCCTGCAGGTACCGCCACCGCCCCCTCGCCGCCCTCGGCACCCCAGCTTGCCGCCCCTCGTTCCGCCGAGCCTGCCCGCTCGCCTGGGCCCCCGGCAGCTCCCGCTGCTTCGTCTGTGCCGGCGGCGAAAACGTCTGCTGCCCAACAGAACAGTGCGGAGACTGCCACGGATGTGGACGTACTGGACCTGTTGATGACCACAGTGGCGAGCACACTGCGCAAGCCCAAGGCAAAGCTGTCGGCCGATTCGCGCGCACGCGACATCGGACTCGACTCGATCATGTCGCTCGAGGTGAAGACACGGCTGCAATCCGACCTCACCGTCGATATTCCGGCGAAATTATTGCTGCAGGCAGCGTCTCTGCGCGATGCGGCCGACACCATTGCCGCGCTGCGAGATTCCCGCGAGCTCCGACAATGACCGACCAGATCCACCGTCCACGGCGTTTCGGTAAATCGAAGCAGGCAACTGCGCTCGCCACGTTGATACTCGTCGGATCTCAGTTCATGGTCTCGATGGACGCCACGATCGTCAACGTCGCCCTACCGTCCATGCAGGACTCCCTGGGACTCTCCGGATCCGCCCTCCCCTGGGTCGTCAACGCGTACGCCCTACCCTTCGGCGGACTGCTCCTACTTGGCGCACGTGTGGGCGACTACATCGGCCGCAGGCGGGTGTTCATCGCCGGCACGCTGTTGTTCACCCTCGCCTCGCTCGCATGCGGATTGGCCTCCACCCCCATCGAATTGATCGCAGCTCGCGGTGTTCAAGGCGTCGGTGCCGCGGCGATGTCTCCGGTTGCCATGGCGATCCTGGTGGCAGAGTTCGAAGGTTCGCAGCGCAACAGGGTGCTCGGACTGTGGGGAGCCATGTCCGGACTCGCAGGAGGCGTCGGGATGGTGGCGGGTGGACTCCTCACGTCCGCATCGTGGCGGTGGAACTTCTTGGTCAATGTGCCTGTTGGCATCGCCGTTCTGGTGGGCTCCGCCCTCCTGCCCGCTGGCCGTTCTCGTACTGTCGGTCGGCCCGACGTTATCGGTGCAATGCTTGCGGCCGTGGGACTGTCGACAATCGCCTACGGGTTGGCGATCGCCGGGGACAGTGGATGGACAACGTTCTCCACGCTCGTCTTCCTCGGATCGGGAGCTATGGTCGTGGCTCTGTTCACGCTGTGGCAGCGCCGGGCCGAGGCCCCGCTGGTCGACCTCGGCATCTTTGGCAACCGCTCGGTCTCGATAGGGATCGTCATCGTTGCGATCACCGGCGCGCTGGGACAGGTCACCTACTTCACCTACACGATCTACCTGCAGCGTGAGCACGGATTCGACCCTGTAGCTGCAGGCTTTGCGTTCCTCCCCATCAGCATCATCCTGTTCGCCGCGTCCACCCGCGTTCAGATGCTGATCGCAAAGGTGGGCCTACGGCAATCGCTCGGTGCGGGTTTGATGCTCTCCGCCGTGGGCCTGCTCTGGAGCACTCGGATCGGATCCGACGACAGTTTCGCGTCAGCGTTCCTCGGACCGTCCATTCTGTGGTCGCTGGGGTGGGGCATCGCGCAGGCGACCTCGTTCATCGCCGGCGCACAAGGCACGTCGAGTGCCGAATCGGGCACCGTATCCGGATTGATCTCGACCACATACCGTCTCGGCGGGGCCATCGGACTCGCAGCCATCCTGAGCATCGCCGCCGCCAGTTCGACCGTTCTTCAATCGGGCGGCACCGGTGGCGACCTCCTCGACGGTCTCCGAGCCGCGTGGTGGGCAGGAGCCGGGCTCGCCTTCATCGGTGCGCTGCTGTCCTGTGCCCTGCCATCCCCCCAGCGCACATCGACCCACATCGGATAGAAAGTCGAAAATCATGGATTTCACACCCACCCCCGAAATGATTCATTGGCGTGACGTAGCAAGAGATTTCGCGACCGAGGTCATCAGACCCGTTGCGGCGGAACTCGATGCACAACCCGACCCGGAGGCCGCATGGTCGTGGGCAATCGTCGAAGAAGCCGATGCCCGTGGCCTTCGACAGGCTCCCCTTCCACCGGAGTTCGGCGGCTCGTCCACTGACTATGTCACCAATACAGTCATTCTCGAAGAGATTGCCGCGGCAGACCTGGGCAGCGCCGTCGTGCTGGCGCAGCACTGGAAGTTCGGACAGATGTTGCACGAACTGGGTACAGCGGACCAGCACGCGCGCTACCTGGCTCGTAACGCTGCCAACCCCCGAGGATTGTTCGCGGCGTCGTTCACCGAACCAAATGCTGCATCGGACAATCTGCTGCCGTACCGAGCTCCGGGCGCGGGCATGCAGACCTTCGCGCAGAAGGTCGACGGCGGGCATGTCATCAACGGGTTCAAGCACTACATCTCCAATGCGAACCGGTCGGACACCATTCTGTGTTTCGCGCGAACCGATCGCGAAGGGCCCATCACGGAGTCGGTGACAGCATTCGTCGTCCCCGCCGACTCACCGGGACTGCGAATCGGGAAAGTGCACGACAAGAGCGGGGAGAGAATCGCGAACAACTCCGAGATCTTCTACGAGGGTGTGTTCGTTCCCGACGGGGCGACGCTTGGCGAGCCTGGCCTTGCCCTGCAGAGCGTGGGTCGGCTTCTGCGCGCCAGCAATTCGTACGCGGCTGCGTGTGCACTCGGCATCGCCCGTGAATGTTTCGACCGCACACTCGATTGGTGTCGACACCGAGTGCAGGGTGGCAAGCCCATTGTCGAACATCAAGCTGTCGGGTCTTACCTCGCCGACATGTACGTCAACGTCGACCTCACCCGCAACTACATCTGGCGAGCGGCGTGGCAGGCACGATCGCCCGAGACATTCGACCCCATTCTCGCCATCACGCCCAAGCTCGTTGCCTCCGAGCGAGTCTTCGAGTCCGCACGCAAGGCGATGGAGTTGTGGGGCGGTGCGGGCGTGATGCGCGAGAACGGAATCGAGAAGCTTCTGCGCGACGCCTCCATCTGGCTGCACTCGGATGGGACCAACATCATCATGCGTGAACGCCTGGCCAACGTTCTCCGGGCGGGCGGCCGGAATTCCGCAGCCTGGGATCGGGTGCAGGAGAACGCGCCGATGGTCGGCATCATTTGATTTCCGAGACCGAGCAGACGGGAAGGCACATGGACCTGCGCGACAAGGTGGCAGTGGTCACCGGGGGAACTAGCGGTTTGGGAGCGAGCATCGCCGAGTCGCTACTCATCGCCGGAGCACATGTCACGTGCGCCGCACGCCGCGAGCACCACTTCACTTCCATCGCACAGCTGAGCCCCGCCCGGGCCCGCTACGCGCCGGTCGACATCCTCGACCGGCACTCGATCGACGACTTGTTCGCTGGAGTCGTAGCCGAGTTCGGACGGGTGGACATCGTCGTCGCCAATGCCGGCATCACCAATGACGGACTCATCGAGACAATAGATCCGGACGATTGGCGAGCCGTGATCGACACCAATGTGACCGGAACATTCAACTGCATTCAATCGGCCCTACCGCATCTGCCGAACGGCACCGGACGCATCATTATCGTCTCCTCTGCTCTGTCCACCCGACCCTCGGTGGGCGCGAGTGCGTACTGCGTCTCCAAGGCTGCGCTCGACATGTTGACGAAGGTATGCGCCGAAGAGACCGCGGAGCGCGGGATCACCGTCAATGCGGTGGCCCCGGGATTCATCGATACCGGGATGGGACAGCGCTTGACGTCGAACGACATCGCCTGGGACGAGGTCAGCCCGCGCTTGCTCTCGAACAGAAAGGGAGCGGGACACGAAATCGGTGACAGCGTCCGATTCCTTGCATCCCACCGCGGGAACTACATCAACGGTCACGTACTCGAGGTAAACGGGGGTTTGCGATGGTCCTGACAGAAGTCCAGCCGAAAGCATCTACATCGCAACAGAATCCGAGGGTCCTAGGAGCGTCTTGTGTGATCCCGGACGGAAGAATGGTGATCGAGCCAAGCCGGACAGCCTCTGTTGCAACGGTGTCCGGACCAGAATTGGCCGCCCAAGCCGCAGCCGCCGTCATCGAATCAGCAGGGGTCGACCCCGAAGACATCTCCCTGGTGTTGCATGCCTGGAGTCATTACCAAGGTCACGACTTCTGGTCGCCAGCTCACTACGTCGCCCACTGTGTCGGGGCGCTGTCTGCGATGCCCATCGGCATCAATCAAATGTGCAATGGTGCTGCTGCAGCAATCGAACTCGCGCACGACCGATTCGGAAGACAACACCGGTCCGGCGGAGGCGGGCTCTGTCTCATCACCACAGGCGACTCGTTCAAGTCGCCCGGTTTCGATCGGCAGGCCAGCGATTACGGCAGCGTCTACGGAGACGGAGGCACGGCGCTACTCCTCGGCCCCGGTGCTGTCCGAACGACTGGAGGACTTTACGTCCGGGCAGTGGCAAGTGATGCCGCGCCCGAACTGGAGGTGATGAACCGCGGCGCGGATCCGTTTGCGCCGGCCGCACGGTGGTACCGCGGAACAGTCGATGTGCGCGATGCCAAGAAGCGACACCTTCGCACAGCTGAACCGGGTACCTACGCAGACCGAGAATGTCGTGCCATCGACACAGTGGTGCAGCGCGTTCTCCAGGAGATCGGAATCGACGGCAACAACAGTCGAATCCGTGCTGTCTTCACACCCAGACTCAACAGCGACATCCTCGAATCGACGTACCGTCCGCTTTTACAACAGTGGTTTCGTGCACCCGTGGTGGATTACGGCGCACAGACTGGGCACCTAGGGGCCGGCGACATCATTTGCAATCTGGCGGACGCGATCGGCGATGGAACCATCGACGATGCGGATGGGTTATATCTCTTCCTGAGTGCGGGTGCCGGGTTCACATGGAGTGCAATCGTCATCGAAAAAATTCCTGACTGAAGCAGTCTTTCGACAGCAACCACAGCGCTCCAACGGAAAGCGAAGCATCGACATTCGTACCGGAATCGAGTTCGAGAGTGTCCGCGAATTTCCAACGCAGTTTCGGTGTCCATGTCATCCTGGGACACCCTCGCGGCCGATGCTGTACTCGATTCGTAAGCACAGACGACCATCCGCTCACCGCGGACGGTGGCTATGCCGTCGGCGAAGTCGCGGGGAAGTGATCGGCGAAGCGAAAACTCGCGGTCGCGTGGGAAGCACTTCCGTCGGAGGTCGGAAGTATCGTGTGCGCTCACCCCATGCAGAGCGAAGCACTGGGCGAGGCCATGATGGCGCCGTCGGGGAGGCCACTGCACACGCACAGCTGGGGAGAGCAAGTTCAGGCCTTGACGCCGCACTTGCATTTTGCAAGTATCAGGGCATGAGCCTGTTCATCACCTGTCCCGTCGAGAACGTCGAGCGCGCAACCGCCTTCTACACAGCCCTCGGCTGGACGCTCAACCCCGAGATGTCCGACCACAACGTGTCGTGCTTCGCCATCACACCGGGGCAGTACGTCATGCTCGGAAGCCGCGATATGTATGCGAGCGTGGGCGGCACCGAGGAGCTGATCGGCGGTCCCGACACCCCGTCGAAGGTCACGGTCTCGTTCGACCTCGGTAGCCGCGAGGCGGTCGACGAGCTCACCGAGCGTGCCGGTGCAGCCGGCGGACGCATCGGAGACATCGATGACTACGCCTTCATGTATCAACGTCAGTTCGACGACCTCGACGGCTACCACTACTCGCCGTTCTGGATGAAGCCGGACACCGATACGGCCGAATGAGCGACCTCGCCGCCGCCCTCGACGTCGTCGGTGCCCGGTGGGCACTTCTCATTGTCGAGCGACTGCTCGAGGAACCGCAACGGTACGGCGATCTGCAGCGCGACCTCGGAGTACCGACGAACATGCTCGCCACCCGGCTGCGCGAACTCGAAGCGGCAGGAGTGTTGACCCGTCTCCCCCTTCGGCACAACACTCGCGCGTACGCGCTGACCGAAAGAGGTCTCGGCCTGCGTGACGCAATTGTCGCACTCGAGCAGTGGGGCAAAGAGGCGGCACCACAGGTTAGTTGAGCTCCCGAAGAGTGCGAACATCGTCCGGTCCACGAACACGACGACAGCCCCGCAACTCGGCTGGTTGCGGGGCTGTCGTCGTCGTTGGGTCAGACGTTCAGATCCTCGTCCCTACGGTTCTTGATGCGCGAGGTCGCGATGAACGAGATCGCCGCCAGGATCATCAGGTAGATCGAGATCGACATCGAGGTGCCGGTTCCCTTGAACAGTGCCTCGGAGATCGTCGGGACGAAGGCTCCACCGAGCACGGTACCGATCGCGTAGCCGATGGATGCTCCACTGAATCGGACTGCTGCGGGGAACATCTCGGCATACAGCGCCGGCTGCGGTCCGTAGGCGAGACCGAGTCCGACGGCGAAGAGACCGAGGGCCACGTAGATCCACTGCAGCTCGCCGGTATCGACGAGCAGGAAGAACGGGATGGCACACAACACCATCGACGCGTTGCCCAGGTTCATGATGGCGGTCCGGGAGTAACGGTCGGACAGATGGGCACCGAGCAGGGTGAACACACCCCACACGAGAGCCGCGAACAGACTGGCCACCAACACGTCCACACGGGCGAGCCCGTGCTCCCTCGTCGAGTACGCGACGATGAAGCCACCGACGATGATGTAACCGTTGCCGTTGTTGCCGACGAACGACAGCGCGGCCAGCATGACCTGCTTCTTGTTGGTGCGCCACAGTGCACGAACGGGAGTGTGGTTGCGCTCCTTGCGTTCTGCGAGCTCCTTGAACACCGGAGTCTCTTCGACGCGGCGTCGGATGTAGAAGCCGACCAGGATCAGCACGAAGCTGATGAGGAACGGAATACGCCAGCCCCAGGCCTCGAACTGCTCTTCGCTGAGCAAACCGGTGCACAGTGCCAACGTTCCCACCGCGATGAGCATGCCGAGCGGAACACCCATCTGCGTTGCGGCACCGTAGATTCCGCGCTTACCCTTCGGCGCGTGCTCGACGGCCATCAATGCCGCACCGCCCCATTCGCCGCCGGTCGAGAATCCCTGCAGGATGCGCAACACGATCAGGATGATCGGAGCCCAGATGCCGATGGTCGCGTACGTGGGCAGCAGTCCCATTCCGACGGTGGCCGCGCCCATGAGGGTGAGGGTCGCGATGAGGACCTTCTTGCGACCGATCTTGTCGCCGAAGTACCCCGCGACGATGGCCCCGAGAGGACGGAACACGAAGCTGATACCGATGGTCACGTAGGCGACCAGCTGTCCGGACGAGCCCATGGGCGCGAAGAACAGCTGAGCGAAGATCAACGACGCGGCCTGCGCGTAGATGAAGAAGTCGTACCACTCGACGGTGGTTCCGACCATGCTGGCCATCGCGGCGCGGCGATGCTCACGCGACACCCCGGTGGGCGTCTCGACCTGTGTTGTCATCGACGATCTCGTTTCGTTCGGGCTCCGGCGCTCGTGAGAGCGAGCGACAGTTCGGAGTGACGTGGGGTATGAACAGCGGCGGATTCAGGTAACCGACGAACCGGATAAAACTCACCGTCCATTCGGTCGGTAATTACTGTGACCGGCGCCACCGTAGTTTGTCAAGGTGGTCGCGTGCATAACAAGGCCCTGCCCACACTTCGTCGGAAACTACCGATCGAGACCTCGTGCTTCGTCCGAAACGACGCAGACATCGACAGCTCCGCCCGACATACTCGAATCCATGGCTGCTCCGACCACCCTCGTTCTCCATTCGCCGGTCATCGACGAACTGATGCGCGCCCTCGGTGCCGACGCGGTGGTGACCGACCCGGACATCCTGCAGAGCTTCCGGCACGACGCCGCCGCTCTGTGCGAATCCGCCATTCCCCTGGCGGCAGTGCTACCGAGCACCGAATCGGACGTACAGGCGATCATGAAAATCGCATCGGCACATCGCATTCCCGTGGTACCGCAAGGCGCATTGACCGGCCTGGCGGGAGCCGCGAACGCCAGCGTCGGAGCCATTGCCCTCAACACCCGGCGGATGAACAAGATCGTCGAGTTGGACGTCGTCAACCGCACCGCCGTCGTGCAACCCGGTGTCACGAACAAAGAACTGAAAGATGCTGCCCTGCAGCAGCGATTGACGTACCTCCCCGACCCGTCCAGCTGGGAGGCGTCGACCATCGGCGGCAACATCGCCACCAACGCCGGCGGTCTGTGCTGCGTGAAATACGGCGTCACAGCACGGTTCGTCCGTGGTCTGCGCGTCGTACTCGCCGACGGGCGCGCCACGTTCGTCGGTCGACGCACTGTCAAAGGCGTGGCCGGGCTTTCCCTGGCCGAACTGTTCGTCGGATCCGAAGGCACACTCGGAATCATCACCGAAGCAACCGTAGGACTCGACTTTCCGGCTGCCACTCCGCTGACCATGGCCGCGACCTTCCCGTCGACTGTCGCGGCCGGTGAAGCGGTGACGCAGATCCGGGCCGCCGGTATCACTCCGAGCCTGTTCGAGTTGCTGGACCGCACCACCATCGCCGCGATCGACGCGTATGCCCGGATGGACTTCGGCACCGACGCCGCGGCCGTGCTGATCGCTCAGTCCGATATCGGCGCAGGCTCTGTGCAGGAGCTCGAAGCCATCGCCGCACTGTGCACCGCAGCCGGGGCAACCGATGTGGCCGTTGCCGAGGACGAGGTCGAATCGGAGCAGCTCGTGCAGGCCCGTCGACTGGCGTACCCGGCACTCGAGCGTCTCGGCTCACCGTTGGTCGACGATGTGTCCGTTCCTATTTCGCAGCTCGCCGCGATGATCGACGAGGTGGGTCGGGTCGCAGACCGACTGGATATCGTCATCGGCGTCGTCGGCCACGCAGGGGACGGCAACATCCATCCGACGGTCATCGTCGACCCGATGGACCCGTCATCGTTGGTCAAGGCACACCGCGCGTTCGACGAGATCGCGGCATTCGCCCTCTCTCTGGGCGGGACCATTACCGGTGAGCACGGCGTCGGCCTGCTCAAACGCGATCTTCTCGAGACCGAACTCGATTCTGTTGCAGCGGAACTGCAGCGCGGCATCAAGGAACTGCTCGACCCGCACTACCTGCTCAACCCAGGGAAGGTCCTCACCGCCCGGTCGTGAGCCGCAGCGACATCCACACCAGTAAACGGGTGTCCACGTCGTCGAGATCGAGACCGAACAACTCCTTGGTACGCCGAAGTCGGTAGCGAAAGGTATTGGGGTGCAGGTACAGCGACGCAGACGCGGCAGCAACGTTGGATTCGTGTGCCAACAACGCCAGCACCGTCGCGGCGTATTCCGTACCTTCCGAGGCATCGCAGGACAGCATCCGTTCGACGGCAGGCAAGGCGAGCGACACCTCCGACAGCGCCTCCCCCGCTCTCCGAAGAGTGACCGATACGCGATTCTGCTCGAATGTCGTTGTCTGTGCGCCCATTTCGATCGCGTCGAGTACCCAGTGAGCATGTCTGAGCGCTATCGCGGGACGGGCGTCCGGGCCACCGATCGCGAAGCTCACCGCAGCACCGAAGGCCGCCTCCGCGCGTCGTCGAACCTCCTCTGCCTCCGCAGCGAATGCGCGTTCGTCGTCGGACTCCACCACCAGCAGGACGGTGTTCCCGTCGACGATGCATCCGGAGTCGCCCGCGTTGCCGAACGTGAGCTGCAGCAGACCAGCGAGCTGCACCAACATTTTCCGCGCTCGCGGCGACTCCACTTTTGCGGCCAGAACGGCGTAGCGCTTTCCCGGCGTAGTGACGACCTCGGGATCGGTCAGTAACGCACGCACCCTGGGATTGTCGGCATCGGCCGGATGATGTCGGGCCGACAACAACGGCACTGCAGCTGCGGCCGCACGCGTCAATGCAGCTACTGCCGCAGGGGCCGGCGGACGGATGCCGGCACCGGACGCAATGCACCAGATGGAGCCGAGGTACTCACCGTCGACCGACACCGCTACTGCCAGACGGGGTAGCGCACCGGCCACATCGACGACGTGCACGGTCGAGCTGCGCCGGAAGTCCGGATCGATGTGATGCACCATGTATCGAGCCGGGACCTGCTTGCCCAGAATGCCGTCGCGTCGCACGTCGTCGATCGGCTGCCCCGGCACCGACGAATACGCCACCACATAGCCCTGCGGATCCATCACCGACACAGCACCACCCACCGCAGTGGCGGTGGCGTCTGCCAGCGCCGACAGGTCTGCAGTGGTCACCGACTCACAGTACTTCCACGCGCCGGATCGCTAGCGCGCTATCGTGCGACTGTCGCCTCGGAATTCGGCGATCAGCTCGTCTCGGCACGTCACCGACACGTCGTAGATACCGTTGCGGCCGAACCTCGCACGCTCGACGGCGTCGGCGACGAGGACGTCACCGACCTTCGTCGGACGGAGGTACCGGATGTCGCATCGGGCAGCGACGGCCGAATCCTCGTGCGAGTTGCAGGCCATAGCGAACGTCGTATCCGCAAGCAGGAAGACGTATCCGCCGTGCGTGATGGCGTAACCGTTGACCATGTCCTCGGTCACGACCATCGACATTCTGGCGTGACCGGGTGACAGCTCGATCAGTTCGATGCCGAGCTTGCGGGACGCGGCATCGACCTCGAACATCTCCCGCGCAATAGGCGAATCGGTCACGGCTGCAACACCGAACGCTCGTTCTGGGTGAACATCGTGACGCCGCCGCTTGCGAAGTTCCGCAGATCCTTGCCTGCCGCTGTCATCTCGGGCGAACCCAATCCTGCCTTCAGCGACGCCTCGTCCGCGAAGTACAGACTTGCGATTGCGTAGTAGGGCGGCGGGGACTCGTCGAGCGAGTCGAGCGTGCCCCAGGTGAAGTCGACCAGGCCGGGAACTGCGCGAGCGAGGGGCACGTGCACCTCGGTGTAGTGCCGATCGAAGGCGGCAGGGTCCTCGGGCATTCCGTAACAGACGGCTACTCGTACGCTCATGACGCGGCCTCGGGCTTCGCGACGAGAGTGAGTACGTCGTAGGTGGCGACGGGGTCACCGTCCTGGTTGACCACCACTGCATCCCACCGCACTTCGCCGTAGTCGGCACTCTGACGAGGGGTGATGAGCTTGGCCGTCAACGTGACCGTCAGCGAATCCTCGGCCTTGACGGGCGTCAGGAAGCGCAGGCTGTCGACGCCGAAGTTCGCCAGGACGGGGCCCGGTGCCGGGTCGACGAACAGCCCTGCGGCCAGCGAGACCACCAGGTAGCCGTGCGCCACGATGCCGCCGAACAACGGATTTGCCGCTGCCGCTTCGGGATCGGTGTGCGCGTAGAACGTGTCGCCGGTGAATTCGGCGAAGTGATCGATGTCCGCGCGGGTGACCTGTCGTGGGCCACCGACGATGGTATCGCCCAGTCGCAGTTCGCCGAGGTTCTTGCGGAACGGGTGAACGTCCCCGGTCGTCTGCTTCGCTCCGGTGACCCACTTGTTGCCGATGGCCGTCAGCACGTCCGGGGTTCCCTGGATTGCGGTGCGCTGCATGTGGTGCAGGACGCCGCGGATACCGCCGAGTTCTTCACCACCGCCTGCGCGGCCGGGTCCGCCGTGCACCAGTACCGGTAGCGGCGAACCGTGACCGGTCGATTCCTTGGCGTCCTCGGAATTCAGGACCAGGATGCGCCCGTGATACGGAGCGGTGCCCAGCACGATCTCGCGCGCGATGGCCGAATCTTTGGTCACCAGAGATGCGACCAGAGAGCCCTTTCCGCGCGCGACGAGGTCGAGCAGGTCTGCGGTGCTGTCGTAACCGATGACGGTGGCGACGGGCCCGAATGCCTCGATCTCGTGCGGTTCGGGTGCGCTCTTGTCGCCGGCCTTCAACAGGACCGGTGCCATGAAGGCACCGGGCCGTGAATCCACGGAGTCGGGATCACCGAAGACGACGGTGGCCGACTTGATCAGTCCACGAATGGATTTGAGGACCTCGTCGCGCTGGTCGATGCTGGCGAGTGCACCCATGGTGACGCCGTCGTCCTGCGGGTCACCGACGACGACCTTGTCGAGCCTGGCCTTCAGCGCCTCGATGACGGGTTCGACCGAGTCCTGCGGCACCAGCACGCGGCGGATGGCCGTGCACTTCTGGCCGGCTTTGGATGTCATCTCGGTGAAGACACCTTTGACGAACAGATCGAACTCCGGATCACTCTGTGCCACATCGGAACCCAGGATGGACGCGTTGAGAGAATCCGCTTCCGCCGTGAAATGGAGTCCCTCGCCGACGACGTTGGGATGTGAGCGCAGGGTCGCAGCGGTATCGGCCGATCCCGTGAAGGCCACCGAGTCCTGGCCGCCGAGGTGGTCGAGGACACCGCGGGCACTGCCGCACAGCAACTGAACCGAACCCTCGGGCAGCAACCCAGACTCGATGATCCGACGGAACACCAGCTCGGTCAGGTACGCAGTTTGACTGGCGGGCTTGACGATCGAGGGCACGCCCGCGATGAACGCGGGTGCCAGCTTTTCGAGGAAGCCCCAGACGGGGAAGTTGTACGCGTTGATCTGCACGGCGACGCCGCGCCGGGAGGTGTAAATGTGCTGACCGAGGAAGGTGCCCTTCTTGCCGAGCTGCTCGATGGCGCCGTCGAGGTAGACCGTCTCGTTGGGGAGTTCGCGTCGAGCCTTGCTCGCATAGCTCAGCACGGTGCCGAAACCGCCGTCGATGTCGACGCCGGAATCGCGGGTGGTGGCTCCGGTGTGCCGGGAGAGTTGGTAGAACTCCTCTTTGCCGGCCAGCAGCGTCAGGCCCAGTTGCTTGAGCAGGGCTGCACGCTCGTGGAACGTCCGGGCTGCGAGCGCGGGGCCGCCGACGGTCCGGGCGTAGTCGATCATGCCTGCGACGTCGAGACCACTGGATGACACCCGGGCGATCTCACTGCCGTCGACGGCGCTCAGCAGCGGCGTTCCCTCGTCGGTCGCGGAATACCACGTGCCCTGGGCATAGCTTTCCAGAAGTCTGCTCACAACGCCTCCATCTCACCGTACGTTCGGTCGGTAATTACCATCGCCGCCGAACGCCGAGAAGTCAAGACTTACGTTGCTACGTGCGGCGCAGGCCGTCGAAGGTCAGAGCCACGACGGCGTCGGCCAATTCCTCGACGGATCCGCCGGTGCGCGGGCGGTACCACTCGATGAGCGAGTTGACCGTGCCGAAGACGAGCTTGGACGCCAGAGCCGGGTCGACACCGGGACGCAGGTCGCCCTCCTCGGCGGCGGCGACGACGAGCCCGGTGACGAACGTGTCGAATTCGCGCCTGCGGGCGAGAGCGCGCCGCTCGACGTCGGTGTTGCCCCGCACCCGTAGCAACAGCGTCACGTAGGGCAGTTCCGCGCACAGGATGTCGACGCTGCGACGCACCAGGTATTCGAGCCGGTCGATGTACCGCCCGGTGGTCGCCCGATCCTCGGTCGTCACGGCGAACAGCGCATTGAGAGCCCGCGACAGCGCGAGTTCGAGCAACTCGGACTTGCCCGATACGTGGTGGTAGATCGACGACTTGGTGATACCGAGCCGCTTCGCCAGAATCTCCATGCTGGTGCCGTCGTACCCACGGTCGTTGAAGACCTTGACCGCTACGGCCAAGAGGGAATCCAGGTCGTATCCCGGCCGCCCTGGCTGTCCGGTCTTGCGCGGCGCGCGTGCGGTTGTCATTGCCACATCTTCGCAGTCGGCGGACGATTCCACAGCACCACGGGCAGCAGACCTTGCCAAACTACCGAATGTTCGGTTATTAATGACGCAACCGACGAAGGAGTTTTCGAAGTGGGCGAAGTATTTCTCGTGGCCGGCGCACGCACCCCGCACGGGCGCTACGGCGGTGCCCTGGCCTCGGTGCGCCCCGACGATCTCGCCGGGCTGGTCGTGGCCGAGGCGGTCCGCAGAGCGGGCGTACCCGTCGACCGAATCGACGAGGTGATTCTGGGTGCGGCCAACCAGGCAGGCGAGGACAATCGCGATGTGGCCAGAATGGCGGTTCTGCTCGCAGGTCTGCCCCAGTCGGTGCCGGGATATACCGTCAATCGCCTGTGCGCGAGCGGACTGACCGCAGTGGCTAACGCCGCGAGCACCATTCGCAGCGGTGAGGCCGACATCATCGTCGCCGGTGGCGTCGAGTCCATGACGCGCGCGCCATGGGTCATGGCCAAGCCCGGGACGGCGTGGGCCAAGCCCGGCGAGATCTTCGATACCTCCCTCGGCTGGCGATTCACCAACCCGACCTTCGCAGCGCACGACGCGGGTACCGACCCCAAGATCACCCTGTCGATGGGCGAGACCGCCGAAGAGGTCGCGCTCAGCGAAGGCATCACCCGTGAAGAGTCCGACGCCTTCGCTTTCCGCAGTCAGCAGCGTGCCATCGCCGCCCAGGATGCCGGGCGCTTCGCCGACGAGATCGTGCCCGTCAGCACCAAGAACGGCGATGTCACCGAGGACGAGACGCCGCGCCGCGGAACCACGTTGGACAAGCTCGGCACCCTGAAGACCGTGTTCCGCAAGGGCGGAATCGTCACCGCCGGCACGTCGTCACCGTTCACCGACGGGGCATCGGCATTGGTGGTGGCCTCGGAAGAAGCCGTGCGCACGTACGGCCTCGAGGTTCGCGGCCGCATCGTCACCAGCGCGAGCGCCGGCATCGCGCCCCACATCATGGGACTCGGGCCGGTCCCGTCCACGCAGAAGGCGCTCACTCGCGCGGGATGGTCGATCGACGACCTCGGTGCCGTCGAACTCAACGAGGCCTTCGCCGCACAGTCCCTCGGCGTCATCCGCCAGCTGAAGCTCGACGAGAACATCGTCAATGCCGACGGCGGGGCCATCGCCCTCGGACACCCTCTCGGCTCGTCGGGTGCTCGAATTCTGTTGACGCTGTTGGGCCGGATGGAACGCGAGAAGGCCTCCCGTGGGCTCGCGACACTGTGCGTCGGCGTCGGGCAAGGCGTGTCGATGCTGATCGAGGCACCGTGAACACACTCATCGTGGAGGAGTCGACGGACCGCGTAGTCGTCACCCTGAGCCGCGAGAAGCAGCGCAACGCAATCGATTCCGGCATGATAGGCGAGCTGCACGAGGTGTGCGCGCTCGTGGAGCAGGATCCCAAGATCGTGATCCTGACCGGAGCAGGCGAGCATTTTGCCGGCGGTGCCGACATCAACCAGTTGCGGGCCCGCACTCGCGACGACGCACTGCGCGGCATCAACCGAAACCTGTTCGATCGCATTGCAGCACTGCCCCTGCCGACGATCGCAGCCGTCCGCGGCTTCGCCCTCGGCGGTGGAGCCGAACTGTCCTATGCCTGCGACATCCGGATCGCGTCGTCGACCGCAGTCTTCGGTAATCCCGAACCGGGACTGGGCATCATGGCTGCCGCCGGAGCCAGCTACCGGCTGCCGACGCTGGTGGGCGTGTCCGTAGCGAAGCAGGTGCTTCTCGGTGGCCGGACACTCGACGCAGAGGTGGCACTTCGGTGCGGCCTGGTGCTGGACGTCGTCGACGAGCCGTTGGCTGCAGCGCATTCCCTCGCGGATCGCGTTTCCAAGCAAGCACCACTGGCACTGAAACTCACCAAGAAGATTCTCGATGCGCCCGGTTCGCACCCATGGGCCGACGACATCGCGCAGGCTGTTCTGTTCGAGACCGAAGACAAACAACGCCGCATGACGGCATTTCTGGAGAAGAAGAAATGACAGTCCCTGTGAAAGTAGCTGTTGTCGGTGGTGGCCGCATGGGTGCAGGTATTGCCCAGGTGTTCGCGGCCCTCGGCTCGAGCGTCGTCATCGCCGAAGCAGCCGACCAGACTGCAGCCCTCGGACGAGTCTCGACCGGGCTGGACCGGGCGCACGAGCGCGGCAAGCTCAGCGAGGACCCCGCTGCGATTCTCGCCCGGGTCTCCACCGTCGCCGGCCCCGCGGATCTTCCTGCCGACCTGGACCTGGTGGTCGAAGCGGTGCCCGAGATTCCGTCGCTCAAGGTCGAGGTACTGGCTCTCGTCGACAAGATCGCCGGGCCCGACACGGTCATCGCGTCGAACACGAGCTCGATCTCCATCGCGGAACTCGGCGCAGCACTGAGCGATCCGAGCCGCTTCATCGGGATGCACTTCTTCAACCCGGTTCCGGCGTCGACTCTCGTCGAGATCGTGCGCGCTCCGGCGACCTCTACGGACGTCGTGCAGCGAGTGCAACAGTGGGTGTCGCTGCTCGGCAAAACCGAGGTGCTCGTCAACGACTCCCCCGGCTTCGCTACCTCGCGACTCGGCGTCTGCCTCGGGCTCGAGGCCATCCGGATGCTGGAGGAAGGCGTCGCCGACGCCGAATCGATCGACCGCGCCATGGAACTCGGCTACAAGCATCCGATGGGGCCGTTGCGGTCGACCGACCTCGTCGGGTTGGACGTTCGGCTCGCCATCGCAGAACACCTGGCGTCGACCCTCGGCGACAGGTTCACTCCCCCGCAGTTGTTGCGAGACATGGTTGCTCGCGGCGACATCGGACGCAAGTCCGGTCGCGGCTTTCACGATTGGACGAACGCATGACGGTACGGTTCGACGTCACCGACGGCCTGGCGACCATCACCCTCGCGCGCTCCGAAGCACACAACGCCCTCGACGTCATGACGAAAGTCGGCCTGATGTCTGCAGTGCAGAACGCCGCCGCACCCAGCGTGCGCGCGGTGCTCATCACCGCGGAGGGCAAGAACTTCTGCGTCGGCCAGGACCTCGGCGAGCACGTCACCGCGCTCGAAGCCGACCCGGCCACGGCGATGGATACCGTCGGCGAGCATTACAACCCGGTCATCCGAGGGCTCGAAGCGCTCGAGGTGCCGATAGTCGTGGCCATCCCCGGCGCGTGCGTCGGCGCGGGTCTCGGAATTGCACTCGCCGGAGACATCCGAGTGGCCGGCACCAAGTCGTCGTTCGCGACGGCGTTCACCGGCATCGGATTGGCCAGCGACTCGGGGTTGAGCTACACGCTGGTCGACGCACTGGGCGCGAGCCGGGCCGCGGGACTGATGCTGCTCGGCGACAAGGTCACCGCCGCGCAGGCCCTCGACTGGGGTCTGGTGCATCGCGTCGTCGACGATGCCGACGTTCTCGAGACCGCGCGCACGCTTGCCACAACGCTCGCTGCGGGACCCACCCTGGCGTACAAGCAGGTCAAATCACTGATCGCGCGGTCCGGACTGTCCGACGCCCTGGACCGCGAGGCGCAGGCACAGACCGCTCTGGGACAGACCGCCGACCACAAGGCCGCCGTCGATGCCTTCCTGGCGAAGAAGAGAGCCTCCTTCGTCGGCATGTGAGCGGGAGTGGAGCCTGCGGAACGACCCATGTGAATAGAAACTCGACCCCTGCTACGAACTTTCACGCACGTGCGGCGAAGCCGCTCTTGTGCCCGGGGTCACTTCGATGCATACTGGTTACCAACCGATCATTCGGTAATGAAAGTAGGACTTATGACCACGTCAAACACCCTGTCCACCGAGACGCTGCAGGGCGGGTTCGACGAGACCATTGCCCACGAGCAGCGCGTCGAGCCTCGCGACTGGATGCCGGACGGCTACCGCAAGTCGCTCATCCGCCAGATCGCCCAGCACGCGCACTCCGAGATCATCGGCATGCAGCCGGAGGGCAACTGGCTCACCCGCGCACCGTCGCTGCGCCGCAAGGCGATCCTGATGGCCAAGGTGCAGGACGAAGCCGGTCACGGCCTCTACCTCTACTCCGCCGCGGAAACGCTCGGAGCGGACCGCGCCGACCTGACGGTCAAGCTCATCGAGGGCAAGCAGAAGTACTCCTCGATCTTCAACTACCCCACCCTGACGTACGCAGACGTGGGCACCATCGGCTGGCTCGTCGACGGCGCAGCAATCTGCAACCAGGTTCCTTTGTGCCGCAGCAGCTTCGGGCCCTACGCGCGCGCAATGATCCGCGTCTGCAAAGAAGAATCCTTCCACCAGCGCCAGGGCTACGAACTGCTCGCGACGATGATGCGCGGCACCGACGAACAGCGCGCCATGGTTCAGGAGTCCGTCAACCGATGGTGGTGGCCGGCACTGATGATGTTCGGCCCGCCGGACGACGAGTCCCCCAACACCGAGCAGTCCATGAAGTGGGGCATCAAGCGCCACACCAACGACGAACTGCGCCAACGCTTCGTCGACATGTCGATCCCGCAGGCGAAGGCACTCGGAGTCACGTTCCCCGACCCGGACCTGAAGTGGAACGAGGAGCGCAAGTCACACGATTTCGGTGAGCCCGACTGGTCCGAATTCATGCAGGTGATCAAGGGCAACGGAGCCTCCAACGTCGAGCGCATCGCGAACCGTCGAGCAGCCCACGACGGCGGAGCTTGGGTCCGCGAGGCCGCGACCGCATTTGCCGAAAGGAACGCAGCATCATGACACGCCCTGAAGAGGCCCAGTTCACCGCCGAGGGCGGCCACGGAGCAGTGCCCACCGAGGGTGTTCCGGTCGAGCCGAAAAGAGAGGCAGTCAAGGCCGATTGGCCACTGTACGAGGTGTTCCTTCGCGGCAAGCGCGGCCTGAACCACGTACACGTCGGATCACTCCACGCTGCCGACGACCACATGGCCCTGCGGCATGCTCGCGACGTCTACACCCGCCGCAACGAAGGCGTCAGCATCTGGGTGGTTCCGTCCAACTCGATCGTCGCGTCGTCGCCGTCGGAGAAGGATCCGTTCTTCGCACCGAGTGGCGACAAGGTGTACCGCCACCCGACGTTCTACGAGATCCCCGACAACGTTCCCCACATGTGAGACCCATACTCCCAGAGGACAAGCACCCATGACTGATCACGACAGCGCCTACGAGGGCCTCGTCGACGAGGACTCGCACGGGCAGTGGGCATTCGGGACGAGTTTCGACGACCCGCTCGCCGGCGTCGATACCACCGTTCCCGATGACGTCGACCTGAAAGCCCTTGCCGCGTACTGCCTCATGCTCGGTGACGATGCGCTGATCAGCTCCCAGCGCCTCGCCGAATGGAGCACTCGCGCACCGGAACTGGAAGAAGAGGTGGCGCTGGCGAACGTCGGCCTCGATCTCCTCGGCCAGGCCCGGCTGCTACTGGCCCGCGCCGCGAAAGCCGATCCGACGGTGGTGCCGTTCATCTCGGACACGTCACCCTCACCCGCCGAGGATGCGCTGGCGTTCTTTCGCGACGAGGCCGACTTCCGCAACGTCAGACTCACCGAGCTCGACAACGGCGACTTCGCGAAGTCGCTGGTTCGGCTCCTCGTGTTCTCGACGTGGCGGCTCGCCGTCTTCACTCGCCTGCAGGAATCCCGTGATCCCGTTCTTGCCGCAGTTGCGAACAAGGGCGTCAAAGAGCTGACGTACCACCGCGATTACGCGGCACGCTGGGTCGTCACCCTGGGCTGCGGAACCGACGAATCGAAGCGACGCGTCCGCGACGCCGTGACCCGGATCTGGCCGTACGTCTCGGAACTGTTCATTCCGACGGACGAGGAGATCGCACTCGCGAAGGTCGGCGTCGCCGTCGACCCCCGTGACGTCCGCGAGGAGTTCGATTCGGTTCTCGCACAGGTCCTTCACGCCGCGGAGCTGGAGGCGCCCGAGGGCAAGTCCGTGGGCACCATCGGCGGCCGCGGTGGTCGTCGCGGCATCCACACCGAGGCCTTCGGCCCGTTGATCGCTGAGATGCAGGTCGTGGCGAGGGCACATCCGGAGGGAGTCTGGTGACCACGATGGAACTCTCCGCTCGCGACATCGCAGCTACCGTCATGGATCCGGAGATGCCGCTGCTCACCCTCGACGACCTCGGCGTCCTGCGCGACGTCGAGGTACGCGAGAACGGCAGCGTGCTCGTCACCATCACTCCGACGTACTCCGGGTGCCCCGCCATGGCGACGATGCGCGACGACATCGCTCACAAGCTTCAGGACCACGGCTACGCGGATGTCGAGATCGTCACCAGCCTGACGCCGGCATGGAGTACCGACTGGATCTCCGAGGAGGGCCTGCGCAAGCTTCGCGAGACCGGTTACTCCACTCCGGGTCCGGCCCCGGAACGTACATCCGGCCCGGTTCCGCTGACCTTGACCGTCAAACCCCGTCAGCTCACCTGCCCGCAATGCAGCTCGCGTAACACCCGGCTCACGTCCGAGTTCGGCGCCACCCTCTGCAAAGCCCAGTACCGGTGCGACGACTGCCTCGAGCCCTTCGACCACGTGAAGGAAATCTGATGACCGTCACCGCCGAGCCTGTTCAGAAGAATCTGCGCAACAAACCTTTTCATTCACTGACCGTTGCCGACGTGGAATCGCTCTGCGACGACGCCGTTGCTGTCACGTTCGACGTCCCGGAAGAGTTGCGCGAAGAGTTCGACTTTCGCCCGGGCCAGTCACTGATGCTCAGCCGCACCGTCGACGGCGTCGAGCACCGCCGCTCCTACTCCATCTGCGCCCCGGCCGGTGCGCGTCCCCGCGTCGGTGTCCGTAAGGTGTCCGACGGTCTGTTCTCCTCCTGGCTCGTTCACGACGTCAAAGCAGGCGACCGAATCGACGTGCAGGGCCCGAGCGGCACCTTCCACGCTGATCCGGCCCAGGCCGGCAGGCACGTGCTCATCGCCGCCGGTTCCGGTATCACCCCGATGTTGTCGATTGCGGCATCCGTTCTGGCGAATCCCGACTCCGAAGTGGTTCTGCTGTACGGCAATCGCCGGACGCGAACGGTGATGTTCGCCGAGGAGATCGCCGACCTGAAGGACCAGTACGGCAGTCGATTCGACGTCATCCACGTACTGTCTCGCGAGCCACGGGAAGTCGAATTGTTCAGCGGCAGGCTCGATGCCGACCGGCTTCGCGAGATACTCGACACCGTCGTCGCAACACCGGATATCGATCATTTCTGGTTGTGTGGCCCGTTCGGGATGGTCACCGATGCCCAACAGGTTCTCGGTGACCTCGGTGTGGCGAAGACCAGCATCCACGCCGAACTGTTCTACGTCGACGATGTACCGCCGCCGCAGGAGCAGCACCGCGAGCCCGGTATCACCGGCCCCAGCAGTGAGGTCACGATCATCCTCGATGGCCGGGAGGTGAAAGGCGCTCTGCCGCAGAACGAGTCGATACTCGATTCGGCCGAGCAGCTGCGCTCGGATCTCCCCTTCGCATGCAAGGGCGGCGTGTGCGGCACCTGCCGCGCGAAGGTGACCTTCGGAGAGGTCGACATGCGTCGTAACTATGCATTGGAAGACAACGAGGTCGATGCCGGCTTCGTGCTCACCTGCCAAACCTTCCCACTCAGCGACACCGTCACCGTCGACTTCGACGCCTGAGACCACGAGAGACCGATCATGACCAGTGTGCTGTCCGCCCCCACCGATACCCCCGACATCGAGTTCGCCTCTCGGGACCGCATTTCCACGCTGCAGTTGGAGCGCCTGCGATGGTCGCTGCAGCACGCGTACGACAACGTTCCGCACTACACGAAAGCATTCGACGACGCCGGGGTGCATCCGACCGATCTGAAAGACCTGTCGGATCTGGCGAAGTTCCCGTTCACCGCCAAGAAGGACCTGCGGGAGAACTACCCGTTCGGGATGTTCGCGGTTCCGCAGGACAAGGTCTCACGCATCCATGCGTCCTCGGGCACCACGGGTAGGCCGACAGTGGTGGGGTACACCGCGAACGACATCAGCAACTGGGCCGACCTGATCGCCCGCAGTCTCCGGGCCGGTGGCGTCAAGCCCTCGGACAAGGTGCACGTCGCCTACGGCTACGGCCTCTTCACCGGCGGACTCGGCGCGCACTACGGCGCAGAACGACTGGGCTGCACCGTTATTCCGATGTCCGGCGGTATGACCGATCGTCAGATTCAGCTCATCGAGGACTTCGAGCCCGACGCCATCATGGTCACGCCGTCGTACATGCTCACGATCGTCGACGCGATGGTCAAGAAGGGCATCGATCCGGCGAAAACCTCGCTGAAAACCGGAGTCTTCGGCGCGGAGCCCTGGACCGAGGAGATGCGCAAGGAGATCGAGAAGACTCTCGACATGGACGCCGTCGACATCTACGGCCTGTCCGAGGTCATGGGACCGGGCGTCGCGATGGAATGCGTCGAAACCAAGGACGGACTCCACATCTGGGAGGATCATTTCTACCCGGAGGTCATCGACCCGGTGACCGGCGAGGTTCTGCCCGACGGCGAGGAGGGTGAATTGGTGTTCACGTCCTTGTCCAAGGAAGCGATGCCGATCATCCGCTACCGCACCCGCGACCTGACGCGACTGCTGCCAGGCACGGCTCGCACGATGCGTCGGATGCATAAGGTCACCGGCCGCACCGACGACATGATCATTCTGCGCGGGGTCAATCTCTTCCCGACGCAGATCGAGGAGCTGATCTTGACGGTTCCCGTTCTGGCACCGCAGTTCCAGTGTGTGCTCGAGCGTGCCGGACGCATGGACTCACTGACCGTCCTCGTCGAAGCCCGACCCGATGCCGCGCTCGACACGCATCCGATTGCCGCAGCAACGCTGAAGAAGCTGGTCAAGGACCGGATCGGCGTCAGCGTCGCGGTCGACGTCGTTGCACCGGCGGCCCTCGAGCGTTCCATCGGTAAGGCCCGCCGTCTGATCGACAACCGTCCGACCGTATGACATGAGCCCGGTGGCACAGGATTTCGAGCAATGGCGCGAGAACGTCTCCACGGCGTTCGTGCCGCTCGACGCTGTGTCCACCGGGCCGTCGTCGTTCCAGGGCACGCTGGTGTCGTCGACGCTCGGGGCGCTGCAACTGAGCGAGGTGACCGGCCGGGAGGTCGACGTCAGGCGCACACGCGCGACCATCCGGCGGTCCGACCCCGGATTGATCAAGGTGGGTCTGCAACTGACGGGGTGCGGCACGATCGTCCAGAACGAGCGCGAGGCCGTGCTCCATCCTGGCGACTTCGCGGTCTACGACACCAGTGCCCCATACGATCTGCACTTCGCCGGGGACTTCGAGATGTTCGTGGTGATGTTTCCACGCGACGCGCTCCGCATCGATTCCCGTGACTTGACGACAGTTGCCGCGCGTCGCATCGAGGGCGATCACGGCGTCGGCGCGCTGGTGTCGCCGTTCCTGTTCAATTTGCGTCGCAACGCCGCCGACGGCACATTGCCGACGACACCGATGCTCGAGAACGCCGTCCTCGATTTGCTCTGCGCCGCTCTCGACGACGCGGCTCCCCACGATGCGCCGGGATCCACACTCCTGATCGAGGCCAAGAGTCTCGTCGAATCTCAGCTGTCCGATCCAACACTGTCCACGGCGTCACTCGCTGCGCACCTGCATATTTCGACGCGCTACTTGCAGAAGCTCTTCGAGCAGGACGGTCGCACGGTGGCCGGCTGGATCAGATCCAGGCGACTGGAGAGGTGCCACCGCGACCTGCGTGACCCTCGTTTCGCCGCAGACAGTATCGGAACCGTCTGTGCGCGTCACGGTTTGATCGATTCCTCGAACTTCTCGAAGCTGTTCAAGGAGACGTACGGCATGTCTCCGCGGGAGTATCGCGCCGGGTGAGAGCGCACGCCGCCCTCACCCGACCACGAACTACTTTCCGAGGATCAGATCCGAGGCCCGCTCACCGACCATGATGGACGGCGCGTTGGTGTTGCCCGACGGCACCGTGGGCATGATCGACGCGTCCGCCACGCGCAATCCATCGACCCCGCGGACCCGAAGGTCCGCTCCAACAACGGCATCGGAGTCCGACTCGGCTCCCATCTTGCAGGTGCCGACCTGGTGGTGGTATGTACCGGCAGTCTGTCGGACGTACGCCCGCAGGTCGTCGCGGGTGCGGGCGCTCGGTCCCGGTACCACCTCTGCTTTACGCCACGGCGCGAAGACATCGGAGGCACCGATCTCCCGGCAGATCTCCACCGCGTCGACCATCGCTTCGAGGTCGTACGGATCGGCCAGGATGTTCGGATCCGCCAGCGGCAGTTCATTCGGATCCGAGGACGCCAATCGCAGCGTGCCGCGTGAACGCGGAGCCACGATTCCCGGAGCGATCGTGTAGCCGTTCTCGGGCACCGGGTATCCGTCGGCGGGGTAGGGGATGTGCATGAACAGGGGCTGCAGATCGGGTGCAGCGCCGGCCCATCCGGTACTGCGGGCGTACAGCTGCGCTTCGAGCAGGTTGTTGGTACCGGCTGCGAGCGGCTCGAGGGACTCGTAGATGTTGCTGAGCAGCAAATGGTCGTGCAGGTTCTCGCCGACGCCCGGCAGGTCGACGACGGTGTCGATTCCCAATTCAGCCAAATGTCTGGACGGCCCGATTCCACTGAGCAGCAGGGTCTTCGGAGAGCCGAGGGCTCCGCCGCACAGGATGACCTCGTGACCGGCGAACGCTCGCTCCAGCTCGCCATCTCCGCGGCTGTATTCGATGCCCACCGCTCGGCCGTTCTCGAGCACCACTCGGTGCACGAGAGCACCGGTGGTCACCGTCAAGTCGGGATTGTCGAGCACCGGGCCGACGAAGCTCTTCCAGGCGCTCATCCGCTCACCGTCGCGCGTGGTGGTGTGGTTGTAGCCGGCACCCACCATCTCGTCGGCGTTGAAGTCGTCGATCAGTTTGTGACCATGTTCGACGGCCGCGTCGACGAACGCCGCCGCCAAGGGGTGCGGGGTACCCATGATCGACACCGGCAGTGGCCCGTCGCCGCCGTGGAACTCGTTGGCACCGAGTTCGTGTGACTCCGAACGCTTGAACAGCGGCAGCACGTTCTCCCACGACCATCCGGCGTCACCGCTGGCCGATGCCCACCCGTCGTAATCGCTGGAATGCCCACGTACGTAGATCATTCCGTTGAGGGACGAGCTGCCACCGAGGACGCGTCCGCGTGGCCAGAAGATTCGCCGATCGTTGGCGTGCTTCTGCGGGGTGGTGAACAGTCCCCAATCCTGCGTGCCACCCAACAGCGTCGGCCAGCCCTGCGGTGAATGGATCGCCGGATCGGTGTCCACGGGACCGGCCTCGATGACGTGGACGGTGTGGCCTGCGTCGAGGAGCCTCCTCACGATGACGCTTCCTGCTGATCCTGCTCCGACGACGACGTAGTCGGTCGATTTCTTCGGCATGTCAGTCCTTGCTGTTTCGTTGCTGCACGAGGGAGTCGGGCTACAGAACTACGGTGACAACCTTCTCTTCGGTGTTGGCCTCGATACCGGCCCACCCGAGTTCCCGGCCCGTGCCACTGGACTTCATGCCGCCCCAGGGGAGAGCGGGATCGATTGCAGCCCAGCCGTTCACCCACACCGCGCCGGAACGGACCTGCCCGGCCAGTATGTGCGCCCTCGACACGTCGCGGGTCCAGATCGAAGCGGCCAAGCCGTACACGGTGTCGTTGGCAATGGAGATCGCCTCGTCGGCCGTATCGAACGGAATCACCGTTCCGACCGGTCCGAAAATCTCCTCCTGGGCGATCTTCATGCCGTTGTCGGCATCGGCGAAGATCGTCGGCTGGACGAAATAGCCGGCGCCGTCGGGACGTCCGCCACCGGCTGCGACTCGGGCCCCACCGTCGCGTCCGGCCTCGATGTACCCCAGCACGCTGTCACGCTGCGTCGCGTTGACGAGGGCACCCATCGTCGTCGACGGATCGAACGGATCGCCCAGCACCTGAGCCGAGGCCGCGGCGGCCAATCCGTCCACCACCTGTGAGTACAGCGAGCGATGCACCAGCACTCGGGTTCCGGCCGCACACACCTGGCCCTGGTTGAAGAACAGTCCCATCGCGGTTCCGTTGATCGCCGCGTCGAGATCCGCATCCTCGAGAATGATCTGCGGGGACTTGCCGCCGAGTTCGAGCGTCGTCCGCTTGAACGTGTCGGCGGCCTTCTTCGCGATGAGCTTGCCGACCCGGGGGCTGCCGGTGAAGCTGATCTTGTCGACGTCCGGATGGCCGACCAAGGCATCGCCCGTCACTTCGCCCAGTCCTGGAACAACATTGACCACTCCGGCAGGTACGCCTGCCTCGTCGATCAGTCGAGCCAGATGCAGGATGGACAGTGGCGCGTCCTCCGGCGGCTTGACGACGACGGTGTTCCCCGCGGCCAGAGCGGGAGCAAGCTTCCACGCCGCAATCATCAGCGGAGTGTTCCAGGGAACGATCATGCCGATGACGCCGACGGGTTCGCGAACGGTGTACGAGTGCGTCGGCTGCCCGAAGTAGCCCGCAGTGGGGATGGAGCTGCCGGTGATCTTGTCGGCCCAGCCCGCGAAGTGCCGGAAAGTGGCTGCAGCATTGGGGATGTCGAGCATCGCGGGCTGACCCACCGGCTTGCCGACGTCGAGGGCTTCGAGTCGAGCGAGAAGGTCGCCGTCCCGCTCGATCAGATCGGCCACCCGATTGAGCAGCTGGCCCCGGACCGCTCCTGGCGTTGCGCCCCACTCACCACCGAGCTGGGCACGGGCCGCACGCACCGCTGCATCGACGTCCGACGCGGTGGCTGCGGCAATCTCGGCCAGGGGCTGTTCGGTGGTCGGGTTCAAGTCGGTGAAGGTGCCTCCGTCGGATGCACCGTGCCAATGCCCCGCGATGTAGAGCTCGGTGGCGGTGCCGGTCGGCAGCGACGGTGCGGCCGATTCCTGTACTGCGGTCATGTGTTTTCGCTCCTTCTCGGTGCCGTGTGCAGGCACCTCTCGCATGCCTGCTCCAGACTGCGCCCGGGCGAACGTGCCGGTCTTGTGTGATCGCGCACACATTGTGCGGTAGATGCGCACAATCGCGAGAGTGCAGCAGACAGCCGAACGGGTTCCGTGCCGGCACGGAAAGGCGCAGTATGAGGTGGTGAACGTGACACCGACGCAATTGCGAGCGCTGTTCGCCCTTCGTCTGTCGGCTCTGTACGGGCGGGAGGTTCCCGCGTACACGACGCTGTTGGACGTCACCGCGTCGATCAATGCCGAGACGATGCGCACCAGCGGTGCCGATGCGGAACGTTTCGGCTCCATCGATCGCGTCACCGCCGAGCGACACGGGGCGATTCGTGTCGGCAATGCACGTGAGATGTCGCAGGTGGCAATGATATTCGGTGCCATGGGCATGTATCCGGTGGGTTTCTACGATCTGCGTGACACTGCGTTGAGTTCGATTCCGGTGGTGTCGACAGCGTTCCGGCCGATCGATCCGGCCGAGCTGGCGATCAACCCGTTCCGGATCTTCACCTCGATGCTGGTGGCGTCGGATCGACGGTTCTTCGATCCGGATCTCGGCCGTCGCCTGACGGAATTCCTCGACCGCAGAACGCTGTTCCCTCCGCTACTGCTCGAGCTGGCAGCCACGTGTGAGAGGGACAACGGCCTCGCAGCGGAGGAGTCCGCTACCTTTCTGGACCTCGCGACGGCGGCGTTCGCGTTGTCGACCGACCCTGTCGACAGGGCGTGGTATCGCGAACTCGAGGCAGTCTCGGCGGTAGCCGCCGACATCGGTGGTGTCTCCTCCACCCACATCAACCACCTGACACCGAGGGTTCTGGACATCGATCTTCTGCATCGCCGTATGGGAGAGCGCGGGGTGGCAATGATCGACACCATCCAGGGGCCTCCTCGTACGTCCGGTCCTGGGTTGTTGTTGCGCCAGACGTCGTTCCGAGCGCTGGACGAGCAGCGGATGTTTCTCGACGAGAACGGCAACGTCGAACCCGGTCATCTACGGGTGCGGTTCGGCGAGGTCGAAGCCAGGGGCGCGGCAGCTACCGCACTCGGACGACGTCGCTACGACGAGTATCTGGATCGACTCGATACCGAGGAACCCGAGGACGCGTCCGCACTGTGGTCGTCGCTGGTGCCGGACGACGAGACACTGTGGATGGCAGAAGACCTCGCCTACTTCACCTTTCGAGTCACTGGGACCAACCCGTCCGCTGCAGACCGGGACGGTGGCCTCGTCGATCTGGTCAGGTCGGGTGTTCTCGCGGCCGACCCGATCGTGTACGAGGACTTCCTGCCCAAGTCGGCGGCTGGCATCTTCAGGTCCAATCTCGAATCCGACGGCACCCGCAATTCCGACAACACCGCGGCAGCCTTCGATGCGGAGGCGATGGAAAGCGTTCTGGGACGGACCCTGCACGACCCGTACCGGATCTACGGCCGCCTCCGAGACGAGTCGGTGGCGCGGGTCGAGAAGCACCTCGGCCTGACGAAGCCTCTCGACTGCCCATGGACCCACTGAGCAATCGGCCCGAGATACCGAGCGTCAGCCCGAGATACCGAGAGATCCGGCGAGGGTCGGCCAGCTCTTCGGCAGTTGCTCCACCCAGTACGGCCACGAGTGTGTTCCGGTCTCGGTGAAGTCGAACGTTGCAGGGATGTTCAACTGGCCGAGCCGATCCGCGAGTCGGTGTGTGCAGTAGTTGGACCCGACCTCGATGAGGCCACCGACCACCACCCTGTCCCATCCCGCTGCAGTGTCGAAGCTTTCGTGTCGTCCGGGTGCTCCGGTTCCCACCGACACGTAGACATCGGTACCGCGCAGACTTTCGGCATTGGCCACCGAATCATGTTCGGCCCACGCAGGATCGAAGGGTCCGCCCCACATGTTGTCGGCATTGCCGCCGAAAGCTGCGACGATGGCTCGAATACTGGCCTGGCCCAACGGCTCGGCGGACGCGAAGCAGCCGCTGTACGACGCCACGCCGGAGTACACGTCCGGGTTACGTGCGGCGAGCATCATCGCCGATTGTGCGCCCATCGACAGTCCCGCGATCGCGTTGCGGCCGTTGCCGTCCACGGCCGCGTCGATCAGCGGAGGTAGTTCCTCGGTGAGAAACGTTTCCCACTGGTACCGGCCGAGTTTCGGGTCGTCGCGCTGCCAGTCGGTGTAGAAGCTGCCTGGCCCGGCCAACGGCAGGACGACGTTGACGTTCTTGTCGGCGAAGAACTCCGCTGCCTGCCCCTTTCGCAACCACATGCTGTTGTGCGGATCCTCTTCGCCGATGCCGCTGAGCATGTACAGCGTCGGACGCGGTCCGGTCTTCACCGCGGGCGTGAGCACCTGCACTTCGACGACGGCCCCCATAGCGGGTGAGTCGACCTTCAGCGTGCGCAGCGTGTCGGATGTCAGGACGGTGTCGACGATGCGGGCGGAGGGCGCAGCCGGCTCGGCGGATGCGATACCTCCCGAGGCGATCGACAGGGACAACGCTGCGACGAAGACAGTGGTGGAGATGCGTCGGCGACGCATGGCGATCCTCTCGGGATTATCACGGTAAGGGTGAATCGAGGTGCAGCATTGCACAATTGCGCGCCCGGTAACACGTTGTGGGCAAACTTTCACCACTGTCGCAGACTCGATACCCGATCGAGGTGGCGAACCTGAACCTCCGCCCTTTTTCACCATTCGAGTCGTACACGAACAATTCGTGCACTAATCAATTCTGCTACTCTGGCCACCGTGACCACCACCGAGGATCCACTCGCGCTCGATCGCCAGGTCTGCTTCGCCCTGGCCGTCACCAACCGGGCTGTGCTGTCGGTGTATCGGCCGTTGCTCGAACCGATGGGCCTGACCCATCCGCAGTATCTGGTGATGTTGGCCTTGTGGGGCGAGTCGCCGATGTCGGTCAAAGCGATCGGCTCAGCGCTGCAACTCGACTCGCCCACCCTGTCCCCGCTGCTGAAGCGCCTGGAATCGATGGGCCTGCTCACCCGCACACGCAGCACGGAAGACGAGCGCATTCTGCTCGTATCCCTCACCCCCGCCGGAGCCGCTCTCCGCGCCGAAGCCGAAAAGATTCCATCCGCGGTCGTGGCGAGACTCGGTGCGTCACTCGACGAACTGGAGCAGTTGCGCCGCGTCCTCACTCGCGTCAACGACGCGGCGATCGCAGCAGGAGCACTGACATGAGCGCACGACCCCAGCGCACCCGTCCGAACGCCGGCCAATGGTTGGGCTACGCCGTCCTGGGCCGCAAACTCCCCGACTCGATGCAGGATTGGGTTCGACGCGACCTCGTCGGCCCCGGCGCGACACCGCGTCACATCCTGCGCTCGATGATCCCGTTCCTGCCCATCTTCATCGGGTTCTTCGTGCTCTTTCCCGGCGCGATCTGGTTACGTGCCTCGATGGTCCTGTTGGCCCTGCTGCTCGCGCTGTTCTACACCGCCGCATACATGGACCAGAACCGCGCTCGTCGTCTCGAGATTCACGGACTGCCCGCCGATCTGAAGAGCGAGAAGAAGACGGCGGAACTCGAACGCGAACGCGAGAACTACCGCCGCAACCACTGACCGGCCGGTCAGTGCTCGCGGGCGAGGCCGGCGGTGAAGTCGTCGGCGATCATGACGGCCAGATCCCGCGTCTTGCGGTTGGTGTTCTGTGAGAGTTCGGTCAATTGCGTGAACGCGGCGTCCGCGTCGATCCGATACACCGACATGAGGATGCCGACGGCTCGGCCGATCGTGCCGCGGGTCTCGAGCGCCGTACGCAATGTCGCGGCCTGATTGCCGCTCTCCGCGATCAGCTGCTCGCGCATCCGTGACAGTTCGAGGTGCACGCGAACGCGCGCGACGAGTTCTCGGTCGTGGAACGGCTTGACGATGTAATCGTCGGCACCGCGTCCGAGTCCGTCGAGCACAAAGTCAGTTCCCGCACGAGCGGTCAGCAAGATGACCGGTACTCGTCTCAAGTCGGCGTCGCCGCGGATGTCGTCCACCAGATCCAGACCACTGCGCCCCGGCAGCATGACGTCGGAGAGCACAAGACCCGGCAGCATCGTCCGGGCACGATCGAGAGCGGTCTCGATGTCCCCCGCTGTCGAGACGGACCACCCTTCGTCGGTCAGCAGGCGCGCGAGGTAGTTGCGCATGTCGACGTTGTCCTCGACGAGCAGGACGTCGGCGCGATCGGACGTCTCGGGAACGGGCTCGATCGAGGGGAAGATCGCCGAGATCGGATCGGCCGGAGCGCCGGGTCGATCGACAGCGGCAGCTTCTGCGGGCAACCGCGGCACCTGCACGGTGAAGGTAGTCCCCCGGCCCACGTCGCTGTCGACGTCGATGCGCCCGTTCAAGGCGGTCAGCAAGTCCGTCACCAGGGCAAGCCCGATTCCGGACCCTTCGATGCTGTGCGCGCCTTCTCTCTCGACGCGGTGGAACCGGTCGAAGATTCGAGGCAGGTCCTCGGCCGGAATTCCCAGTCCGGTGTCTGCGACCACGAGCCGAAGGGTGGTCTCGTCCGCGACCAGACGAACCGACACCCGTCCGGCCGGGGTGTACTTGACGGCGTTGGCGACGAGGTTGAATACCACCTTCGACCACATTTCGGCGTCGGTCAGGACCACGACGTCCTCGGCCGCATCCACGACGAGCTCGAGCCCCTGCGCCGACGCGACGGCCGAGAACATCGTCGCGCAATCGCGTGTCACCAAGCCGAGGTTCACCGGCTCGGGTCGAGAGACGAGTCGGCCGGCCTCGGCATTGACGATGTCGAGCAGGTCGTCCACCAACCTGCGCAGCCGCATCGACGCGCGATGAACGACGTCGAGTGATTCGCGGTCGTTCGCATCCAGCACCGAAGCAGCGTTCTCGCGTACCGAATCGAGCGGGCCCGTCAGCAGCGTCAGCGGGGTGCGGAATTCATGCCCGACGTTCTCGAGCAGCCGAGTCTTCGCAGCATCGGCGTCGGCCAAGGCCGCCACCCGGCTGCGCTCCATCTCGAACGCGTGCGAGGCCGTCAGTGCGGTGGACAGGCGTTCGGCGACGACGACGCAGAACGAGGTGAAGGCATCGTCGATCACCCGATGGCTGCTCACTCCGATCAACAACGCCCCGACCGGCTGCACCCGACCGGCCATCGTCAACGGCACGACGACGGCCTGCGGAACGTTGCCGTCCACCTGCACGGTCGCGCAGGTGACCGTACCGTCGGCAACTCGAGAGATGTCGGCGCACTCCCACGTCGCAGCCTGGTACCCGGCGTCGCCGCCGGTCATGACACACTCCACCGGGCCGTCCGCATTCAGATCTTCGCGGAGGTAACCGGCGACGAGGGGAAACTCCGATGCTTCGGCCGCGAGCACACCCACTGCCGCACGGCAGACGTCCACGGCACCGTCGGTGTCGTTGCCCGTCAGCGTGCCCAGGCTCAGCAACGCCTGCATGCGGCGTTCGCCGAGGAGCTGCTGGGTAACCTCCGACGTCGCGACGAACACGCCGAGGACCGCGCGCTCGGGACCGTGAATCGGACTGTACGAGAAGGTCCAGTACGTCTCTTCGAGGAACCCGTACCGATTCATCATGAACCGTTGGCGAGCACCGTGCACCGCAGTGCCGCCGTCGACGACCTGATGAGCCAATGCGCCGATCTCGTCCCAGATCTCTGCCCAGCAGTCCCTGGCCGGCTGCGCTGCGGCGGCGGGAAACTTGTCACCGAGAAAATCGGTGTACGAGTGGTTGAAGATCTGGACCAGGCGCGGCCCCCACCAGATCAACATCGGAATGGTCGACGGCATGACCGTGCGGATGGCCGCGATCAATTCGTACGGCCATTGCTCCACCGATCCCAGCTCCGTGGAGCTCCAATCCAGCTCGCGAAACCGAGCCTCGGTGGCATTGTCACCGGGAAACAGCTCGTCGAGCCGAGCCGAACCGGGATCGGGTACTGCGGGATTCATGGCCTCGTCCTTAGTCACATGCGGCCGTAGGTCAAGGACGGGCGCAATCTCCTCGTCGATTCTATCCGAGCGCCAGGTGGGCAAGCGTTTCGCTCACCTGCGCCGGGGGTAATCGGCCGCTCATGCCCACCTCATCCAGTCTCCCGTATCCCCTGGGCGTCTCGCGTCTGTCCGACGACGGAGCCAACCTCGCCGTCTACTCCGAAACAGCCGACTCGGTGTCCGTCGTCGTGATGAACGAAGATGGAACAGAGCGCAGTACAACGCCGTTGGCACTTCGCACCGGTCACGTCTTCCACGATCTGGTGCCCGACGTCACCCCGGGAACGCGATACGGTCTCCGCGTCGACGGCCCGTGGGATCCCGCCTCGGGACTGCGCCACAACCCGGCGAAGCTACTGCTCGACCCGTACGCCACGGCCATCACCGGCCAGGTCGACTGGAACGAGTCGGTGTTCTCGCATCTGCATGCAGAGCCGGAGACCCGCAACGACGAGGACTCCGCACCGCACATGCCGTATTCCGTTGCAGTGCAATCGAACTTCGATTGGACCGGCGACGAGGCACCGCGCACTCCACTGGACCGGACCGTCGTCTACGAGGTCCACGTGAAGGGCTTCACTGCCACCAATCCCGATGTTCCCGAGGACATTCGAGGAACATACGCCGGGCTGGCCCACCCCGCCGCGATCGCGCACTTGAAGCGTATCGGCGTCACTGCAGTGGAGCTGTTGCCCATTCATCAGTTCGTCCAGGACTCACACCTGCTCGAAGAGGGCCGCCGAAACTACTGGGGCTACAACTCCATCGGCTTCTTCGCCCCGCACAACGAGTACGCCAGCACCGGCGACACCGGCGGTCAGGTGGACGAATTCAAGGCACTGGTCAAGGCGATGCACGAGGCCGGTATCGAGGTCATCCTCGACGTCGTCTACAACCACACAGCCGAGGGCAACCACCTGGGACCGACGTTGTCGCTCAAAGGAATCGACAACGGCTCGCACTACCGACTCGTCGACGACGACCGCAGCGCCTACTACGACACCACGGGCACCGGCAACAGCCTCAACGTCGGACATCCCGCGGCGCTGGGCCTGATCATGGACTCGCTGCGGTACTGGGTCACGGAGATGCACGTCGACGGATTCCGTTTCGATCTCGCGAGCACCCTGACCCGTCAGGACTCCGGCCTCGACGTCCACAGCGCGTTCCTCGATCTCGTACACCAGGATCCGACGCTCGCGCCGGTCAAACTCATCGCCGAGCCCTGGGACACCCAGGGCTACCAGGTGGGCGGGTTCCCGGCCCGGTGGTCGGAGTGGAACGGTAAGTTCCGCGACGACGTTCGTGACTTCTGGCGCGGCGAGGACGGCGCGTTGTCCGCTCTGGCGCAACGTGTCACCGGCAGCCCCGACGTGTACGAGAGCACCCGGCGCCCGACGTTGGCGAGTGTCAACTTCATCACCGCCCACGACGGCTTCACCCTGGCCGACCTCAACTCCTACGACGAGAAGCACAACGAGGAGAACGGCGAGGACAGCCAGGACGGCGAATCCGACAATCGTTCGTGGGGATGTGGCGCCGAGGGCCCGACCGACGACGAGGGCGTCAACGCACTCCGCGCCCGCCAGCAGCGTAATCACCTTGCCACACTGCTCCTTTCGGCCGGCGTCCCGATGATCCTCGGCGGCGACGAACTGGGCCGAACGCAGAACGGCAACAACAACGCGTACTGCCAGGACAACGAGGTCTCCTGGTTCGACTGGAGCACGGTCGATCAGGATCTCGTCGACTTCACCACCCATTTGATCTCGCTGCGCGACGAGCATCCGGCGTTGCGTCCCACCTGGTTCCGGCACGACAGCGATTCCGAGGAGGACGGGGCAGGACCCGATACGGTCGACTTCTACCGCGCCGACGGTCAGAAACTGGTCGACGAGGATTGGTCGGACGGCAACGCACACAGCATTCTCATCCTGATGCGTGCGGGCGAGGGAGACGCTGCGTTCGCCTGGATGGTCAACGCCTCACCTGCGACAGTCGAATTCACGCTGCCGGAGGGCAAGTGGAGTCAGTCGACGTCGAGTGATCCGGATCAGGCGTACGAGGCGGGCGGACCGTCCATTCTGATTCGCGAGCATTCGTTCACGTTGCTTCAGGGCTGATCGGTCCATTGTTCGAGTATCTGTAGCCACTCCTCCGATTCGGAGCGTCCGGCCCACGCGATGTATCCGTCGGGCCGGACGAGGACGGCGGGGCCGCTGTCGGTACGGCGGACGATGTCCGTTCGAGTGCAGTCGTTTTCGCCGACCTGACCCCGACGAATCGACGGGCCCGAGCGATCAGGCGGCAGGCAGTACCTTCGTGAACAGCACGGCCCCGGTCGCGTCGCAGAGGTTGACGGTCAGATCGCGCGAGTCCCCGTCGATGAGCACCTCACCGAAATGCTGAAACGCGTCGAGTGGCGACGCATTCGGCTCCGGTGGCGCGTGCACGAACACTGCCTCCGGGCCGAACGTGCCGTCCAAGACGTTGGGGCCAAATGCGCCGGCGTTGAGCGGCCCGCTGACGAATTCCCAGAACTCGCGAAATTCCTGGTAGGCCGCGCGCTCCGGCGAATAGTGATGCGCTGCTGTGTAATGCACGTCGGCGGTGAGCCAGACGGTGCCGGTGACGTCGTTCCGGTCGATCGCGGTGAGCACCTGCGCAATGTCGGTCTCACGGCCCAACGGCGCACCGGGGTCGCCGTTGCCGACGCCTTCCTGCGCGACCTTCCCATCAGGAACGACGAGTCCGAGGGGCAGGTCGTTCGCGATGATCTTCCACGTCGCGGTGGAGCGGGACAGCTCGTCGATCAACCACTGACGCTGCGCCGAGCCGAGGATCTCCCCTGACGCAGCGGTGTTCGCACCGTTCGCATCCTTGTACGTGCGCATGTCGAGGACGAAGACGTCGAGCAGCGGCCCGTAGGCGATCTTGCGGTACACCCGGCCGTCGACGGCTTCTGTGGGCGCGATGGGCAACCACTCGTGAAACGCCTGCAACGCTCTCTGCGACAGCAGGTCCACATCCTTCACCGTGTATTGCTCCAGGTCGAGGATCTCACCGGGGTACCAGTTGTTGACGGTTTCGTGATCGTCCCACTGGACCATCTGGGCGACAGACGAATTGAAGCGGCGGTAGTTGTCGTCGGTGAGATTGTAGGCGTACTGGCCGCGGTACTCGTCGAGCGTCTCGGCGACCTTGGACTTGGCCTCGCTCATGGTGTTTCGCCAGATTCGACCGTCGGGAAGTGTCACGCGCTCCTCGAGCGGGCCGTCCGCATAGATGACATCGCCGCTGTGCAGGAACAGATCCGGCTGCCTGTCGGCCATCGCCGAGAAGATGGTCATACCGCCGATGTCGGGGTTGATGCCGTAACCCTGGCCTGCGGTGTCGCCACCCCACAACAGGCGGATGTCGGATGGGCCGTCAGGAGCTGTGGAGAACATTCCGGTGACGGGTTCCGACGTCGCGCCGTCCTCGCCCTCGAGCGTGACCCGATAATGAACCTTCTGTCCCGCAGGCAATCCGGTCAGGCGCAGCACTCCCGTGCCGTCCGACTGCGGGGTCAGCAGTGGCCCGCGCATCGTCCTCACCGAGGAGAACGAGTCCGTCGCGGACGTATCGACGATCATCGTCGCCGGAATATCGGAACGTGCCCACACCAGCGCTCCGTCGGCACGCACATCACCGCTGGCGACGCCGTGTGTCAGCATCGGCCGGGTGCGAACCAACGCCGGGCTGCACGCCAGGACAGGCGTGGCAGCGGCACCGAGAGCGGCATATCTGAGGAGGGATCGACGGGTGAGCTGCATGCCCTCCACCGTCCAGCATCGACATGAACGGCTCGTAGCGCTCAGGAAGACAGACGATTTCCGCCACAAGCGCGTCGTACCGTGCGACGAGGAACGCAGCCGCAGGATCGGAAAACACAACCACCGATCCCGACCCTGCGGCGCTACCTCACCGAACCGCTGTGAGGGGTCAGCTCACCCCGGCGCGCACGTCCGGTGCCCCGAGCCTGGCCGCGTCGGCGGTCTCGTCGTCGGGCTGTTGCTGTGAATCCCGTTCTGCCAGAACACGAAGACGGTAGTGCTCGATCTCCTCGGCCCGGTGCTGATCGTCCCAGCCCAGAATCGGAGCCACCAGCCGAGCCACTTCCTCGGCTGCCGCTTCACCACGATCGGGAACCTCGATGGAGATGCGGGTGCGCCGGGTCAGGATGTCCTCGAGATGCTGCGCGCCTTCGTGACTCGCGGCATAGACGACCTCTGCCTTGAGGTACTCCGGTGCGCTGTCGAGAGGCTTCCCGAGTTCGGGATCGGCGTCGATCAGATCCAGCACCTCACCCATCAGGGTGCCGTACCGACCCAACAGATGCTCGACGCGTGAGACCCGCATGCCGGTGAGTTCGGCCGTCAGATTGCGGGAGTTGTACGCCCCGAGGTAGCCGTCGGCCCCGACGAGCGGGATGTTCTCGGTGACACACTTGGGCACTGTGCGTTCGAGCCCGTGCACCGCGGCATCCACTGCGTCCTTGGCCATCACGCGGTAGGTAGTGTACTTGCCACCGGCGATGACGGTCAGTCCTCGCACCGGGCTGGACACCGCATGCTCGCGGGAGAGCGTGCTGGTGGAGTCGGATTCTCCGAACAGCAACGGCCGCAGACCTGCGTAGACCCCGACGACGTCGGCGCGGTCCAGTGGATCGGCCAGCAGCTTGTTCACGTGCCCCAGGATGTAGTCGATGTCGCTCTGGCTCGCGGCCGGGTGAGCGAGATCAAGTTTCCAGTCGGTATCGGTGGTGCCGATGATCCAATGGCTCCCCCACGGGATGACGAAGAGCAGGCTCTTCTCGGTGCGCGTGATGATGCCCGTGGCGCTGTTGATGCGGTTGCGGGGCACCACCAGGTGCACGCCCTTGGATGCGCGAACCTGGAACTGCCCACGCCCGCCGACCATCTGCTGGAACTCGTCGGTCCACACACCCGCGGCGTTGATGACCTGCTTGGCACGCACCTCGAACGAACGACCCGTTTCCAGATCGCTCGCCACGACTCCGACGACCTTGTCGTCCTCGCGAAGGAAGCCCGTGACGCGAGTGCTGTTGGCGCACAACGCACCATAGGCGGCTGCGGTCCGCGCAATCATCATCGTGTGCCGAGCGTCGTCGACCTGGCCCTCGTAGAACTTCACCGCACCGCGAATCGCCGACCGCTTGCCGGAGGGGAAGGATTCGAGCGTCTTCTTCTTACCGAGATGCTTGTGATGACTCGGTACGCCGCGTCCGGCACCCATGACGTCGTACACGCCGATGCCGAGCCCCACGTACGGACGGTCGATCACCTTCTCGAGCGGATAGATGAACGGGACCGGCCGAGCGAGGTGCGGGCACAACGTGTTCAGCACGAGCGAGCGCTCTTTGAGGGCCTCGAACACCAGCGAGAAGTTGAACTGTTCGAGGTACCGCAGACCGCCGTGGAACAGCTTGCTCGAGCGACTGGACGTGCCGGCCGCATAGTCGCGTGCTTCGAGCAGTCCGACCTTCAGACCACGCGTCACCGCGTCGAGAGCCGTTCCCGCGCCGACGACGCCGCCGCCGATCACCAGGATGTCCAGCTCTTCGGCTTCCATCCGTGCGATCGCCTCGGCGCGCGCGGTTGGACTCAAAGCCGTTGTGGTGGAACTCATTCTTCATCAACCCAATCGAGAGTACGTGTCACTGCCTTCTTCCAGCCGGCGTACAGCTTTGCCCGCTGGTCTTCGTCCATGGACGGTGTCCATGTCTTGTCCTCGGCCCAGTTCTGGCGAATGTCGTCCTCGCTCGCCCAGTACCCGACGGCGAGGCCTGCCGCGTATGCCGCTCCGAGAGCGGTGGTTTCGGCTACGACGGGCCGCACCACGTCGACGTTCAGGATGTCGGACTGGAACTGCATCAACAGTTCGTTGACGACCATTCCGCCGTCGACCTTGAGCACCTCGAGGTCGACGCCGGAGTCGGCGTTCATGGCCTCGATGACCTCACGCGTCTGGTACGCAGTGGCTTCGAGCACGGCACGGGCCAGGTGGCCCTTGTTGACGAACCGCGTCAATCCCACGATGGCACCGCGCGCATCGGCACGCCAGTGCGGAGCGAACAGACCCGAGAACGCGGGCACGAAGTACGCGCCGCCGTTGTCGTCCACCGACCGCGCGTCGGTCTCGATGTCCGCAGCCGAGGAGATCATGCCGAGGTTGTCCCGCAGCCACTGCACGAGCGAACCCGTCACCGCGATCGAGCCTTCGAGCGCGTACACCGTCGGCTGGTCGCCGATCTTGTAGCAGACGGTGGTGAGCAGGCCGTTCTTGCTCATGACCTTCTCGGTGCCGGTGTTGAGCAGCACGAAATTGCCTGTGCCGTAGGTGTTCTTGGCCTCACCGGGCGACAGGCAGGCCTGGCCGAAGGTGGCCGCCTGCTGGTCGCCCAGGATGCCGGAGATCGGCACACCGCGGAACGGTCCGCGTTCACGGCCGGTGCCGTACACCTCGGAACTCGACCTGATCTCGGGCAGCATCGACATCGGAATGCCCATGTCGGCGCAGATGCCCTCGTCCCACTGCAGGGTGTCGAGATCCATCAACAGCGTGCGCGAGGCGTTGGTCGGATCGGTGTAGTGCAATCCGCCGTCGGTTCCGCCGGTCATGTTCCACAGCACCCAGGTGTCCATGTTGCCGAAACACAGCTCTCCCGCTTCGGCTTTGGCCCGTGCACCGTCGACGTTGTCGAGAATCCACTTGATCTTCGGCCCGGAGAAGTAGGTGGCCAACGGCAGACCGGTCTTGGCGGTGTACTTGTTGGCATCGCCGCCGCCGAGTGCGGTCGCGATGCGATCGGTACGGGTGTCCTGCCAGACGATGGCGTTGTAGATCGGCTTGCCCGTCTCGCGGTCCCACACCAGCGCCGTCTCACGCTGGTTGGTGATACCTACTGCGGCGATGTCCTCGCGCGTCAGATCCGCTGCGGCCATGGCACCGGCCGCGACGGCGCGCACGTTGTCCCAGATCTCCGACGCGTCGTGCTCGACCCAACCGGCCTGCGGGAAGATCTGCTGGTGTTCCTTCTGATCGACGGCGACGACGGTGCCCGCGTGATCGAAGATCATGCAGCGTGAGGACGTAGTTCCCTGATCGATCGCGGCGACGTACTTTCCTGCGAACTCGGTCATGGCTTCTCTCCTGTGGTCTGGGTGTCTGCTGGGAGTCGTGATGGCGGCTCGGGCGTCGAACCTTCTTGTTTGCGTAGGTTCTTCCCGATCAACAGGTCGTACAGGAACACTCCTATCGGTCCACCTACGAGAGGTCCGACGATCGGCACCCAGAAGTACAGGCCGCCGTATTGATCTCGCCACGCTCCACCGTAGCCCGTGATGTACGACGCCAGGCGAGGTCCGAAATCTCGAGCCGGGTTGATCGCGTAGCCGGCGTTGGTGGCCCAGGCGAATCCGATGGCGACGACGATGAGGCCCACGATCAGGGGAGCCATGTTGGCCATCGGTGCGGTACCGAGCGAATCGGTCACGGCCACGATGAGGAACAGCAGAATGGCGGTACCGATGATCTGGTCGATCAGCGCCGAGGACACACTCACCGGCAGTGTCCCGTTACCGGGCAGTGTCGAGAAGATGGTCTGGGTGGCGGTGGTGTGCCCTGGGTCGACCGCGTTGATCATGTCGTTGTAGTTCCAGCGCACCAGCAGCGCGGCCACGAAGGCACCTGCGGTCTGCGCGAGAATGTACGGCGCAACCATCTTCCAGCTGAATCCTCGGAAGAGTGCGAACGTGATGGTCACCGCGGGATTGAGGTGCGCGCCGGTGATACGGCCCGCGACATAGATACCGAACATCACGCCCAGCCCCCACGCCCAGGCGATCGAGTCGTGGCCGCCGAGGCTGCCGGACTCACCACCCGAGACCACCTGAGCGACGACGCCGACACCGAACAGAATGAGAATCATGGTTCCGGCGAACTCCGCGGCCATGTGCGCCGGTAGCCCCCATTCCGGTTCCTTACGTGCCATCTTCCAGCCTCCACACAGTCAGTGATACACGCCACATTGCGTGCCATTTGCCACGGTAGACGGCCTGCACTGCGTTTCACAGCTGATGCACATATGTGCAATTCGGTCGTACACTGGTGCCGGTGACGGACACCGGCATCACTCCCGAATCCGACCTGCGGACCGGCCATGCCACCCAGGCCGCGCGGCTGTACTACTTCCAGGACATGACGATGGCGGCGATCGGCCGTGAGCTGGGCGTATCTCGTTCGACAGTCTCACGACTCATCACGTTCGCGCGGGCGTCGGGACTGGTGGAAATCAAGATCTCCACCCCTCTCGGTCAGGCACCGCGGATCGAGCGTGCATTCGCCGATCTGTACGACATTCGTGCACACGTGGTGCCGGTCGCGGAGACGGTCGACGAACTGCAGCGTCTCGATCGGGTCGCGACCTTCGCCGGCCGACTGCTGACGTCGTTCTTCGAGTCGGACATGGTGATGGGCGTCGCCTGGGGAACCACCGTCAGCGCCGTCAGCCGCAAGCTCGCCCCCAAACGGACCCACAACTCGAGCGTGGTGCAACTGAACGGGGCAGCCAACATGCGCACCACGGGGGTCTCGTATGCCACCGACATCATCCGGACGTTCGCCGACGCGTACGGGGCTGCGGCACAGGGATTTCCGGTCCCGGCATTCTTCGACTATCCGGAAACGAGGCAGCACCTGTGGCGCGAGCGCAGCATCAGGCGCGTGCTCGAACTTCAGGATCGCATGAACCTCGCCGTCTTCAGCATCGGCGTCATGAGTGGAGCCGTTCCGAGTCACGTCTACAGCGCCGGCTATCTCGAACGCGACGACAGAGCCGAGCTGCAACGTGACGGCGTCGTCGGCGACATCGCCACGGTGTTCCTCCGATCCGACGGCAGCTACAACCGAATTGCGTTGAACGACAGATCGAGTGGGCCGAGCCTTGACCGACTCAAGGCCGTGCCGCGCAGAGTCGCCATCGTGGCGGGAGAGTCCAAACTCGACGCCCTCACCGCCGCACTGCGCGGTGGCCTGATCACCGATCTGGTGATCGACGACATCAGCGCCGCGAAATTGGTGTTGCGCTCGCGCTGACCCATGTGAGTGGAAACTCGACCCCTGCTACGAACTTCCGCGCACGTGGGCAACCCTTGCGCTCGGCCGAATCTCGTGTCACTCTTGGTTCATGACAACAGGAAAGGCGGACACCGCCTCACCGAAGTGAGCGCCGTGCCGATGCCGTCGACATTCCCCCGTCGAGGCACATTCTCCGAAGATCTCGATTCCTACGCCGAAGACATCCGCGCGGTCTGTGCGCAACGCGACCGGTGGCTCGATTACGGACTGAAAGCCGGCCCAGCCGACAGATCTATCGCGGAACATGCTGTGGCACAACTGTAGCGATCTGCCGGGTTCGACGAGCCCGAGTTCCATTGGGTGCCGTCGCCTCGGGCTGCAGCGACCTTCATCGCCGGCAGACACTTGGCGAGAACACCGTCGATATCCACCGCCGGCACCGAGGTGGACGCCGAGATCGCCACCATGTTGTCCGACTCCCGGCACCGCATGGACCGCATCATCGAGCGCCGCCACATCGAATGGCCTCGGGAAGACCGGTGGAGCACAACCAACGGCAGCAACGACTTTCGAGCCCGCGGCATCGTCGCCCGCGGTACCCCGATCGAGGCGGCCCTCGCCGGGATCAGCCCGGATCCCATCATCGACCGGACCGTCCGTGCGTCGTTGCACACCAGCCTGTTCGACGGAATTGCCACTGCCATCCGCACGACCACTCCCCGCCCGTTCGGCTCCATCACCTGGTACGGCCAACAAGAAGCCCATCGCGTCGCCTACTACGACGCTTTCCGTCGCCACCGCCTCGCACGGTTTTCTATAGAAGACGTCGAACTACTCGACGTCCAAACCGCCCTCATCGAGTCGACGGGGTGGTGGTGGGCGTTCGAGAACATCGCAGTGATGGCCGAACGGCCCACCGCCGTACACGTCGAACCGTTGCCCGATTCGCCGCACGGTGAAGTGCGACTGCATAATTCGGACGGGCCGGCCGTGGAGTTCGCCGACGGCAGCGCGGTCCACGTACTGAGCGGCACCGTCGTTCCGAGCTGGGTCATCCGCGACCCGACGGTCGACCGCATCACCGTCGAACGCAACGTCGAAGTGCGACGAAGCGCCATCGAACGGATCGGCTGGGACACCTATCTGGAGCAGGCGGGCCTACGACTCGTCGACACCGGCCACGATCCGGGGAACCCGGGCTGCACCCTGGAGCTGTACGCAGCACCGGAGGGCTGGCAGGACGGGGGACGAATTCTGCTCGCCGTCAACGGTTCTCGTGAACGCGACGGTCGACGGCGCCGCTACGGCCTGCGGGTCCCCGCCGCCTTCACCTCCGCCATCGACGCGGCAGGCTGGACCTACGGTCTGGCCGGAGCCGACTACGCCCGGCTCCTCCGGCGTACCTGACTCACCGCACCCCCATTCGGCACCACCCCACAACTACCCACCCCACAACTACCCACAGGTGACCCCATGAACTCGAACATCACGCTGTCCACTCTCACCGACCGCACCGGTCTGGATGTCTTCGACTACCTCGACAAGGAGATATCGGTGCCCGTCGTCAACGGGTCGCAGGCCCAGGGAGATCTGATCGTCGTCCCGCTCGCCGTACTCGACGGCATCGTCGTCACCACCGAACGGACACGACACGAGACCGTGCCGCTGTCCGGCATCGAACTCCTCCGCAGTGCGGCGGGCGGCAATCCGCACAGCCTCGTCGCCGACGGCCGCGGGTGCACGTGGTCGAGTCCGGTGCACGACGTTCGACGCCTCGCTCTGGGCATCCTGAGCAACTCGGAGACCGCCTACCTCATTCACCCCGAACACGGGGCCACCGGAATCGCACCCGGCCGATACGTCATCAGTCGTCAGCGCGAACGCGGCGGAGACGGCTGGTTCTCGTCGACGCAACTGATCGCAGACTGACACACCGACTGCGTGTGATCTGTATCGCATCACCCGGGCACTGATAGGTGCATCTCAGAAGGGGCGTCGGAGCAGTAAGTGTGACTCTATGTAGCACTAAGGTTCGCGTCATGACTGCTGTTGTCGCACAGACCGTCGCATGACCGGCGCCCCTTCGCCGGTGCAGAACCGTCTCCTCGGAATCGGACTGGTCGTGCTCATCGTGGTGTTCGTCGGGTGGAGTGTCACCTCGTACAACAAGACGTTCGTCGACGTCGTGACCGTCTCCCTCGAGACCGACAGCGTCGGCAACGCGCTGCCCCGCAATGCCGACGTCAAGGTGCGCGGCATGATCGTCGGCGAGGTCCGATCGGCTACGACCACCGACGGCGTCGTCACCTCGGAACTGGCAATCGAGCCGGACAAAGCGCCGATGATCCCCTCGAACGTCACGGCTCGCCTGCTGCCCAAGACTCTCTTCGGTGAGCGGTACGTCGCGTTGATTCCGCCGGACGGCAAGCCCGGTTCGCCCATTACCGAGGGCACCGTGCTGAAGCAGGATCGCAGCGGAAATGCCATCGAGGTGGGGCAATTGCTCGACGGCCTGCTGCCGTTGCTCCAAGCCGTGCCGCCACAGGATCTCTCGAACACCCTCGGCGCACTGGCACAGGGGCTCAGCGGCCGCGGAGAACAGCTGGGCCTGACGATCGATCGGCTGGAGAACATCTTCTCCGGACTGAACACCGAACTCCCCGCCATCCAGCAGGACCTACGCGGATTGGCGGACTTCTCCCAGACCTACGCCGATGCAGCTCCCGAGTTGGTCAGCGCTCTCGACAATCTGCGGACCACCGGCAACACCGTCGTCGAGAAGCAATCCGCGCTCGCGACGCTGTACACGTCGGTGTCATCCGCCTCGAACACGACGGCCGGCTTTCTCGAGGCGAACTCGACGCAGCTGATCGGTCTCGCCGCGAATTCGCGCGAGGCACTCGAAGTGCTGGCCGAGTTCTCCCCCGCCCTGGGTTGCACGGTCGCGCAGTTCGCCGAAGGGGCCCGACGCGGCAGGATCGTCACCGGCGTCGGCGACGAGTATCCCGGCATCAACGTCTCGATGCCGTTCGTCAATCCGAAGGGTCGATACCTGCCGAACCAGGACGAGCCACGGCTGTTCGAGCAGACCCGCGGACCGAGCTGCTACACCCCGCTCGACCGCAATGCGGGCGAATACTTCCCGCAGTACCCGGGTGGGTCACCCAACGACGGCTCGTACCAGGTACCGACCAGAAACCCGGGCGAGCAGAACATCCCGGTGCTCTCGGCTCCGCAGCTCTCTCCTGTTCCCGCGTCGTACGCGGGCTCGGTCACCGAGCAGCAGACCCTGGCCGTCATCTACGGCGGTGCCACCGGAATCGCACCGGAGGCCGTCCCCTCCTGGACCACCACGGTGGGCGCGCCTGCACTTCGAGGAACTCAGGTCACGCTCCGCTGACACCGCCTGATTGAATGGTCCGCATCCCCCGTCGACGAGCGCGGCGGGTAACGATTCAGGAGTACAGATGCCAGTCGACACGAACGCCGCAGGATTCTCGATCCAGTCCTCCAACGACGGGCGCGCGGCCGTCATCTCGGTAGCGGGCGAGCTCGACGTCACCACCGCTCCGGCACTGTCCGAGGCCATCACCGCACAGACCGCGACCGGCCCGGCTGCACTGATCGTCGACCTGAGCGGAGTGTCGTTTCTGGCCTCGGCGGCCATGACCGTTCTCGCGACGGCGCAACAGGATCACGGAGACTCCCTGTCGTTCTCGGTCGTCGCCGACGGACCGACCACCAGCCGGCCGATCAAACTGATGGGCTTGGATCAGGAATTCACCCTGCACGCCGACCTGCCGTCAGCCCTCGCTGCCCTCGACTGAGTCGGGGGCCGGGGATACGCCCAGTGCCATGACGGCGGCGTCGTCGGCCAGACCGTCGCCGAAACTGCGCAGCAGCAACCGCAGATCGTCGACGATGGCTGCCGGAGTCGCCGGAGCGTGTGCCGTCGCGAATTCCAGGAGAGCACCGTCGTCGTCGTATCGGCCCCGGCCGACTCGCGCTTCGGTGAGACCGTCGCTGTAGAGCATCAGGGTGTCCCCTGCTTCGAGCGTGACGGTCGCCGGAACGAAGCGAGCGTGCCGAAGTATTCCGATCAGCTGGCCGCCCGTCATGGGCACGTAGTGGGCGGTTCCGTCGGCACGAAGGACCAGCGGTGGGGGGTGCCCGCCACTGGCCATCGATACCTCGAATCCGGTGTCCGTTCGGCTCAGAATGCCGAAGACTGCGGTGCAGAACTGCGCATTGGCGTCCCGAAACTCTTGCCGCAGAACAGAATCCAGATTCTGCAGCACCGCGACGGGGTTCTCGTCGTACACCGCTGCCGCGCGCAACGTGTACCGCGTCAGCGACGTCACAGCGGCCGCCGATGCACCTTTGCCACAGACGTCGCCGAGAAAGAAGCCCCAGCAGTCGTCGGACAACGGAAACAGGTCGTAGAAGTCGCCACCCACCTCGTCGCGGGACGCTGCCCGGTAGTGCGCCGCGGCGGTCATCCCCGACGGCGGTAGCAGTGCAGGCGGCAACAGCGACCGCTGCAGCGTCTTGGCCAACAGTTCTGCACGCGTGCGTGATTGCAGCAATTCGCGCTCGTAGGTGCGGCGATCGCGAGCGTCGAGCGCCGTGATGCGGATCAGTACCGGCCGGCCCGCTGCGTCGATCTTGACGTTCGCCGTGATGAACACCGGCAGCCGTCGGCGATCCGCCGTCACCAGGTCCAGCGCAATGCCGTCGAGCTTGCCGTTCATCAACAGCATCGGCCCGAAGTGGGTCTCGTAGTGAATCCGTCCACCGACGGTGAGCAGCTCCCCGAAATCGGTGCCGACCAGCGCGTCGACCTCGAAGCCCAGCCAGGTTGCCAGCGTCGAGTTCAGTCGCGCGATCCGCATGTCGGGGCGCACGGACAGGTACCCGCATGGCGCATTCTCGTACAGGTCCTCGACATCGAGGTCATCGATCACGACGGTCTCACGAAGTCCGCGATGGTCTCGGCCGTCAGTTCGGGTGCGGTGATCTGCGGGCAATGGCCACTGACGTCGAGCGTGATGCGGACGCTCCCCGGGATCTGTTCGTGCACGAACCGGCCGACCTGAGGCGGTGCGAGCGAGTCTCGCGCACTGTCGATGATCAACGTCGGCACCGGTACTGCAGGCAGATCCGCCCGATTGTCGGACAGAAAGGTGGTGCGGGCGAACACCCGTGCGCACGCCGGATCGGTTCGGCACACGCTCGCGGTCCACATGTTCTCGAGTTCCGGTCGATCGGGTGCGTTCACGACCACCGATGCCATCGATGCAGACCAACCGAGGTAGTTGCTGTCCAGCGATTCGAGCAGTTCGTCGATGTCCTCTGCACTGAAGCCGCCGCGGTAGTCGCCGTCGTCGATGTACCGGGGAGACGGAGTCAGCAGAATCAGCTTGGTGAATCGATCGGGCGCAGCGGTGGCGGCCAGCACCCCCATCATCGACGCCACCGAGTGACCGACCAACGTGACGTCGGTCAGGTCGAGTTCCTGCGCTATCTCGACGATGTCGGCGGCGTACGTGCTCATGTGGGCGTATCTCTCGGCGTCCCAGGCCGCCGGGTCCGCTGCCCCGGCCCCCACGTGGTCGAACAGGACGATCCGGAATCGCGAAGCCAGGATTTCGGTGACGCCTCGCCACAACGTCTGGTCGCAGCCGAAGCCGTGCGCCAGCATCACGACCGGGCCGTCGGCAGCTCCGACGACTTTCACGTTGTTCCTGACGCGCGCACTCACCTGCACAGTGTGTCATCCGGTACCGGAAGCGGGGAGTGAGACTGCCCGGACAGGGTATGACCCCTGTCTACAGAAACGAGAATCTCATGCGAGTGCTGGTCACCGGCGCAACCGGATACATCGGATCTCGGCTGATCCCCGTGCTTCTCGAACAGGGCCACGAGGTACACGCCGCGATGCGTGACCCCAAGAAGAAGTCGCGTTTCGCCTGGGGTGCGCACGTGACGGCAGTGCACTTCGACCTCGACGACCACGACAGCTTCGACTCCGCTACCGAGAACGTCGACGCGGTCGTCTACCTGGTGCATTCGATGGACGAGGGCGATTTCGTCGAGAAGGATCGCCATGCCGCGCAGTCCATGGCCGCCGCTGCGGAACGCAACGGTCTGCAGCGAATCGTCTACCTGTCCGGACTGATTCCCGACGACGGCACTCCGCTGTCGGACCACCTGCGCTCCCGGCTGCAGGTCGAGGAAGCGTTCCTCGACAGTTCTGTCGATGCCACCGTCCTACGGGCGGCCATCATCCTCGGCTCCGGATCGACGTCCTTCGAGTTGGTGCGACGCATGACCGAGCGACTGCCGGTGACGCCGATCCCGACGTGGATGCGGAGGCAGGTGCAGCCGATCGCCGTCGTGGACGTCGTTGCCATCATCGCCCGCGCCCTCGGCGAGACATCCCGCCCCGGATCGTTCGACATCGGCGGCACCGAGACGATGAGCTACCCGGAACTCCTGCAGGCGTACGGCAGCGTCGCCGGTCTGCGCCGAGCACAGATTCCGGTGCCACTGCTGCCGACGGGGCTGGTCGGCCGCGCGGTCGCAGTCATCACCGCGATGCCGCCCGGCACCGTGATCTCGTTGGTGGAGAGCCTGACCCACGACATGGTTGTGCGACGCGGCAATGCCGCGACGGAGGTGTTCGCAGAACCGGATACGACGTTGCTCAGCGTGCGGGAGGCCTTGGAACGCTCCATCACGGTGGCAGCCGAGGAAGGTACGGACGCACACGCCGACCCTCAGGCCGCAGCCGACACCGATCCGGACTGGGCAGGCGGAGTCGTCGACATCGTCGACGGCACCGTGCGACAGCGTCCGTCCGGCATCGCGGGCAAGGTCCAGCTCGGGGCGACCCGCTAGCCGGTGTCGATGTCTGTCAGCTGATGTAGCTGTCAGCCGATGTCGCTGTAGCGATGAGCCCAGGGCACTGCTCGTTCCAACTGCGCCGCGAGTTGGACGAGCAGCCCCTCCCCGCCCAGCGGCGCGAGAAAGTGTGCGCCCATGGGCAGACCGGTGCCCGTCCAGTGCAGCGGAACCGACAGGGCCGGACGCCCGGTGACGTTGGCGGTCTGGGTGTACGGAATCCACGAGATGTTCTCGTCGATCATCTGATCGACGATGCCGGTGTACTTGAGCATCCCCGCAGTTCGGCTGCGCAGCAACAAGTCCGATGCCAGCTGCAGCGGCTTTGCGAGTTCGAACGCCCCGATCTTCGGGGGCAGCTCGGCCAGAGTCGGCGTCAGCAGCAAGTCGTACGTCTCGAAGTAGGTGGCCAGGGCCCGCACATGCAGGTGTCGGCCCTCCACCGCGTCGAGGTAGTCGATTCCGCTCGCGGATCGGCCGAGAGCGGCCATGATTCGGGTGTCCCGCTCGAATGCGTCGTCACCGCACCCGGTTCTGCGCTTGACCTCTTCCATTTCCCACGCGAGGTACGTGAACCAGGCGAGCAGGAATTCGCGATTGAGCGCTGCGTCGTCGAACGGCGGGGCCTCGAGCAGTTCGACGGTATGGCCCAGTTCGCCGAGCGTTGTCGCCGCCGATTCCATCGCAGCGATCGCCTCCGGGGCCGGCGACGGATTCACCGAGGTCGCGGCGTACATGCCGATCCGTAAGGGCCGCGGGTCGGTGTCCATCCGGGACCGGAAGCCGTCGGGCGGCGGCGTGGACGAGTATCCCGACGTCGGCTCACCACCGGCGAGGACGTCGAGCATCGCGGCGGTGTCTCGGACCGACCGCGACACCACGCCCTGCACTGCGGCCCCGTGCATCGGCTCGCCGAAAGTCGGTCCCGACGGCACCAGTCCACGGCCGGGCTTGAGCCCGACCAATCCACAGCACGCCGCCGGAATGCGAATCGAGCCGCCGCCGTCGTTCGCGCCCGCCACCGGCGCGATTCCGGCCGCGACCGCCGCAGCGGAGCCACCGGACGAGCCACCGGGAGTTCTGCTGCGGTCCCACGGGTTTCGAGCCGGTCCGAACACTGTTGGCTCGGTGATTCCCTTGGCGCCGAACTCCGGGGTGTTCGTCTTGCCGAAGATGACCAGGCCTGCGTCGAGCCAGCGCTGCACCACCGTGGCGTGTTCGGGCATCGGCAGCTCGGTGAGTGCACGTGAACCACTGGACGTGGGCAGCCCCGCGTAGTCCTGGGACAAGTCCTTGATCAGAAACGGCACCCCGGCGAACGGGCCCTCCAGCGTTCCGGCCAGCCGCTGCTCGGCCTCCTCGCGCATCGGGCGGACGATTGCGTTGAGCCCCGGGTTCACCGACTTCGCCTGCTCCAGTGCGCAATCGAGAAGTTCACGCGGAGTGACATCACCTGTGGAGACCAACTCGGCCAGCCCGAGGCCGTCGTACGTCCGATACTCGTCGATGCGCATGAAGTCACTGTAGATGTCGGTTGCCGCCGGAGGCACGAACTCGACGAGATCGCAGTTGTGCAGGCATTCGGGGCCGAAACAGCCACATAACTGCGAACTCGACGCGAACCGTCAGAACCCGATCGGCAATCCGGCGTAGTTCTCCGCCAGTCCCATGGCACCCGCCTCGCTGGACGCCACCCATTTCAGTTGCGAGAGTTGCAGTTGCGCGTCGAAGGGGTCGTCGCCGGTATGCAGCATCGTGGTCATCCACCACGAGAAGTGGGTGCAGCGCCAGACGCGCCGAAGGGCGTCGTCGCTGTAGCTGTCTGCGGCCCGAGAATCGTTCCCCTTCAGCTTCTGCGCCAGGGCAGGCGCGAGCAGAGCCACGTCGGCTACCGCGAGGTTGAGGCCCTTCGCTCCGGTGGGCGGCACGATGTGCGCGGCGTCGCCGGCCAGGTACAGGTTGCCGTGTCTCATCGGTGTCTGCACGTAGCTGCGCATCGGCAACACGCTCTTCTCGGTGATGGGGCCGGGGTTCAGAGTCCACCCGTCCTGACCGTGACCGAGCCTGGTCGCCAACGCATCCCAGATGCGGTCGTCGGACCACGTGTCGATATCGGTTCCGTTCGGCACCTGCAGATACAGCCGGCTGACCGTCGACGACCGCATCGAGTGCATCGCGAAGCCGTCCTGGTGCCAGGCGTAGATCAGTTCGTCGGTCGAGGGGGCGACATCGGCGAGCACACCGAGCCAGGAGTAGGGATAGACCCTTTCCCAGGTGTTGCGCACCGAATCGGGCATGGCCGCCCGGCTCGGTCCGAAGGAACCGTCGCATCCCGCAACGACTGTCGCGTCGATTCGCACCGCGTTGCCCGACGCGTCGGTGAACGTGACGTAGGGGGCGTCGGATTCGACGTCGTGCAACGCCGTGTCCGAGACGTCGTAGTAGATCTGTTGGCCGGCCTTCTCGCGTGCCACGACGAGGTCCTTGGTGACCTCCGTTTGCCCGTACACCCAGACACTCCGGTCGACGAGATCACGAAAGTCGATGTGGTGCCGCTCTTCCGGCCATTGCAGGTAGATGCCTCGATGCTCGTCGCCCTCGCGGTGCAGACGCTCACCGAGTCCGTGTTCGTCGAGCAACTGGACCGTCGAGTGTTCGAGGACTCCGGCCCGGATTCGGGAGAGCACGTAGTCCTGAGTACGTGACTCGATCAGAATGGAGTCGATCCCCTGCTCGTCGAGCAGGTGGGACAGCAGCAGACCCGCGGGCCCTGCACCGATGATGGCAACCTGTGTACGCATGCAAGCAGTAGACCCCGGGATCTCGACCCGAACAAGACCGCAATTCCACTGAGTGAAAACGGCCGACTACCCGCCGAGACTTCGTCCGATCCCCTGGGCCGCAACCTGAAGCGCGGCAACCAGTCTCACTCGATCGCGGCCCAGCTTGGGAACCACGATTCCCAATGCGGCGACCACACTGTCGCCGGCATGGACCGGCACAGCCACCGAACACGCACCGAGTGTCATCTCCTCGACCGTCTGCGCGAAACCCTCGCGACGCACTCGACGCAACTCGCTCTCCAGCTGTCCAGGATGCGTCACCGTGTACGGGGTGAGGCGATCCAGTGAGCGCATCACCTGCTCCTGCACCTCCCGCGGCGCGTACGCCAGCAGCACCTTACCGACGCCGGTGGCGTGCAGCGGCAGCCGAGCGCCGACGCGACTGACCGCGGGAACCGATGCGTGGCCGGCCAACCTGTCGAGATAGAGCACTTCGCACCCGTCGCGGATGGCCAGGTGCACCGTCGCAAGGGTCGCTCCGTAGATGTCGTGCAGAAACGGTGATGCGATGTCGCGAAGATCGGACTGATCGGGTGCGAGCAAGCCCAGTTTCCACAACCGCCTACCGACGACGTAACGCCCGTCGTCGCCCCGGACCAACGCGCCCCACTCCACCAGTTCTCGCACCAGCCGATGCGCAGTGGCGATGGGTAGGTCGGCACCGGCCGCCAGGTCGGTCAAGGTCAGCGACGGAGCCTTCTCGTCGAACACACCGAGCAGGGCCAGCAGGCGCGCAGCCACCGAGACTCCGGGGTCCCGAGCATTGCCAGCCACCCCAAGGACGATAGCCGCCCCCACTCGCCGCCGAACTCGAAGTTATGGATGAAAACGGACTCGAATCCGTCCATAACTTCGAGTTCGGCGGGAAATCAGACAGTGGCAGCCGCAAAACCGATTCGATTGAAACGCTTTTCGCGCGCGATCATGCGCATCGAGGGGTCCTGAGCGATCAGCTCGGCAAGTTCTCGGTGCAATACCGCGCCCACTCGATCGCAGAACTGCTGTGATTCGTCTGCGGCGTCGGGCAACTCGGGAACGATGATGTCGACGACACCGGCCCGGAAGAGATCGAGCGAGCGCACTCCCTGCTTGGTCGCCATCTCGGCGGCGTGGGTGGTGTCGCGATGCACGATGGCCGAGGCACCCTCAGGCGGCAACGGCGAGAGCCAGGCGTGCTGAGCAGCGAGAACTCGATCCGCGGGCACCAACGCAAGGGCACCGCCGCCGGTTCCCTGCCCCAACAGCAAGGAGAGCGTAGGGGTTTCGAGGTCGACCATATCTGCGATGCACCGTGCTATCTCGCCGGCCAGGCCGCCTTCCTCCGCCTCCTTGGACAGCGCTGCGCCTGCAGTATCGATGACGGTGACGAGGGGAAGCTTCAAATCCTGCGCCAGCCGCATGCCGCGTCGGGCCTCACGCAGAGCCGCGGGGCCGAGTGGCGTCTTCGTCGTCTGGCTCCTCCGGTCCTGGCCGAGCAGAACGCACGGCATGTCGCCGAACCGGACGAGCGCCAGAATGAGGCCCGGATCGGACTCGCCCTGACCGGTTCCGTTGAGCGGTAACACGTCTGCCGCTGTGTTGAACAGCAATTCGCGTACCCCAGGCCGATCGCTCCTGCGTGAGGCCAGAATGGAGGTCCATGCCGGCACGTCCTCGATCTCCCACTCGAGAGCATCGGAATGCCGGACGCGACACGACGGCACGTCGGTCATGATGCGTAGTGCCCGGTCGACGATCTCACCGAGCTGCTCGGGCGGACGGATGGCGTCGATGAGTCCGTGCGCCTGCAGGTTCTCCGAGGTCTGCACGCCGGCGGGGAATTTCGCGTCGTACAACGCCTCGTAGACACGGGGGCCGAGGAACCCGACGAGCGCACCGGGCTCGGCAACGGTGACGTGACCGAGCGATCCCCAGGATGCGAAGACGCCGCCGGTGGTGGGGTGCCGCAGATAGACGATGTACGGCAGATTCGCCGCCTTGTGTGCGGTGATCGCCGCGGTGATCTTGACCATCTGCAGAAACGCGACAGTGCCCTCCTGCATGCGCGTTCCACCCGAGGTCGGCAACGCGAGCAACGGAAGCCGCTCATCGGTGGATCGGTGCACCGCACTGACCAAGCGTTCACCCGCGACCACCCCGATGGACCCGGCAAGAAAAGCGAACTCGCCCAACACGATTGCCACCTTGCGGCCGCGCACGGTAGCGGATCCGGTGAGAACGGATTCGTCGAGACCCGTCTTCTCACGCGCCGCAGCCAATTCGTTCGCGTACTCGTCGTCGATGACGTAATCGGCAGCCGGGCTGTCCCACGACTCGAAACTTCCGGGATCGATCACCAGATCGAGGAGTTCGAGCGCGGTCATCCTCGTCATCGGATCGCTTCTTTCAACCAGTCGCGGACGAGTTCGTCGTCGGCTCCGAGAACCGGCGGTGCCAGATGCCGGTTCTCGGTGACCTCCGTGCCGTCGGATTCGAAGAATCGCAGCGGCGGCCCGGGCAGGGTCACCGTGCCCAGCGTCTCGTGTTCGACGTCGATGAGCAGTCCCTGAGACTTGGTCTGCTCCCACTCGTACACTTCTTGCACGTTGCGCACTTTGCCTGCGGGAACGCCTATTTCGTCGAGGAGCGCCAACAACGGCTCGGTCTCGTAGGTGCGGAAGATCTTGGACACGAGCTCGACGACGTCGTCGCGACTGTCGACGCGTTGCGGGTTCGTCGCCATCCCCTCGAGGTCGGGATCAATACCGAAGCCCTCACAGAAGCGGTGCCACAGTCCTTCGCTGCCCACCGAGATCTGCACGGCTCCATCGGAAGTGGGAAAGAGGCCGTACGGGCAGATCGACGGGTGATGATTGCCCTGCGCCTCACCGATCTCGCCTGCCACGGTCCATTTGGTGCCTTGGAAGGCGTGCACCCCGACGACGCTGGCCAGCAACGACGTTCGAACCACCTTGCCGCGGCCCGTGCGGTCGCGCTCGCGCAGCGCAGCGAGAACGCCGAACGCTCCGTACATTCCGGCGAGCAGGTCCGCGATCGGAACCCCCACGCGCTGAACATCGTCGGGACCGGAGCCGGTGAACGACATCAACCCGGCCTCGCCCTGAGCGATCTGGTCGTAGCCGGATCGGCCGCCCTCGGGGCCGTCGTGGCCGAATCCGCTGATCGACAGCACGACCATGCGCGGGTTGATCTCCGCGATGCGCTCGGGCGAGAAGCCGAGCCGATCGAGCACTCCCGTGCGGAAGTTCTCGAGTAGAACGTCCGCTCGCTCGATCATGCGCTCCAACGCTTCTCGGCCGTCGTCGGTCTTGAGGTCGAGCGCGATGGACCGCTTGTTGCGGTTGGCCGAGAGGAAGTACGTCGATTCGCGCTCCGCGTCGCGCGGGGTGACGAACGGCGGGCCCCACACCCGGGTGTCGTCGCCGCCCTTGGGGGTCTCGACCTTGATGATGTCCGCGCCGAGATCTCCGAGCATCATCGCCGCGTGCGGGCCGGCCAGGGCGCGCGTCAGATCCACCACCACGGTGCCGTCGAGCGGTCCGGTTCTGCCTGTCGTGTTGAGGGGCATCGAATTGATCCTTACGTCGAAAGCGATGAGGGGTGGCAATTGGCATATTGACTCAGTGGCCTAGCCAATTCTATTGGACCAGCGATCCGAGGGGAAGTCAAGATCGAGTTCTCGGACGTCCGCGCAGCTCGAGAGCTAGAGCCAGCCGGGCACGACCAGTACCGCCCAGGCGATCAACGGGCCGATGACGACGACCAACGCGCTGTATTTCAGGATCTGCTTGTAGAAGACGTCCCGATCGATGTCCTGGGCGTTGGCCAGCACCAGAGCGCCGTTGGTGGAGAAGGGACTGACGTCGACGATCGTCGAGGCGATGGACAGGGCCACGATGACACCGATGGCACCGACCTCGCCGGCGAGCAGGAACGGAACGGCCAGCGGGATGGTGACACCGAGGATGGCCGTCGACGACGCGAACGCCGACACGATGGCACCGATATAGCACAGCAACAGAGCCACGAGCAGCGGAATACCGATGCCGGCAACCGCATCACCGACGTACTCGACCGTGCCGGCTTCCTGCAGCACGCCGACGAACGTCAGCACGCCACCGATGAGCAGTACCGTCGACCAGCTGATCTGGTTGATCGCACCCTTCTGCGCCTTGGGCGACGCCAGGGCGAGGACCACGGCGACCGTCATCGACACGAAGCCGACATCGAGATCGAGGACGAGTGAGAACAACGCCAGCGAGGCCAGCCCCACGAGCGTGAGGATCTGATCGAACGTGATGGCCTTGACGGCGGTGGCCAAAGGTGGCGCGTTCTCGACCGTGACCGTCTGACCGGACGGCTTGGGCGTCGACGATCCGAAGCCGCGCATCACAGTCCTCGAGCCGCCCCCGCCTACTCCGCCCGAATCTCCCTCGGGGCGGGTGCCGTCCTCGTCGTGCACGCTACGTCCGAGAAGTGCACGTCCGCCCAGGAACATGAACAGCAACGCACCGATTGCCGCGTTGAAAAGCATGCTGCCCAGGAACAAGGTGAGTGGGCTGTTGACCAGACCCGCCTTCTGAGCGATGTTGTTGACGGTGACGCCGTAGATGCTGATCGGCGAGAACCCGCCCGCCTGTGCGCCGTGAATGACCATCATGCCCATGAGCAGGGCATTGATCTTGTACCGCGCCGCGAAGCCGAGTGCGATCGGTGCGACGATGGCCACGGCTGCCGGTCCCAGCGCTCCGATGGAGGTCAGCACGCCGGTGATACCGAACATGACCCACGGAATCAGGGCGACCCGGCCACCGACCAGCCGCACCGCACCGCGGACCAGGAGGTCGACCGTGCCGTTGTTCTGGGCGATCGCGAAGAGGTAGGTGATACCGACCAGCGTCAGGAACAAGCTGCTCGGGAAGCCGGCGATGATGTCGTCGGTGCCCATGCCCACGGCAATGGTTCCGACGAAGAACGCCGCCACGAACCCCAGCGCGCCCATGTTCACCGGGAACACGGTCGCAGCGAGGAACATGACGACGAGCGCAATGATGGGTATCAACTCGGTCGACATCGAAGGTCTCCGGTTCGTCTGAGGTCTCCCCCGAGCGGGCGCTCGGGTTCCGTGGCCAATTGGACTAGCCACTGAGTCTTTACAGACTGAACCAGTGAAGTGGATCACTTGTCAACAGTTGCTATGACCCGGGCCACTACCTACCCGACGGTTAAGGTGGGGGTCCAGAGGAGCAGAGAGCGAGTGACACAGTGGCTGAGCAAATTCGCCCGGTGACCCGACCACGGCTGTACGAGGTCATCGTGGAGCAGCTGTGCAAACACATCGCCGATCGCGACATGAAGCCCGGCGATCGACTCCCGCCCGAGCGTGAACTGGCGGGTCACCTCGGCGTCAGCAGAGCCTCACTGAGTCAGGCCCTCGTCGCACTCGAAGTACAGGGCATACTGGCCGTGCGCCACGGCGACGGAGCGGTACTCGTGCGACGGCCCGTGGGAGACATGGCCATTCGCGCCCTGCGCGAGCACGCCGATCGTCTGCCCGAGGTGATCGAAGCCCGCGAGGCACTCGAGGTCAAGCTCGCCGAGCTCGCCGCAAACCGCCGCAGCGACGCCGAAATGGCGGCGATCGACCATGCCGTGTCGGTGATGGCCTCGGAGATCACCGACGGAAATCGCGGCGACTCCGGCGACGAGCTGTTCCATCACGCCATCACCGAGGCCGCACACTCGCCGCTACTCGCCCGCCTCATGGGCGAAATCGCCGGCCTGATCCGCGAAACTCGAATCGAATCCCTCTCGCAGTCGAACCGACCACAGACCTCGCTGGAACACCACCGCCGCATCGCCGACGCTGTGCGGCAACAGAATTCGGTCGAGGCCGGACGCGCGATGGCCGAGCACATCCGCCTCGTCTCGGACGTTGCACTGCTCCGCTCCACGGACAGCTAGAGAACTCACCCGCCGCAGAACATGGTTGACATCCGCGGCCACGTCGGTGCATCGTTATTGGCACAGCGCCAACAACGCGTCGTACGCTCCGACCCGAGGACCCTCCATGACTGCACTCGCAGACCGCACCGACGACGTCACCACCGAGCTCGCCGACGTCCGACAGCTCGCCCGCAGCTTCTTCGAGAAGGAGGTCGCGCCGCACCGCGAGGAATTCGCGGCGGCCGGACGCCCCAGCCGCGAGGTCTACCGGAGTGCGGGCAACCATGGACTCCTGGGAATGTCGATACCCCAGCAGTACGGCGGAGGCGGCGGCGACTTCCGCCACGAGGCGGTGCTGTTCGAGGAACAAGTCCGCGCAGGCGACTCGGCCATGCAGTTGGGTGTGCACAGCGGCATCGTTCCGCATTACATCCTTGCGTACGCAACCGAGGAGAAGAAGCAGCGCTGGCTACCGAAGCTGTGCTCCGGCGAGTGGATCGGCGCGATCGCGATGACCGAACCGGGAACCGGCTCGGACCTCCAGGGCATCACCACCCGCGCGGTGCGCGACGGCGACGACTACGTGGTCACGGGCGGAAAGACGTTCATCTCCAACGGAGCTCACTGCGATCTGATCATCATCGCCGCCAAGACAGATCCAACCGCCGGAGCCCGCGGACTATCGCTGCTCGTGGCCGAGGTCTCCGACGACACCGAAGGCTTCCACCGCGGACGGGTACTGCACAAGATCGGCCAGAAAGGCCAGGACACAGCAGAACTCAGTTTCGACGGTCTACGCGTCCCGGCCGCCAACCTGCTGGGTGAAGAAGGTCGCGGCTTCGCGCAGTTGATGCAGCAGCTTCCCCAGGAACGGCTGATCTGCGGTATCGCTGCGGCCGCGATGATCGAGGCCGCCGTCCAACAGACCGTCGACTACACCAAGACACGAAACGCGTTCGGCAAGACACTGTTCGACCTGCAGAACACCAAGTTCGAGCTCGCCGAATGCGCCACCATCGGACGCGTCGTCCGCACCTTCGTCGACGACGCAGTGGCCCAACATATTTCGGGTTCACTGGACGTGACGACGGCCGCGATGGTCAAGTACTGGACCACCGATCGGCAATTCGAGGTGGTCGACCGCTGCCTGCAACTCTTCGGCGGCTACGGCTACATGGAGGAATACCCCATCGCCCGCATGTTCGTCGACGGTCGCATCGCCCGCATCTACGCCGGTGCCAACGAAGTCATGAAAGACCTCATCTCTCGCTCTCTGTAGAACCCGCACCGACCCGAGGATCCGATGAACAGCCCAGCCGCACTGCACACTTCCACCATCACCGGCGAGATCGGTACCGATCGTATCGTCGTTCTGACGACCGACGATCCTGCGCATTCCACGAACACCATGAACGCGGCATTCGGTGAATCGCTCGAGCAGACCGTCGACTGGCTCGAGTCCGAACTCGATGCGTACGACGGCATCATCGTCACGTCGGGCAAGGATTCGTTCTTCTCCGGTGGCGACCTCGAATTGCTGCGCGACGCCGGTCCGTCCGACCATGCAGCCATCGCGGGTGCGCTCGATTTCACGAAGGACAAGTTTCGGCGGCTCGAGACGCTCGGCAAGCCAGTGGTGGCCGCACTGGGCGGCACCGCACTCGGCGGCGGCTTCGAGATCGCCCTGGCCTGCCATCATCGAATTGCCCTGAACAACAGCAAGGCTCGATTCGGGCTGCCCGAGGTGACACTCGGGTTGCTGCCCGGGGCCGGTGGCGTCACCCGAACAGTTCGGATGTTCGGCATCGTCAAGGCTCTGACACAGGTGGTGGGCCAGGGCCAGCGATATCGGCCGGCGCAGGCCCTCGAACTCGGACTCATCGACGAGGTCGTCGACACCCACGAGCAGATGATGGCGCAGGCACGTTCATGGATCACCGCCAATCCCGAGGCCCTCCAGCCCTGGGACAGGGCGGGATTCACGATCCCCGGCGGTACGGCGTCAGCACCGGCTGTGGCCGCGCAGCTGCCGGCACTCACGGCAACAGTGCGTGAACAGGTCAAGGGCGCGCCGATGCCTGCCCCCATCGCAGTGGTTGCCGCGGCAGTGGAAGGATCGGTACTCGACTTCGAGGCCGCCTCCCTCGTCGAAACCCGCTACTGCACGTCGCTCGCCTGCGGGCCGATCTCGGGCAACCTGATCCAGTCGATGTTCTTCGATCTCGGCTCCATCACCAAAGGCGCTTCCCGCCCTCCGGCCGAACCACATCGAGTTCCCGAGAAAGTGCTGGTGATCGGGGCCGGAATGATGGGTGCCGCCATCGCCTACGTCGTCGCCTCGGCGCAGGTTCCAGTGATCCTCCGCGATGTCTCGATCGAGTCTGCTGAGCGCGGAAAAGATTACGCGCGTTCGATTCTCGGCAAAGCTGTCGCGAAGGGACGAAAGACCCAGGCCGATGCCGATGCGGTGCTCGCGCTCATCACCCCCAGCTCCGACGCGGCGGACGCCGAGGGTTGCGACCTGGTCGTCGAGGCAGTGTTCGAGGATCCCGCCGTCAAGCAGGGTGCCTTCGAGGACGTCGACAAGTACCTGACCGCCGACGCGCTGCTGTGCTCGAACACCTCCACCCTCCCCATCACCGCACTCTCGCAGTCTGTTTCGCGAACCGCCGACTTCATCGGCACGCACTTCTTCTCCCCCGTCGACAAGATGCCGTTGGTGGAGATAGTGGTGGGAGAACACACCAGTGATTCCGCTCTTGCCCGCGCATTCGACTTCGTCCGTCTGATCGGCAAGACACCCATCGTCGTCGGCGACAGTCACGGCTTCTTCACCACCCGCGTCATCGGCCGATTCATGGACGAGGCGATCTCGCTGGTCGCGGAGGGCGTGCATCCGGCCACCGTCGAGCAGGCCGCACTCCAGGCCGGCTACCCGTCCGGCGCACTTGCTCTGATGGACGAGATTTCGTTGACCCTGTCGCGGCACATCCGCGAGGGCATGGCCGAGGCCGCTCGCGCGGACGGTCGCCCCTGGATCGTCTCGAATTCGTACGCCCTGGTCGATCGCCTCGTCGACGAGTTCGACCGTCCGGGACGCAAGGCGGGGCGCGGGTTCTACGAGTACGCCGAGGACGGCAGCAAGGTCCGGCTCTGGCCGGGCCTGGTGGAGCACTACCACCGCCCCGATCACGGAATTCCGTTCGAGGACATGATGGATCGCATGCTCGTCGCCCAATCACTGGATTCGGTCGCGTGCCTCGACGAGGGCGTTCTCCGAACCGTCGCCGACGCCAATATCGGTTCCATTCTGGGTATCGGCTTCCCTGCCTGGACCGGCGGTGTGCTGCAGTTCGTCAATCAGTTCGACGGCGGTCTCCCGGGATTCGTGCACCGAGCCGACGAGTTGCGGGCGCGATACGGCGACAGGTTCGTCGTACCCGCGTCGCTGCGAGCACGCACCGAGCGGTACCTCTGAGATCGCGCTCGCTCGGTTCGGTGCGATCATGACAACCATGCCGGCTGCAAGCACACCCAAGTGGAATCGACTGGAACCGGACGAGCGACGGACCCAGATCCTGGCCGCCGCCGTTCGCTTGTTCGGCGACAAGCCGTACGCCGAGGTCTCCATGGCCGACGTGGCTGCGGCTGCGGGTGTTGCACGCGGGCTCATTCATCACTACATCGGCAGCAAACGCGATCTGTACCTCGAGTGTGTTCGTTTCCTGGTCACCGTGCCGCCGATCGAGGACGTGCACTTGCCCACGGGCTCGGTCGAGGAGAGGGCTCGCGGGAGTGTGCACTGGCTGGTCGGCGTCATCGAGGCACACGGAACGGCGTGGGTGTCGGTGGCGAGCGGCTCGGGCGTGGACCAGCAGGTGGCGCAGATTCTGGACGAGGCGGACGACCTTGCCGCCGAGCGCGTCTTGGACGCAACGGCTTTCGAGACACACCGCGGCGATAGACGCATCGCAACGTCGGCAGTGCGGGCGTTCGGCGGCATGGTGAAGGCGGCAGGTCGCGAGTGGCTGGTGCGCGGCACGCTGACCCGGGACCAGGTGGAAACACTTCTGACAGACGTGCTCGTCACCGTTCTCTCCACCGCACGCTCTCTCGACAACGCCCCAGAACGGTAGCTGGGCAATCCTTTTCACGGTTCACATCCCGTCGATCACCCACGGCTTCGCTATTGACACCACGCCAACAAGGTGGAACTGTGACCGTATTCACTCGGGCGTACCGCGCCCCCTCTCGCACAAGGGACCTCGCCATGTATCTCACTCAAGGCCTCCATCGCTCCGCAGCCACCACACCTGATCGCGCTGCAACGGTGTTCGGCGATCGCGTGCGCACCTTCTCGGAACAGATCGATCGTGTGGCGAGGTTGGCGGCCGGTCTGCATTCCGTCGGAGTCGAGAGCGGCGATCGAGTGGCAATGCTGGCGTTCAACAGTGACCGCTACTCCGAGTACCTGCTTGCGGTCCCGTGGGCCGATGCCGTGCTCAATCCCGTCAACATTCGGTGGTCACCCGTCGAAGTTGCGTATGCACTCAACGACTCCGGGACCAAGGTACTCATCGTCGACGACACCTTCGGGGCGATGGTTCCGGCTCTACGCGCGTCGTGCCCCGACCTGGCCACCGTCGTCTACTGCGGGGACGGTTCCACCCCTGACGGCATGGTGTCGTACGAGGATCTGGTGGCATCCCACGGTCCCGTTCCCGATGTACGACGCAGCGGCGACGCCCTGGCCGGCCTCTTCTACACCGGCGGCACCACCGGATTCCCCAAGGGCGTCATGCTCTCCCACGCGAATCTGGTGACGTCCGGCCTGGGGACGGTGGCCACCGGACAGCTGCTCGACGACGCGTCGGTATTGCTCCACGCCGCACCGATGTTCCATCTCGCCGATCTGGCTGCATGGGTAGGGCAGGTCATGCTCGGTGGCACCCATGTCATGGTTCCGTTCTTCGAACCGACAGCGGTACTGGGCGCGATCGCACAGCACTCCGTCACCGATGTGTTGCTGGTTCCCACCATGATTCAGCTGCTCGTCGACCACCCCACGTTGAGCGAGTTCGACACCTCGTCACTGAGCCGTGTGCTCTACGGAGGATCCCCCATCTCCGCCGGTGTTCTCGAACGGACCCTTGCCAGGCTTCCGCAGGCCCGCCTCACGCAGGCCTACGGCATGACAGAACTCGCGCCGGTCGCATCTCTGCTGTGGCCGGAACATCATGTTGGACAACGTATCGGCTCGGCGGGACGCGCAGCCCCACACTCGGAGATCTGCATCCTCGGCCCGGATGACGAGCAGCTCGCCACCGGTGACGTCGGTGAGATCTGCGTCCGCGGCGGTCATGTGATGCTGGGCTACTGGAACAAGCCGGAGGAGACCGCGGCCGCCGTTCGAGACGGCTGGATGCACACCGGCGACGTGGGCTACCTCGACTCCGACGGATTCCTGTTCGTCGTCGACCGCTTGAAGGACGTGATCATCACCGGCGGCGAGAACGTCTACAGCGCCGAGGTGGAGAGTGCGCTCAGTCGTCATCCCGCCGTTCTGGCCTGCGCCGTGATCGGCGTTCCGGACGAGGAGTGGGGTGAACGAGTTCATGCGTGTGTCGTTCTGGCCGAGGGACTCTCAACCACGACAGCCGAGTTACGCGAGCACACTCGCACCTACGTTGCCGGATACAAAACTCCGCGCACCATCGAGTTCGTCACGGCTCTTCCCATGAGCGGGGCAGGCAAAATCCTCAAGCGCGACCTGCGTGACGCCTACGTCGCGAAGGAAGCGCTCGGAACCGCGACGGATTCGCGCCCGGGCACGACACGAACTCTGTGATCACCGAACCGATTTCACCTGCCATGTCACGGCTGCCCCGAGTGCGGCCAGTACCCCCACTGCCGCGAACAGAGCCGGGTACCCACCGACGGCGGAGAGGAACACGCTCGCGATCAGCGGAGCCATGGCAGGTGGAACGATCGCCCCGATGTTCATCACGCCGAGATCGGTCGCCCGACTGTCGGCGGACGGAAGGACCCCGGTCACCAGTGCCTGATCGACGGCCATGTACGCGCCGAATCCGCCGCCCAGCAACGCAGCCGAGACGAACGTCGCCTCCATCGTGGGATGTACCTCCAGGACGAAGCCGGCAACGGCCTGCATCGATGCCGCAACCGCCACGAAGATCTTTCGGCGACGCATCCTGTCCGACAACGGACCGAAGGTGAACGTGCACAGCACACAGGCGAACAGATAGACGACGGTGACCTCGAGCAGCGATGCCGTCGGATCGGCGACTCGAAGGCCGTCGGTGAGGAAGAACAGCAAGTAGCAGGTGCCGAGCGAGTTCGCCACGTTGACCAGGATTCGACCCCCGAAGACCCACGCGAAGTCGCGGTGACGCAAAGAAACGAGCAGCGAGGCCACGATGCTGTGTAGGCTCAACAGCGCTGTCGCTGAGTCAGTTTCGCGATACGACAGCAGAAACGGCACCGCGCAGATCACCAGGGCGATCGCCACGCAGAAGTACCCGCCCAGTACCGACAGGGCGAGCGTGGACACCAGGGCCAGGCCCGCCACCACGCCCAGTGCCTGTGGCGCATAGATCGCACTCGACACCGTTCCACGCTGCTCGTCCGCCACATGGTCGGCCACCACGGCTGTCAACCCTGCTGTTGCAGCACTCAATCCGAGCATCGCTACCGACCACGCCGCCCCGATTCCGAAGACGGTGTTCTGCAGCCCGGTGACCACCAACGCACCGGCGAAGAACAGGACACCGCCGCCGAACCAGACGCGCCGTCGCCCCAACCTGCTGCGAGTGCGATCGCACAGCGACCCGCACACAGGCAGACCGATCAGAAGCACCACGGCAGAGACCGCGTTGATCACGGCGAAGTCGAACACCTTCGATTGCGGATCGATCTCCTGCAACCGCTCGGGTAGAAGCAGCTGCAGCGGGACCAGATCGGCCATCCAATAGCCCAGCCACGCCATGGAGAACACGGCAATCCAGAGCGGGCGCACCCGGGCGGTCATCGATCAGTCTCTTCGTACGGGTGCGGCTGTTCCGTATGCACGGCGCACCACCTCGTCGAGGGTCGCCGCCAGCTGCGCGTCGTCGAGGGTGCGCGGGTTCGACACCGACGCGGCGGAAAGGTAGACCCCGCAGAGCCATTCGAGCAGTTCGATGTTCGACAGCGCGGCCCCGAGATCGTGACCGGTGGCCACCGACCCGTGGTGGGCCATGATGACCGCCGACTTGGAGTCCATCGCCGCCACCACCGCGTCCGCGAGCTCGGCGGTACCGAACGGCGCGAACGGCACCACCGGGACCGTGCCGCCGAGTGCCAGCTGCGCGTAGTGCACGGGTGGCAATTCATCCGCGACGAGCGAAAGAGCAACAGCGGCCGACGAATGCGCATGCACCACCGCGCGCGCGTCGCTCTCCTCGTAGATGCCCAGGTGCAAGCCGAGTTCCGATGTCGGCTTGTATGCACCCGCACGTACGACACCATCCATCCCGACGAGCGTGACGTCCTCGATCGTGGCGTCGGCCAGCACCAGGCCGGTCGCCGTCACCGCCACCACCGTGCCCGAGCGTGCGCTCACATTGCCTGCGGTACCGAGAACCAGGCCCCGTCGGCCCAGTTGCCGGGCGGTCTCGGCGACGGACTCTCGGAGTTCGTCGACGTCGGCCGGCATCAGATGGTCCTGCAGGTGCGGGCAAATTTCCGAACGAACTCGAGGTCGTAGGTCCCGAAGTCGGTACCGAGACCCTGCGCCACCTGCGCCGCGGTCGCGTTGCCCAGTTCGGCCGACTCGACGAGATTCGAGTTCAGGGACAGGCCGCGAACGAAGCCGGCCGAGAACGCATCTCCGCATCCACTGGTATCCACCACGTCCACAGCGAACGCGGGCACTTCGACGGTCTCCTCCGCCGTCACGATGAGCGTGGGCGACGCCCCGGCAGTGGCGACGACGCAGGACGCACCGAGTTCGAGCAGCCGGCGGCACCCCTCCTCGACAGTGGCGCAGCCGGTCCAGCCGAGGACCTGCTCGTCGTTCGGCAGCAGGTAGTCGACGTACGGCAGTGCGGGTGCGAAAGCACCGAGTCCTTCCGGAACGGACGGTGCCAGGCTGTCGACGGTGACGACGACGCCGTCCTCGTGGGCGCGGCGCGCGATGTCGCGTGCGGTGTCCGGTCCGAAGAACTCCGGTCCGCCGAGATGCACGAAATCGACGTTGTGAAACATGTTCCACGGAACATGCTGAGACAGATAGCCATTGGCACCGATCACATGCAGAGCCGGCCGGGATCCGTCCGGTCGAATCGGCAACACCGACGCCGACGTCTGCACCCCGTCCATACGATGCACCAGGGAGACGTCCACTCCGTCGTCGGCGAGAAGCTGCAGGAGAAACGCGCCTGCCGAATCATTACCGACAACTCCTGCGGTGTGTACCGCGGCACCCAGTCGGGACAGCACCAGCGCCGTTCCCGCGGCGGTGCCCGCGGCCGACGTCGCGATCTGCTCCGCCAGTACGGCCTGCTGACCGTCTGGTATCTCGGTCACCGGACGAACCAGAGTGTCGAGTACGTGCACCCCTAGAGTGAGGACTTCCGCCGGTTCTCTCATCGGATCGACGCGGTTCGCTCGGAGAGGATCAGCGTCTCGAGGTTGCACATCGAGACGTCGAATCGTGCGGACATCCCGGCGGTCGCGATCGGCCGCACAATACGTCCCAGCCAGCTCGGAGCCACATCGAACCAGAACTCGAAGGTCATCGCAGTGGAGGTTGCGCCGCTGAGCGGTGCGAAGCGAAATACGTTGGCCACGTTGGTCAGCGGCGCGAATCCTTCTCCCGAATCGATCCGCAGTCGGTTCGGTTCCAGGTGCCGAACCGTCCAGGTGGCGTGACTGGTGAAGCGACCGAGCGTCGCCACCTCCTCGGTGTAGACACCGCCGGTGCGCGCGGTGCCGTGATGCGTGGTGACGGCCCGAACGTCGGTGACCCACTCCGCGTAGCGACTGGTGTCACTGGTCAGTGCCCAGACCTCCTCCGGGCTCGCTGAGAGCGTGCGATGGGCCGAGACTACGAAGCGTTGTTCCACGAGTGTTCTCCTTCGGTCGAAAGTAGTTCTGCTGCTGCGATTTGACCCGATCGCACGGCACCGTCCATGTATCCGTTCCAGTAGTCGGAGTGTTCGGCACCTGCCCAGTGCACGCGCCCGAACGCGGTGTCGCGCCACCGGCCCAGCCCGGTCAACACACCGGGAGGCAGCACCGCGGTCGGACCGCCGCGTGTCCATTGCTCGCGGGTCCAATCCAGCTCGATCCATTCGGTCGGTTCCAGCGCGCGGGGACCCACCGCGGAGGCGAAGGCGCGAAGAACCTCGCCGCGTCGCTCGAATTCGTTGCCGTCGGACCAATTCCGACCTCCTCGATGGCGTGCGCCCCAGGTACCGACGAAGCCCATCAGCACTCCGTGGCTTCCGTCGGGAGGTGAGTTGTCGAACATCGAGGACACCGGTACGTCGCTGTCGCGAAAGAGTGCCTGGCCGGAGAGCCCGCTGGTGCGCCAGAACGGCTCGGGATACACGGCCTCACACTTGGCCAATCCGCCGAAGTTCAATCGCTGGAACAGCGCTTCCTGGGGCGCGGGCAGAGCTGGGCTCCAGTCGATTCGAGAGGCCAGCACTGGCGGAATCGCGACGATGGCCGAACGAGCTACCCACGATTCGGTATCACTGTGCACCACCACCCGGTCCGGATACTGCTCCACCCGCCGCACGGGAGTGTCGAGTCGGACGGCATCCCCCAGCTGTTCGGCCAACACGATCGAGATCGCCTGGGAGCCACCGTGAAATCTCCACTGTTGCGCTCCCCCAGCCACACTCATCAGTCGGTCCACCATGCCGGGGGTGTACTCGTTACCCGCCCCGGCCACGTACGCCAAGCCGAAGAGCGCGGATACGTCGGCGGCCGTGCCGCCGAACACCGAGCCGAGCAGGATGTCGAGTAGCTCCACCCCACCGTCGGTGGCCGCGTGGCGACGAGCCCAGGTGGCCAGAGTTTGGGTGTCCCACTCGTGCGCACGGGGCGCATCCCACGGCCTGTCCACGGGAATCTGTTTGGCGGCTCGATCGATTCGTGCAACCAGCATTCCGACGTCGGGTAGCGAAGTGGGGTCGGGTGGGACACCACCGGCGAAGCGTCGGGCACGTCCGTTCTTGACGTAGATACTCGATCCGATGTCATGGGCAGGAAACGTGGCGACCCCGACCGAGGCGGCCAGGCGAAGGATGTGATCCTGCGTCGGACCGACGAACTGCCCGCCGGTCTCCACCACAGCGTCTTCGCCGATCGTATGGTTGACCGTCCTCCCGCCGACCCGATCTCGGGCTTCCAGAACCTGGACGGTCAGGCCCACCGCTGTCAGCTCCCTGGCTGCGGTCAGACCCGCCAGCCCTGCTCCGACGACTACTACGTCCACCCGATGGGGTACCGAACTTTCGCTCATGGTGTTCCTTTCGGGGTCTGCGATGCGGGTATCGGCGACAGTATCTCAATCTTGGCCACATGGCCAGGATTGGCGGTCATTGCTCGTCGACCAGCACCGCGATGAATTGTCGCCGGCACCCCGACTACGTTGTAGCGATGACCGAAGAGCGCCGAAAGACTCGATACGCACGAGGCCAGGAGCGCCGCGACGCGCTGGTCGACGCTGCCATCGGCGTGATCGGAACGCGTGGACTCGAACGTGTCTCGTTTCGGTCCGTGGCCGACGCCGCCGGCTTTCCTCCGTCGACCACCAGCTATTTCTTCGGCTCGGTCGGCGAACTCATCGATGCCGCGATCACTCGAATCGCCGAGAACGTGACAGCGAAAGTGACGGCTCTACTCGACGTCGCGCACACCGGCGGGCTCACTCGCGACGATCTCGCCGACGCGATCATGGACCTCGTCTCGATGCTGTCCTCCCCCGAGGACGACGACTCCCTCGTCCAGTTCGAGGCATACCTCGCCGTACGCAGACGACCCGAGCTGACGGATTCGGTACACCGAATCATGCGGATGATCGAGGAAGCGGCCGAGGCGGCGCTCGGAGCATTCGGCATCCCGGAACCACATCTACCGGCTCGGCATTTCCTGGCTTTGATCGACGGCTACACCCTGCACGAGATCGCAAGGCCGACACCGGGTGGCAATCGAACTGCGTTGCGAGATGCCCTGTTTCGGGTTCTGGATTCGTACGATCGGGCACCCTGACCACAGCCCGCGTTGCTACAAACCAGCGCGCTCGAGGATCTCGTCCCAGTGGATCTCGGCCTCGGCCTCTCCCATGCCGGTGGCCGCGATTCGCTCGTAGTCGTCGATCAGTGAATCGGCGACCCGCTCATAGCGTTCGATCCATGCTTCCTTGTCGTCTCGCCAGTATCCGACGACGGCCATGCGGCGGGCAGGGAATGCGATCTCACTGCGGAAGTACTTACGTACGCCTCGACCCGCCGACGCCTCACCACCGAACCAGACGTACCCGTTTCCGGTCGGAACTCGAAACGTGCGCACAGCATCGACGAGTTGCGATGGTGCGCGCCCATTTCCGGCCACCCGCCAGTCGATGGTGACCGAGGCAGCCGATCGAACCTCCAGTACATCGTCGTCGTGCGCCACCTCGACGATCGCATGCGCGCGCAGGCCCGCGGGCAGTTGTTCGAGGGCACGGCACAGCGCGGGTAGCCCCGGTAGATCGGCGATCAACAACATCCACTCCGTGTCGGCGGGCGGCTCGTACCACGACCGAGTTCCCCACATCCCCAGCGCCGTACCCGGCTCGGCCGAGCGGGCCCAGGCCGCGGCCACCCCGCCGAGATGGTCCACGAAGTCGATCGTGATCCGGTCGCCGTCCCAGCGCCGGACGGTGTAATTGCGGCATTCACGAACCACGTCGTCGTGATGCGCGAGAACGCCATCGCGTCGGGTCATCTCGGGCGGTACGTCCTCTCCGACGGCCGGAAAGTACAGGTGCACGATTTCGTCGGGCACTCGACTCGAACCCGCGCGCATCGGAAGCATCGAACACGACTCGAATCAGCGACGGCGACAAGCGTTTCGCTTCGATTACTACCGCTGTGAGGTAACCGCCCTCGTCACGTCGGCCGGCCATGACGAGGCCTTCAGCTCTGCTCTGCCGGCTCGATGAACATCTTTTCGATGTCGTCCATGATTTTGCCCAGGCCGATCGGGTCCGATGAATTCCACACGCTCGCCGAGACCCAATGCACCCGATTCTGCTGTACGGCAGGCAGTGTCGACCACAACGGTGCAGCACTGATCGCGTCCCGTTCGCTGTCGGCACCCTGGTCGGTGTACACGAACAGGGTGTCGGCGGAGTTCAGAATGTTCAGCGTCTCGTCGGTGATGTCGATACGGAACACACTGGGATCCTGCTGGCCCTCGGGCTGCGCCAGGCCCACACCGCGGAAGGCGATGCTCTCACCCGTGCCGACGCGAATCGAGTACTCCCCACGCTCGCTCAATCGAACAGCGGAGACCGGCTTGTCGGCCAGGCCCGCGTCGGCAACCCGCTGCTTCAGCGCGGCCATGCGATCGGTCAGCCCCTGCATGAGGTCCGTTGCCTCGCTCTGCCTTCCGAGCACATCCCCTACGGCCGCTACCCCGTGCGAGACGTCCTCGAGCGACACCCCGTCGTTGTAGGCGAAGCCGTAGGTCGGCACTCCGCTGGCCGCGAGCTTGTCGTAGATCTCCTTGTTCCAGGCCTTCTCGCCTTCGCCGTCGTACCCGGCGACCACCACGATCAGGTCGGGGTCCTGAGCCAGGATTCCCTCGACGTTGGGATCGAAGCCGCCACCCTCACCCGCAATGTTCGCGATGTCGCCGATGCGCTCGTCGACGTGCGCGGGTAGCGCCAGCGGGTTGAAGGACGCGGCCACGGGATTCACCTCGAGCGACAGCATCAGTGCCAGTGAGATGGGGTCGGCGGCGACGACCCGGGCGGGTCGCTCGGGAACCTCGACCGGGCCGAAGTAGTCCTGCACCGTCCTGGTGCCGGCGGCCTCGGCTGGACCGGACGGTTCCGACGTGGCGCTCGAGCATCCGACCAGAGCCAGAGAGAGTGCGCCGACGAGCGTGTACAGCCCAGCAGAGGCGGAACGTCTCATCCGGCCGGTTGCCCGGCCGTGGAACACGAAGAATCGAGGCATGACTGGGGAGCCTAGCCTAACTTCTAGCGGCGGTGGTCACCGCCGACAAGCAACGGCACGATGCTCCGGTGCGCGAAGGCCAGCAGATCGTCGTACGTCTCGAGTGCAGCGCCGGCTGCCGGAGTCAGCAGAATCGAATGCACGACGCGGACCACGATTTCCGGGGCGTCGGGTACTGCGAAACTGTCCGAGTCCAGCCCTCCCCGGGCGATCTGGGCGGCAGCGTCTATTGCAGACGCGAGCAGGGTCGACGCATTGGTCGTCAACTGTTCGAGTACCAGCGCACTCTCGGAGTCGAACATCTTGAGCAGGACGGGGTTGGTTCGCACCGACTCGATCGTCGTCGCGAATCCGTGCGCGGCACGATCCGCCCGAGACGATTGTTCGGCGGCCGCTGCCGCCACCGCGACGAACAGTCTCGTCGACTCACGTGCCATGACCGCGCGCACCAGCTCGTCCTTGGATCCGATGCGGCGATAGACCGTCACCCGGTTGATCTTGGCGCGCTTGGCTACGTCCCCGATGGTCGTTCTGGGGATGCCGACCTCACCGAACAACTCCAACGCGGCATCGAGGATCGGCCCGTCGTCACCGTCTGGATGCATCGTCCGATCTTAACGGCACCCTCGATAATCGAATGCAACATTGCAACACTATCTGTTGCTATGTAGCATCACTGCATCAGCATCTCGACGAATGGAGCTCGAATGTCTCGTGACCGAGCGATCGACCCGAACGCGCGCCACCTGGACGAGTCCTACGCGATCGTGGCCCGCGCAGTGACGTTCGACTGGACCGGCGTTCCGCTGCAGTACATTCCGCACGAGTGGTACGCCACGCACTTCTGGAACGTGATGCACCTGGTGCTGCCCGAGGGCGAACGGGCGATGGCCGACGTGTTCGCCCTCGCGCTTCCGTACATCGACGACCGCAGACTGCACGAGGAGGTCGTCGGTTTCGTCGGACAAGAAGCCACGCACGCGTCCTCGCACGAGAGCTTTCGTACGTACCTCGTCGCGCACGGAGTCGACATCGAGCCGATCCTGCAGCGCATTCGATTCGCGGTGGGCGTGGTGTTCGGCGATCACGGCCTCACCGGCCGCGCGGGCAAAGCGTGGCTGAACGAGCGCCTCGGGATCTACGCCGCAGCCGAACATTTCACCGCAGTAGTGGGCGAATGGCTGTTGGACAACACCGAATTCGATCGCCTCGGTGTCGATCCGACGATGCTGGACCTGCTTCGCTGGCACGGGGCCGAGGAACTAGAACACCGCAACGTTGCCTTCGACGCATTCCAGTACGTCGACGGGGGTGCGTTTCGCCGCGCCCGCACCGCGGTGATAGCCAGCGCGGGGTTGGCCGTGCTCTGGTTCAGCACCGCCGCGTACCTGTACAAGAACTCGGTAGCCACCCCGCGCACCGGGAAGCGCCGACTTCGCACCCCCTGGCCTCTCGCCTTCGCACGAGCATCCCGCAAGCAACTGATACCTGGCCTGTCGTTTCTGTTCGTCCAACTCGCCCTGTACATCCGACCGGGTTTTCACCCATCCAAGATGGGCGACATCGACAAGGCCGTGCGATACCTGGCGACGTCACCCGCGGCACTGGCGGCACAGCAGTGACCACCGAAACAGCCTCGAAGCACAGCCATCTGGGTGAGATCACGGTGACCGACCCCGGCCGTGGCCTCCGAGCCATCGCTGCGGCGTCTCGGGTGTACGCAAGACTGGTCACCGACTCGTCCGTCGTGACCGCCCTCTCCCCGGCGCGACCGCGCCGATGCATCGGATACGAATTCGAGACCACCATCGACGAGATCGTCGACGAGGCCGAGGACGTGCGCTCACTTCTACTGCGTCGCAGCGACGGGAGCGCAATGCCGACCTGGTTGCCCGGTGCACACATCGACGTGACCACACCGGCAGGCTCGGTTCGGCAGTACTCGCTCGCAGGTCTGCCGGCAGGAGGAGATCGGTATCGCATCGGTGTCCGTAGGATCCCCGGCGGCGCGGCCTCCACCGAGATACACGGTCTCGTTCCAGGAGACACCCTCCGAGTCCGTGGACCCCGCAACGCATTTCCCATGGCCGCCGCCGAGCACTACTTGTTCGTCGCGGCCGGCATCGGCATCACTCCCATCCGGTCCATGATCGAGCGCGCCGTCGCCGACGGCACACGGTGGACCCTCTACTACCACGGGAGATCTCGCGCGAGCCTGCCGTTCGTCGCCGAACTGCAGCAGTCGGCTCTCACCTCCCGCGGTCACGTGATCGTCAAAACCGATGACGTGGACGGACTTCCGAGTCCCTCGGACATCGTGGATCTCGGGACGGGATCCTCGGCCCTGTACGTCTGCGGCCCCGCGGCACTCTCGCGCCGGCTGCGCGAGGAGGCCACCCGAAGTACCGCGGTTCGGGAGTTCCACACCGAGCTGTTCGCGCCCGCCCCCGTGGTCGACGGCCGTCCGTTCGTGCTGAAGCTCGCACGGTCCGGCGACACCGTCGAAGTCGGCGCACAGGAGACCGCCCTCGACGCCCTCCGACGAGTCCGTCCCGATCAGCCGTTCTCGTGCCGCCAAGGTTTCTGCGGTGCCTGCGTCGTCGGCCTCACCGGCGGACGCATCGACCATCGCGATCGCGTGCTGAGCAGCACCGAACGCGAGAACTCACTCACCCTGTGCGTCTCACGCGCCGCGGTCGACGGCGACGTCGTCGTTCTCGATCTGTAGAAGGAGCCACACATCATGACCGACAACGACTCTGCCGCGGCGCACATCGACGTCGCCATCATCGGTGCCGGCTTCGGCGGTCTCGGAGCTGGAATACGGCTCGAACAGGAAGGCCGCGGCGACTTCTTGATCTTCGAGCGTGACAGCGCGGTCGGCGGGACGTGGCATGTGAACACCTATCCCGGCGCTCAGTGCGACATTCCCTCGGCGCTGTATTCGTTCTCGTTCGCACCCAACCCGGACTGGACCCGCCTGTATCCACTGCAGCCCGAGATCGAGCAGTACCTCAACGACTGCACCGACCGGTTCGGTATCCGGAATCGAATCCGGTTCGGACACGAGGTGCTCGACGCGACGTGGGACGACGACCGGGCGCGTTGGATCGTGCGAACGAGCGGCGGAACATGGACTTCTCGGATTCTGATCGGAGCCCTCGGCCCGTTCAGTGAACCCGCCACTCCCAGTATCGACGGTCTGGAATCGTTCGGAGGCAACGTCTTTCATTCGGCCCGATGGAACCATGACCATTCGGCCGAGGGTAGGCGTCTCGCCGTCATCGGCACCGGCGCATCGGCGGTGCAGTTCGTACCCCGACTCGCTCCGTCGGCCGCACATCTGACGCTCTTTCAACGCACGCCCACGTGGATCCTTCCCCACCCGGACCGTCCCATCTCCGAGTCCGGCAGATCCGCGCTGAGGAAGTTTCCGGCGGCTCAGCGCACCATGCGTCGTACGTTCGATCTGTTCCAGGAAGCTCTGGTGCCCGGCCTGATTCGGCACCGCGCCCTGCTGACGCCGTTGACCGCACTGGGCCGGGCTCACCTACGCAGACAGGTGAAGGATCCCGTACTCCGCGAGAAGCTGACTCCCACCTACACATTCGGCTGCAAGCGGCCGACGTTCTCGAACAAGTTCTACCCCGCCCTGTGCCGCGACAACGTCACCGTCGAGACCACCGCCATCTCCCGCGTCGTGCCCGAGGGCGTCGTCACGACCGACGGAACGGTCCACGAGGTCGACACCATCGTTCTCGGAATAGGTTTCACCGTCGCCGGGCATTCAGGCTTTCGGCGCATCGTCGGTCGTGGCGGTCGGTCGTTGGCGCAGACCTGGCCCGATGGAGAGATGTCGTCGTATCGAGGGACGACGGTGCACGGCTTTCCGAACTTCTTCATGGTGCTCGGCCCCAACTCGGTGGTGTACACCTCGCAGGTCGTCACCATCGAAGCACAGGTGAACTACGTTCTCGCAGCACTGCGGGCGATGGACGACAAAAGCTTGGCCGCAATCGACGTCACCCGCACTGCACAGACGGAATTCGCGGACTACACGGACGAACGGTTGGCCGGTTCGGTGTGGAACTCGGGTGGGTGCAGCAGCTACTACCTGAGCCCATCGGGCCGCAACGTCACCTACTGGCCGGGTTCGGTACGCAACTTCACCCGTCGTATGTCGGCCATCGAACTCGACCACTATTCCTGCCGCAGTGCCACTGTCGATGTGCCGGGCACACTCGCCGTCACCGAGGAGTCCGCATGAGGAACCACATGGACCTCACCGGCAAGGTCGCACTGGTGACCGGCGGTGCACGCGGCATCGGTGCCGCGACCGTAGCAAAACTGGTGGCCGCCGGTGCATCCGTGGCAGTGGTGGATCTTCGCTTCCCGACCGACGCGGCGGGCGCTGCACGGGTGTTGCTGTTGACCGGGGACGTCACGGATCCGGAGGCGATGACGGAGTGCGTGCAGGCGACGGTGCGCGCCTTCGGCGGGATCGACATCGTGATCGCCAACGCCGGCATCACACCGCCGCCTGCCACCATCAGGACCGTCGACCGCGCGGTGTTCGACTCCGTCATGGCGGTCAACTTCGGCGGTGTGCTCACCATCGTCCGCGCCGCGGCGGACGAGATCGTGACCAGTGGTGGACACATTCTGCTCGTATCGTCCTGTGCTGCATTCACTCCCGGCATGGGCGGGTCTGCCTACATGGTCAGCAAGGCCGCCGTGGAACAGCTGGGCCGGGCGCTACGCATCGAACTCGCCGCGGTCGGTGCATCGGCCGGTCTGGCGTACTTCGGGGTGGTCGACACCGATCTGGCGCGCCACACCCTCGACAACGATCCGATGGGCCAGCGGATCGGTGCTTTTCTTCCCTGGCCGTTGAGCCGTCGACTCCCGTCCCCACGGGCGGCGGACCTCCTGGTCGACGCGGTCCGTACGCGTCGAGCACGGCTGATCGCCCCTGCAGTGTGGGCACCGTACTTCTGGTTCCGTGGGATCCTCAACCCGATCCTGGAGTGGAAGCTACTGCGTGACAACGCAGTCGGCGATATCATTCGCGACCTCGAACACAGCCGGGCGCACTGACACCCGGACGGGCCCCTTACGCGTCGACGCTGGGAACCGCGTCCAGCGGAGGCAGGGTTCGCGAACACAGCTCGCGCGCATCCGCGTCGGACATTCCGAGGGCGAGCAGCACGCTGTGCGCCATGTTGTCGACGGCATCGACGTCGCTACGTTCCGGCTGTTCGAGCAGTAGTTGCCCCATGCCCAGCAGTGCCCCCGCTGCCAGGGCCAGAGCCAGCTGGGTGTCCTGCACGCGGAAGTGCCCGGTCAGTACTCCGGCTTCGATGTCGCGCGAGGCCCGCGGACCGAGACCGTGCTTCGACGTGATCAACTCGGGCCCGGAGTGGATGAGCACTCGGCTCAGATCCGGTTGTTGCCGGAACAGTCGGCCTGCGATGCGGAACGACCGGGTGAACGCTTCTGCGGGATCGTCCTCGTCGTCGCTCAACGAGTCCAGGTAGATGCCCAACAGCTCGAGGGCACCGTCGACCGCAGCCTGGAACAGCTGCTCTCGACTCTCGAAATGGTTGTAGAACGACCCCATGCCGACGTCTGCGGCCTGAGTGATCTCGGCAATCGGCACGTGCAATTCGCCGCGGGCGATGAAGCTCTGCGCGGCAGAGATCAGGGCACCGCGCGTGCGCGCTTTGCGTCGCTCGAGGCGATTCGGGGTTTCGGTCATGGTCCCTACTCCTGAGTGCATTTGTCGCCGCCTTGACCCTTCCTCACCGCTGACGAATTTGTCAACACTCTTGACTGACCGATTAGTCATAGGTGACGATAGTGTCACCAACGAGGGAGGGCTGATGGGACACGACGTCGACGGCCACAAGAACATGCATGTGGATCAGGGCGCGCTTCCAGGCGAACACCCGGGAAAAGCCGCCGACCCGATCATCAAGGTGCGCGACATCGCGTGGCTCGAGTTCCGCAAACCCGACCTGGCCAAGGCCGAGGCATTCGCGGTGGCGTTCGGTTTCACCGTCTCACTGCGCACGTCCGAGGAGATTCACCTACGCGGCACGCACGTCGGGTCGCCGTGCGTGATCATCCGACGCGGCAAACGAACGCGGTTCGTCGGCGCGGCGTTCGCTGCCGCCGAGGACGCCGACGTCGTCCGCCTCGCCGATGCCACCGGGCAGCAGGTGCACCGGCTACCCGACACACTCGGCGGCATCGCCGTCACTCTGACCGATCCGGGCGGACAGCCTGTGCAGATCGTGTCGGGCTACACCGAACATCCTGAACTCCCGGGCCAGGACGCGCACACCTACAACTTCGGCGACCCACGCAACCGGATCAACGCCACCCAGCGACCACCGCGTCAGCCGGCGCGCGTCCAACGGCTCGGGCACGTGGTGCTGCAGCGAGTGGACTACCTGGAGAACCTGAACTGGTACCTGCACCACCTGGGTTTGATCGTCAGCGATTTCCTCTACTATGACGGCCAACGCGACCGTGGACCGGTGATGAGCTTCATCCGCTGCGATCGGGGCAGCATCCCGTCCGATCACCACACGCTCGCGATGACTCTCGGCCCGTCGAATCGGTACGTGCACTCGGCATACCAGGTGACCGACATCGACGCCATCGCCGCCGGTGGCGAATTCCTCACCGAGCGTGGGTACAAGCACTCCTGGGGTATCGGCAGACACATCCAGGGCAGTCAGATCTTCGACTACTGGCGCGATCCAGACGGTTTCCTGGTGGAGCATTTCAGCGACGGCGACATGTTCGACAGCTCGCTCGAACCGGGCTGGGCACCGATGACGGCATCCGGCCTCGCCCAGTGGGGCCCACCGGCATCGAAGGACTTTCTCGGTATCGCCCCGAGCAAAGCCTCTCTGCACGAGCTCAAATCGATCCTGTCCTCCCTACGCACCGACAACGAGTTCGATACCGAACGCCTTCGTGGCCTGATGAAAGTGGCTTCCTCATGAGCATCGCTGTACTACGCACCGCCGACGCCTGGTGGATCGAGACCCCGGCCGGGGCGTCGCGCATCGACACGTCGGCAACCACGACCGCCGAGCTTCTCGCCGATCGCGCCGCTGTGGACGCAGCACGTACCGGCACCGATGTGGTTGCAGTGGAGACGCTTTCGCTCGTCTCCCCGGTCACCGCACCGTGCCGGGTGGTGGCGAACATGACCAATTTCGTGTCACACGTCAAGGACTCGGGCATGAACCCCGACACGGTGCCACTGACGTTCTTTCGGAAGACGTCCGGTTCGATCAGCGGCCCCACCGACGACATCGTCAAGCCGACGCACGTGAAACTCCTCGACTACGAAATCGAGATCGGCCTGGTATTCGGCAAGACGCTGACCGTCGGCACAAAGATCGACGCCACCAACGTGGCCGAGTACGTCGCCGGACTCGTCATCACCAACGACGTGTCTGCGCGAGATGTCCAATTACCGAAAACCCAGTTCTACGAGGGTAAGTCGTACCCCACGTTCACGCCGGTCGGCCCACGACTGCTCCTTCTCGAGGCCGGAGAATTCGACCGGTTCGGCGAGCTGACTCTGACACTGCGCGTCAACGGGACTGTGCGACAGGACAGTACGGTCGCCGACATGATCTACCGTCCCGTCGAATCCCTGAAGGCGCTGAGCAAGTTCCAGCGGCTCGACGCGGGAGATCTGCTGCTCACCGGCACTCCCGGTGGTACTGCGCTGAAGGCTCCGGCCAAGCCGATCGAGATGATCGGATCTCTGATCCCGCCCGCGCTCAAGTGGAAGGTGTTCTTCAAGAAGCAGGCCAAGAATCCCGACTTCCTGCAGGACGGCGACGTTCTCGAACTGACGTGCTCCACCCCCGACGGATCCCTCGACCTGGGAGTGCAGCGCACCCGGGTCTCGTACCGATGACCGAACGCGGATCCGACGGCACCCACCACCCGGTGGTCATCGTCGGATCCGGCCCGACGGGCATGACGGCCGCTCTGCTGTTGGCGCAGTACGGCATCCCCTGCCTGGTGCTCGATCGCTGGGCCGACGTCTATCCGCAGCCGCGCGCAGTACATCTCGACGACGAGGTGTACCGAATTCTGCACGACATCGGTGTCGCGGAGGATTTCGCCGGCATCTCACGTCCCGGCCGCGGGCTGCGACTGTGCACCAAAGATCTGCGCACCCTGGCCGAGTTCGAGCGCGATCCCGACGACAGACCGCACGGCTACCCCCAGGCGAACATGTTCGATCAACCGGACCTCGAGCGCCTCATGCGCACGCACGTCGCCCGATACGACACGATCGAGATGCGCGGCGGGTGCGAGATCACCGACGTGCAGAACCTGAAAGATGCCGCCCGAGTGTCGTACACATCCACCGAGGACGGAACCCCACACTGGGTGACCGCGGATTACGTACTGGGCTGCGACGGTGCCAACAGCATCGTGCGCCGGTCCATCGGGTCGAAGATGGAGGACCTCGGGTTCGCGCAACGGTGGTTGGTGATCGATATCGCCACCGATGCCGAACTCGATCAGTGGGACGGCGTTCACCAGGTGTGCGACTCCGAACGATCCGCCACGTACATGCGGATCGGCTCCACCCGCTACCGCTGGGAATTTCGGATGCTCGACGGCGAAACCCTCGACGAGTTCGGGGATCTCGCGGCCGTCCGGCCGCTCATTGCGCCGTGGCTGCGGCACGTCGACGACCCCGCCATGGAGCTGATTCGGAGCGCCGAGTACACATTTCGGGCGCAGGTCGCCGGCCGATGGCGTGATCGACGCGTGTTCGTCCTCGGCGACGCGGCGCACTTGACTCCACCGTTCATCGGACAGGGAATGGGCGCGGGTCTGCGTGATGCGCGCAACCTGGTCTGGAAGATCGTCGGGGCCCTCGACGGGCACGTCTCCGATTCGGCACTCGACAGTTACGAAATCGAGCGAAAGACTCATGCCACGGCCATGATTCGGATGGCCGTCGCCATGGGCTGGACAATGACCGGTGGCAGCCGACTGACCGGAATTCTGCGCACCACGCTCGCACCGGCTCTCGGCCACCTGCCCCTCATCGGAGCGAAGGTGTCCGACAGCGCCACTCCTCCGCTCACCCGTTCCGATTTCGTCCAGCGTCCGGCAGCGCAGATCCGTTCGGTGGTAGGCGCGCTGTGCCCCAACAGCTCCCTGGACAACGGCACCCGACTGGACAGCATCGCGCCGGGACAGTTTCTCTTCGTCTCGACGACCCCGTTGACCGTCGAACAGCGACGCGAGGTCGATCGTCGTGGCGCTGTCGTCGTCGAGGTCGCGGCCTCCTCCGAGCTCGGACTGTGGTTGCGGCGCGGTCACGCGGTAGCGGCTGTCGTACGACCGGACCGAACCGTCATGGCGGCGGGTAAGTCGGTGCCGGCCTTGCACACCCGAGTTCCGAGCACCAGGTTGCGACGAATCGATCGAACCACTCCCACGGCGGCAGTAGCCACCCCGAGAACCGGAAACACCGCAACGAAGAGGCGTAGATGAACACCGCACTTGTCACCGGAGCCACGTCCGGTATCGGCCAAGCCGTCGCCGAACTACTGCTCGCTCGCGGCTACCGCGTCATCGGCACGAGCCGCAGTTGTTCCACCGTGGTCGACCCCATCCCCGGGGTCGAGTACCGAGATCTCGATCTGACCGACCCGGTCTCCATCCGGACGTTCGTCGACGGACTTGCCGGCGTGGAGATCGATGTTCTGATCAACAATGCGGGCGAAAGCCAGTGCGGCCCCGTCGAGGAACTCCCGATCGAGGCGGTCACTCGGCTGTTCCAGCTCAACGTGTTCGGTGCCGTCGAGCTCATGCAAGCCGTGCTGCCGGGGATGCGCGAACGCCGTCGGGGCAAGGTCGTCAACATCGGCTCGATGCTGGCCAGCTTCCCGTTGGCCTATCGCTCGTCGTACGCCGCGACCAAGGCAGCGATCAAGGGCTTCTCGACGGCGGCCCGCTTCGAGCTCGCGCCCTACGGGGTGGACATCACCACCGTCGAACCCGGCTCCATCGCCACCGGACTCTCCGCCCGCCGCACGAAGTACTGCGGACCGCATTCACCGTACCTCCGCGACTTCACAACGGTGATCTCGCACCTCGACGCCAAAGAGGCACAGGGTATCTCCGCGGACACCGTGGCCGAGACGGTCCTGAAAGCCGTCGAGGACAAGAAGACTCGACCCCTCTATGCCGTCGGCAGCAACGCTCCCGCGGTGTTCATGGCGCAGCGACTGCTGCCGCGCACCGTGCTCGAGAAGTTCACCGCCCGGGCGTACGGACTGCCCACCAAGCGACCGGTGACCTAACGGAACAGCCCTGCGACGAACGGGATCGTGTCGGCCTGTGATTGCACGAGCGCTCCGCTGTGATCGGCGTCGTAGGGCCGGAAGGTCACCGGCTGACCGTTGGCGGTGAGCCTGGCGACGTACGCGGCGGTCGTCGGGAACGGGACATCGGTGTCCCGCAGTCCGTGGCCCATGAAGAACGGCTTGTCGAAGCCGGCCTCGGGCATGGCCATGTAGTCGTCGAGTACTGCGGTGAAATTCGGCAGGCTGGTCAACGGCGCAGTGAAGAAATCACCGACCTTGACGCCCTCGAGCTGCTCCTCGAGGTCCGCGACACAGGCCGTCTCGGCCAGATCCGCGTATTTCTTTCCGGCGGGAGTGAGGATATTGTCCAGGCCTAGCTCGGGGTGCGAATAGCGAAGAGCCGCAGCGATGTACGCGACGTACGCGGTCAGACCGGCCGGGAGCGCCACCGGCGGCATCCCCGGTCCACCGATCGAGACGAGCTTCTCGATGTACGCGGGAGTCCCGGTGCCCACTGCGCCGCGATAGTCCAGATCCGATCCACCGAATTCGGTTGCGTAGCGCGCGGTGTAGATCGCTGCGCCGCCGCCCTGGGACTGACCGACCGTCACCCACTTGCGCGAGAGTTGATCGCTGTAGTTGCGGCCTGCCTTCACCATGTCGACCACGTTGTGCGCCGTGGTCCGCCCGTCCAGATATGCCTGCAATCCTTCGGTGCCGAGGCCGGCATAGTCACTGGCCACAACGGCGTAGCCCTGCGCGAGCCAGTTACCGAGGTACGGCAGATCTCGTTCGGCCAGCGCGGGTCCCGCGACCGAGGGCGCGCACGAGTCACCGAGCCCGGAGGTGCCGTGAGCCCACGAGATCACCGGCCAACCGCCCTCGGGCGCAGTGCCCTGAGGAAGGAAGACGGTGCCGGTGCTCAGGGCCTTCTCGCCGAACGTGTCGGTAGTGACGTAGGTGAGCACCTCGGCCGAGGACGAGCCGGGGATCCAGAATTCTTGCGGTAGAGCGCGACTGGAGACGACATCGCCGATGTTCTGGGTGATCGTCGGCGCTGCGGAGGCAGGGGCGGTCAGCAGGCCAGAAGCCATGCTCGACGCCAGCGCCGTAACTACTGCAAGGGCACCGATCCGACGACGAGCAATCACTGGGTCTCCGTTGCGTTCGAGTGTGCGCCACCGCGTTCGTCGATGCGCGCCACCTTGTAATACACGACCGCGCCGATCCAGACAACGAAAAACGTGCCGACGACGAGTTGGCCCGCGAGGTTGAGGTCGATGACGGCCAGTGCGTCCCACAGGCCACCGGTCAGCTCGAACTGCTCGGCAAGCAGCGTCAGCAGCTGGACCGTCCCGATCACCAACGCAACGAAGACCGACAGGCCCGTCATCGTCATGTTGTAGTAGATCTTGCGGACCGGTGTCACGAACGCCCAGCCGTACGCCTTGGACATGAAGATGCCGTCGATCGTGTCCATCGTCGTCATGCCCGCCGCAAACAGGACCGGCAGCGCGATGATGGCCATCGGCGGGAGCCCGCCGGCGATAGCGGTGGTGCCGGCGATCGCGAGTAGACCGACCTGAGTCGCGGTGTCGAAACCGAGTCCGAACAGCAAGCCGAGCGGGTACATCTGCCACGAATGGTTGATCATCTTGTCGTAGCGGCCCCGAAACAGTCGATTCATCAAGCCACGCTTGGCCAACAGCTCGTCGAGCCCGGCCTCGGTGACGTCACCGCGTTTCGCGCGCCGCCAGACTCCGACGATGCCGGCGAGGACCGCGATGTTCAGCGCGGCGATGAGGTACAGGAAGGTTCCCGACACCAACGTGCCGATGATGCCGCCGACCCCGGCGAACGCGTCCTGAAACGCCGTCGCCTGCGACGCGACAAACGCAATCGCAGCGACGAAGACGAACACGACCGTCGAATGCCCGAGCGAGAAGAACAGCCCGACGGCCAACGGCCGCTTACCCTTCTGCAGCAGAAAGCGGGTGGTGTCGTCGATGGCGGCGATGTGATCGGCGTCGAACGCATGCCTGAGACCGAGGGTGTACGCCAGTACGCCGGCTCCTGCGTAGACGAGAGTGCCGTCGGCTCCGGTGAGGCCGTGGATGCTGGGAATCGAGTCGTAGTGGGTGAACAGCCCCCAACCGATCGCATGCAGAGCGGCGATGAAGCCGGCCATCGCCAGCAGTCGCGGCACCTCGTCACGAGTGAATCGACTCTGCCGTCGGCCGGACTCGACGGGCGAAAGTTGGGTCGTCATGGTGATCATTGTCGCCGATTTAGGCGGTTTGCTCTTCCTGTGCGCGGCGCAGAGGTGACCTCAGCGCCCACTATTCGTATCTGCAGGCGGAATCCCGCTTACGTAGTCGAATTGTGGGCGCTGAGGTCAGTGCAATACCCCCAATGCCGCCAATGCCATTGCTCGAAGCACCGGTCGAGCATTGCGCGACGGCGTGCGGCCCGCGCTGTAGGGCGTGGAGTTGATGAGTCCGAACACCGCGTGCGCCGTGGTGCGCGCATCGGCCTCGTTCAATTCCGGGTCGACGGCACACAACGTCGACACCCACAGCTCCACGTACTCGCGCTGCATGCGGCGCACCTTGCGTCGCGCACCCTCAGGGAGGCTCTGCAGGTCGCGATCCTGAATCCGAATGAAAGCCGGTGTCTCGAAGGCGAAGTCGAGGTGGAAATCGACCAGGGCCGACACCGTCTCCTCATCGACCTTCCGCGAGCCGACCACCTCGCGACCGCCGTCGAGCAGATACTCCGAGATTCCGACCATCAGTTCGACGAGCACCGCCTCCTTGTTCGGGAAGTGGCGATAGACGGCCGGTCCACTGATGCCGACGGCAGCACCCAGATCCTCGAGCCGCACCGACGCGAACCCGCGTTCGGCGAACAGCGATGCCGCGGCATCGAGCAGTTGCTGCCGACGTTCGGCTTTGCGTTGCTCACGCACCGTGGCCGGCTTGACCTCGATCTCCTGCACTGCCACCCCCTCGAACCTGGACTCTCGGTTAATCGTAGTTTACTATCATGTCAGTTATCAACCATTAACTGAACCCTGTGTGACACCGACGTCCAACCCCTGAAGGCGTGCATCTCATGGCGATCGATACCGCTGCCAACCGCGCAGATCATCAGCTACTCACGCAGCAGCTCTCCCAGAAGCTCGCCGTGGCAGCACTCGGCGGTAGCGAGAAGTCCCGGGAACGGCACATTGCCCGCGGCAAGCTGCTCCCCCGCGACCGGGTCGACGAGCTGTTGGATCCGGGTAGCCCGTTCCTCGAGATCGCACCGCTGGCGGCCAACGGCCTGTACGACGACGAGTGCCCCGGGGCAGGCGTGATCGCCGGCATCGGTCGCGTGGCCGGTCGAGAGTGCATCATCATTGCCAACGACGCCACCGTCAAAGGCGGCACCTACTACCCGATGACGGTGAAGAAACACCTTCGCGCGCAGGAGATCGCCCTGCAGAACACACTGCCGTGCATCTACCTCGTCGACTCCGGTGGCGCATTCCTCCCGCGCCAGGACGAGGTATTTCCTGACCGCGACCACTTCGGACGCATCTTCTTCAACCAGGCGACCATGAGCGCCAAAGGAATTGCGCAGATCGCCGCCGTGATGGGCTCCTGCACCGCGGGCGGGGCATACGTGCCTGCAATGAGCGACGAGGCCATCATCGTCAAGAATCAGGGCACCATCTTCCTCGGCGGCCCGCCCCTGGTGAAAGCTGCGACCGGCGAGGTCGTCACCGCCGAGGAACTCGGTGGCGGAGACCTGCACTCCAAGGTCTCCGGAGTCACCGACCATCTGGCAGACGACGACCGCGACGCATTGCGCCGCGTCCGGAAGATCGTCTCCACCCTCGGGCCCCGGACGCCGCGGCCATGGGATGTCGTTCCCACCCGTGACCCGATCGTCGACCAGAGCGAGATCTACGACGTCGTCCCCACCGACCCACGCACCCCGTACGACGTGCGAGAGGTGATCACCCGGGTGGTCGACGCAGGCGAATTCGACGAGTTCAAAGCCGAATACGGCAAGACACTCGTCACCGGATTCGCCCACCTCCACGGCCATCCCGTCGGAATCATCGCAAACAACGGTGTGCTGTTCGCCGAATCTGCGATGAAGGGCGCGCATTTCATCGAACTCTGCGACAAGCGCAGCATCCCGCTGGTGTTCTTGCAGAACATCACCGGCTTCATGGTCGGCCGAGACTACGAAGCCGGCGGCATCGCCAAGCACGGCGCGAAGATGGTCACCGCAGTGGCCTGCGCCCGCGTTCCGAAGATCACCGTCGTCATCGGCGGCTCGTACGGTGCAGGCAACTACTCCATGTGCGGCAGAGCGTATTCCCCGCGTTTCCTGTTCATGTGGCCGAACGCGCGGATCTCGGTGATGGGCGGTGAACAGGCGGCGTCCGTCCTTGCCACCGTCCGAGGTGACCAATTGGATGCGTCGGGTAATCCGTGGTCGGAGCAAGACCAGGAGACGTTCAAAGCGCCGATTCGTGACCAGTACGAGAGTCAGGGCAACCCCTACTATTCGACGGCCCGGCTGTGGGATGACGGCATCATCGACCCCGCCGACACCAGAACTGTTCTCGGACTGGCACTCTCGGCGTGCGCCAATGCGCCGCTCGAGCCGGTCTCCTACGGCGTTTTCCGGATGTGAGAGAGATGACCACGATGTTGGACACCATTCTGATCGCCAACCGCGGTGAGATCGCGGTACGCGTCGCTCGAACGTTGCGCCGCATGGGCATTCGGACCGTCGCCGTCTACAGCGAGGCGGACGCCGACGCCCGGCACGTCCGCGAAGCCGATACCGCGGTACGACTCGGCCCTGCCAGCGCACGTGAGAGCTACCTCGACATCGACAAGGTGATCGCCGCCGCGAAAGCCACCGGCGCACAGGGAATTCACCCCGGCTACGGCTTCCTCTCGGAGAACCCCCACTTCACTGCGGCCTGCGCCGAAGCCGGAATCGCCTTCCTCGGACCGCCGGAGAAGGCCATCGAGGTGATGGGCGACAAGATCGCCGCCAAGGCCGCCGTCAGCGCCTTCGGTGTCCCGGTTGTACCCGGCATCTCCCGACCGGGACTGTCCGACGACGACCTCGTCGCCGGTGCACCCGACGTCGGATTCCCGGTCCTGGTCAAACCGTCCGCAGGTGGCGGCGGCAAGGGCATGCGTCTGGTCGAGCGCGCCGAGGATCTGCCTGCCGCGCTGGCCAGTGCCCGCCGCGAGGCGGCCTCCTCGTTCGGCGACGACACACTGTTCCTCGAGCGATTCGTGTTGCGGCCCCGGCACATCGAGGTGCAGATCCTCGCCGACGGTCACGGCAACGTCATCCACCTCGGTGAGCGTGAATGCAGCCTGCAGCGACGCCATCAGAAGGTCATCGAAGAAGCGCCGTCCCCACTGCTCGACGCGCAGACCCGAGCGCGTATCGGCGAGGCTGCCTGCAACACCGCTCGCAGCGTCGACTACTCCGGCGCCGGCACCGTCGAGTTCATCGTCTCCGCCGACCATCCCGACGACTTCTTCTTCATGGAGATGAACACTCGACTCCAGGTGGAACACCCGGTGACCGAGATGGTGACCGGCATCGACCTCGTAGAGTGGCAGGTCAGGATCGCCGCCGGCGAGCCACTGACGCTGAGTCAGCACGATATTCGACTGACCGGACACGCCATCGAAGCCCGCGTCTATGCCGAGGATCCCGGCCGCGAGTTCCTCCCGACCGGCGGCACCGTCGTCGGGTTGCGCGAGCCCACCGGCACGGGCATCCGCGTCGACTCCGGTCTCGCCATCGGCACCGAGGTGGGCAGCAATTACGACCCCATGCTCTCGAAGGTCATCGCGCACGGCCCCGATCGGACTACAGCGCTGCGCAGCCTGGATCGTGCGCTGGCCGATACCTCGGTACTCGGCGTCGTCACCAACATCGAGTTCGCTCGATTCCTGCTCGCCGACACCGAGGTCCGTGCCGGCAATCTCGACACCGGCCTACTGGACCGCCGCGTCGAGGATTTCGTTGCCGCCGACGCCCCCGACGAGGCGATGATCGCCGCAGCCACCGTCGCCTGGCTCGATACGTGGCAGGAGGCGGGCCAGGACATCTGGGCAACGCCGTCGGGCTGGCGGGTGGGAGCGCACGCACCGTTCCAGCTCCGGCTGACATCCGGCACTCGGACCGCGCACGTGTCCATCACCGGGACCCTCGATGCGGCGACGGTCGTCGTCGACGACGAAGAACCGCGCCGACTGCGGGCCTCCGCTACCGAGGATTCCATCGACCTCGTACTCGATGATCGACGCGATTCGATGACCGTAGCCCGAAACGAATCGTCCACCTGGGTATCCAGCTCACGCGGCACCTGGAGAATCGATCGAATCGCCGAACCCAATGTGCGCGAGGACGACACGCAGTCCGGCGACGCAGAGATCCTCTCGCCGATGCCGGGTTCGATCATCGCGATCGGAACGACCTCCGGTAGCGCCGTCACCGCAGGCACGGCCATCGTCGTCGTCGAGGCGATGAAGATGGAACACACCTTGACCACGCCCATCGACGGCACCGTCGAACTCACAGTCGCAGTAGGAGATCAGGTCCGCGTCGACCAGGTCCTCGCCCGCATCGTTCCCACCGACACCGAAGAGGACAAGTCATGACCGAACATCTGTCGTCGTCCAATCTGCCCGACGAATACCAGCAACTGGTCAAATCCGTGGCGGACTTCACCCGCACCGTCGTCGCGCCGGTCTCGGCGAAACACGATGCCGAGCACTCCTTTCCGTACGAGGTGGTCGCAGGGATGGCCGAGATGGGCCTCTTCGGTCTGCCCTTCCCCGAGGAGTACGGCGGCATGGGCGGAGACTACTTCGCCCTGTGCCTGGCACTCGAAGAGCTCGGCAAGGTCGACCAGAGCGTCGCGATGACGCTCGAGGCAGGCGTCTCGCTCGGTGCCATGCCCGTCTACCGTTTCGGCAACGACGAGCAGAAGCAGCAGTGGCTACCCAAGCTCACCGCGGGCAAGGCACTGGCTGCCTTCGGTTTGACCGAGCCGGGTGCCGGTAGCGACGCGGGCGGCACCAAGACCACCGCCAAGCGCGACGGCGGTGACTGGATCATCAACGGCAGCAAGCAGTTCATCACCAACTCCGGAACCGACATCACCGAACTGGTGACCGTCACCGCTGTGACCGGCGTCGACGAGACAACAGGACGCAAGCAGATTTCGTCGATCCTCGTGCCCACCGACACTCCCGGGTTCGTGGCCGAAGCGGCGTACAACAAGGTCGGCTGGAATGCCTCGGACACACACCCGCTCAGCTTCACCGATGTACGAGTCCCGCAGGAGAACCTGCTCGGCCAGGAAGGCCGCGGGTACGCGAACTTCCTGCACATCCTCGACGAGGGCCGGATCGCGATCGCTGCCGTATCGGTCGGTGCGGCTCAGGGTTGCGTCGACGAGAGCGTCAAGTACGCCAAGGAGCGCGAGGCGTTCGGCGCTCCGATTGCCCGCAATCAGGCGATCTCGTTCAAGATCGCCCGCATGGAGGCACGCGCACACACCGCACGGACGGCGTATTACGACGCGGCGGCACTGATGTTGGCGGGCAAGCCGTTCAAGAAGGCCGCGTCCATCGCCAAGCTCGTGGCCTCCGAGGCTGCGATGGACAACGCCCGCGACGCGACGCAGATTCACGGCGGCTACGGATTCATGAACGAATACGTTGTCGCCCGTCACTACCGCGACAGCAAGATCCTCGAAATCGGTGAAGGCACCACCGAGGTTCAGCTGATGCTCATCGCCCGGAGCTTGGGGCTATGAGCGACAAGCGCATTCGGCAACGCGGCCTGTGGTTCGAGGAGATGGAGCTCGGTACCGTCTACGAACATCGCCCCGGCCGCACCATCACCGAGGCCGACAACACATCGTTCACCACACAGACGATGAACACCCAGGCCCTGCATCTCGATGCCGCCTACAGTGAGACAACATCTTTCGGTCAACGGCTGGTGAATTCGATGTTCACCGTGTCCACCCTCGTCGGATTGTCGGTGACGCAGCTGACCCAGGGCACGATTGTCGCCAACCTCGGCTTCTCCGAGGTCTCCTTCCCGAAGCCGCTGTTTCACGGCGACACCCTCTACGCGGAGACGGTGATCTCGGACAAGCGCGAATCCAAGTCCCGCCCCGGCGAGGGAATCGTGACGTTCACCCACACCGGTCGAAATCAGCACGGTGACGTCGTAGCGATTGCCGTCCGCAAGACTCTCGTCCGGATGCGGCCCGAGGACGACGCGTCGTGACCTGGATTCCCCCTGGCCCGGCGTGGCTGTTCTGTCCCGCTGATCGACCCGAGCGATACGAGAAGGCAGCGGCCCGAGCCGATGTCGTCATTCTGGATCTCGAGGACGCTGTCGGTGCCGCGGACAAAGCCGGCGCTCGCGAGTCCGTGGTGTCGACACCGCTGGACCCGTCGCGCACCATCGTTCGAGTCAACGCGCACGGCACCGAAGACCAGGCTGCCGACCTCGACGCGTTGCAGCGCACCGAGTACACGACCGTCATGTTGCCCAAATGTGAATCTGCCGGTCAGATAACAGCTTTGGAACCGCTGAATGTCGTCGTACTGATCGAATCTCCGCTCGGCGCGATGGCGGTCTTCGACGCACTCGCAGCCGACAATGCCATCGGTGCCATGTGGGGTGCCGAGGATCTGGTCGCTGCGATGGGCGGGAATTCGAGTCGACTGAGCGACGGCCGCTACCGCGATGTCGCACAGCATGTTCGATCGCAGACCTTGCTGGCCGCCAAGGCGCGGGGACTGTTCGCGTTGGATTCGGTCTACCTCGACATCCCCGATCTCGACGGGGTGCGCGCCGAGGCCGACGACGCTGTAGCCGTGGGCTTCGACGGCAAAGTGGCCATCCACCCCAGCCACATCCCCGTCATTTGCGAGGCCTATGCGCCCACGGTCGGGGAAATCGAGTGGGCCACAGCCGTACTCGACGCCGTCGAGCACAATCGCGGGGTGTTCGCCTTCCGAGGTCAGATGGTGGACGCACCGGTGCTGGCCCATGCTCGACGCATCGTCGCCCGCCGACCGATGTAGTTGCAGACGCCGATTAACGGCAGGCGCTGTACGGTGGCTGTACGAGCATCGGCACGGAAGGCGCAGCAATGACGGCGAAGGACCCCGCTCTGACGGCGCTGGCCCAGAACTGGCTGGCGTTGTCGGTCCTGCACGGTCGCATCGAGAGCCGCATCGAGAAAGCTCTGCAGGCCGGCCACAACCTCAGCGCTCGCGAGTATTGGCTGCTCGACGTCCTGGCACGTCAGCACGACGGGGTGGGCGGACACCTGCAGATGAAGCAGGTGGCCGACGCCGTCGTCCTGAGCCAGAGTGCAACGACCCGTCTGGTCACCCGCCTCGAGGACCGCGGACTGCTCACCCGTTATCTCTGCCCCACCGACCGCCGCGGCATCTACACCGACGTCAGTGACGAAGGCCTGGCTCTGCTCGAGGCAGCGCGGCCGACCAACGACGCGGCCCTGCGTGAGGCCCTCGACGAAGCAGCACGCGAACCGGACCTCGTACCCCTCGTCGACGCCGTCCGCCGATCCGATAACTGACGTCAATCCAGCTGTTCGACGACCGTCCGAGTCGTATCGGCGACAAGGGCGTTCATGGCCGGTGAGTCCTCCGCGCCCGACGTCGTAGCACTGAGGACGACGAGCAGGATCCTCTGACCTTCGGGTCCGAGCACCAGGCCCGCGTCGTTGGAGACACCGTAGCTACCGGTTCCGGTCTTGTCGGCCGACGTCCACTGCGGGGGAATGCCCGCGCGGAATCGGGCCGTGGACGTTTGTGTGCCCGCCATCCAGTCCAGCAACTGCTGTCGTGATGCCTGCGTCAGTACGTCTCCGTCGAGCAGGGTCCGATAGCCGGCGGCCATCAAGTTGGGAGTCGTGGTGTCCCGAGGGTCGTCGGGGATGGCCGTGTTCAACTCCGGCTCGATGCGATCGAGGCGGAATTCGGTGTCGCCGAGCGATCGCGCGAAGTCGGTGAGCGCCGCTGTGCCACCTGCTTCACGTATCAGCAGATTACCGGATGTGTTGTCGCTCTTCGTCAACGCTGCGGAGGCGAGATCTGCGAGGGTGACGACCGAGCCGGGTGCCCAATCGACGGCCGACTCGGGCACCTTGTCTTCTGCGGCGATTGTTCTGGTGTCGGTGAGCCGCAGCCTGCCGGCGTCGACGGCGGCGAGGACGGCCCCGACGGCATACACCTTGAACGTCGAGCAGAACGCGAAACGTTCGTCACCGCGATAACTCTGGAGGGATCCGGACGTGAGATCGAGTGCGCTGACGCCGAGCCGAGCGGTGTCCCTCGCCTCGAGCTGAGAATATGGCTGTTCGGCCATGGCCTGATCGGTCGTGGTCCGAGATGTACTCGCCGCGGATTGCGGTGGTTCGGTAGTGGCCGTCGAGGAGCACGCGACGCCTGCCGTCAACGTTGCCGCCGCGATCACGGTGATCAGTCGGGTGGATGTCGAGGTACGCATGGGGTCATGCGATCACAGAACCGTCGGTACCTAGCTACTGGCCCCACGCCCTTTCATTCCGCTTTCGGCCCAACAGCTGTTCGCGGGCTCGAGCGCCTGGTTGCGAAAGCCGACCACGCGGGTGCGTGGAACCTTCGGCTCCATTATCGTTACTTCTGGTACGTAACGGAGGCCTCAATCGACCTCGAACGAGCCGCCCGGACGACAACAATCAGGAGGCACTTCATGAACGCCACCACACGCGCGATACTGAGCCCGGTCGTGGGTGCCATCGTCGCGCTGGCAATTATCTGGGGCGTCGGCGGGGACATCCCGATCTGGCGAGCCGCATCGATGGTGCTGGTCGGTGCGGGCGTCGTCTTCGGACTGAATTTCGCCTGGGAAGCCAATCCCTGGACCGAGAATCCCACAAGCGACGAGCACGAGGAGGTCACTGCCCGATAGAGGAACACTGCGGGAGGATCACTCGGCTGTCGACGGTGCCTCCCGCCCTGTAACCGTCTAAGTACGGGCGGGATTTCCCACGCTCACGGCCGTGCGCTCACTGCGCGGTCCATGTCGGATCGCGTTTCTGCAGGAATGCGGTGATTCCTTCGACGACGTCTTGCGTGGTGGTGAGTCGATCCAATTCCTGACGGTTCTGTGCCCACGAATCTTTCTCGTGCGCGATGGCACCGTCGGTGATACGTCGGGCCAGACGCTTGGATGCGCGCACCGCCAGCGGAGCGCCTTCAGCACAGAGCCGAGCGAGTTCGAGGGCGGTGTCGAGGACCTCGGTCGGGGCCACAACTCTGTTGACCAATCCCCACCGTGCGGCTTCCTGCGCGGAGATCGGCTGTCCGGTCAAGATCATCTCCAGGGCAATGTGTTCCGGCACCGCGGACATCAGCCGAAAAGCGCCACCTGCACCAGCGATGAGACCACGCCGGATCTCGGGCAGGCCGAACACTGCCGTGTCCGACGCGACGACCATGTCCGAGACCAGAGCGATCTCTGTTCCTCCTCCCATCGCCGACCCGTTCACGGCCGCGATGACCGGGACCGAGATCGGGTGTTGCACAATGCCGGCGAACCCCCAGTGCTCGGTCTCGGGCGGGGTCACCGCGCCGGGTCCTCCGGTGCCGAGGGCCTTCAGATCGGCACCGCCACAGAAAGTCGCCGATCCCGCGCCGGTCAGGACGATGGCTCGGATGTCTCGATCTGCCTCGGCGGACTCCCACGCCTCCCCGAGCAACGTGTGCACGCGGGCGTCGATGCTGTTGGCAGCTCGCGGTCGGTTGATGGTGACGACGAGTACGTGACCTTCCCGCCTGGTCAGTACGACAGGTTCGGTGCTAGCTGCTTCGGACACGGATGTTCCCCTCGATGGTGTCGACAGTGACTGTGGTCCCGATGATTTCGCGTGCCGGGTCGGTTCGATACAGGGACAGCGCACGGGCGCTGGCCGTGTCCCCGGGTGCCGTCTGTGCGGCGACGCGTCGTCCGCGTTCGTCTCTCGCGACGAGGAACGCCTGGTTCGGTTCCTGCTGCCGAGAATGCTCGACGGACACTGTCTCCACCACGAGAGTCCCGTCCTGTACAGGTGCACGAGGCGGTGAATCCGGCGTCAGCACTGCGGGTTCGGGATTTCCTACGTAGCCCTGTGGGTGCTGGTCGCCACCGAGCAGCACCGAGTGGTGATACGTCATATAGCCACCGTTCGCGTGCACCAGTGCGCAGTTCTTGCCGCCGCGAATCTCGCGGACGGATGCGGTGACCGAATGCAGCGAATGACTACTGAGGGGACCACCGAAGGACGAATGACCACCGGTCACACTGGGTACCAATGATTTCGGCGTTCCGAGGTGTCGGGTGGCGAGGGTCGGCACGATCGGGAAGCAGCTGTACACGTCGACCGCGTCGAGTTGTTCGACTCCGATCTCTGCGGCGCGCAAGGCTCGGTCCATCGCATCCTCCATCGCTGGAGACCGGCCGAAATCGCTGCGGTCGAGAATGTCGACCGAATCCTCGGCACCCGCACCGCCCCAGACGAACACGAGGTCGCCCTCGGGGACACCGCGTTCTCGGGCTTCGGCCAAGCTGGTCACCACGATGCACGCCGCCTGGTCGACGAAGGGCATGGCGTTCATCGACAACGGATACGGCTCGCACACGATGCGGTTCTTCGGCGACGGCGTGCCGATGTCGGCAGCCGTCCGCAATCGCCCGTTCCACGAGTACGGGTTCTTCTGGGCGACAACGGAAAACTCCGCATAAAGGTCGCTGCACTCGACCAGTCGAGACTCCGGATCCAGTCCGGCCTCGAATCTGAAGCGGCTCTCGAACAAGGGATAGATCCGAACCGGAGTGATGAGGCCGGCCTCTTGCATTGCGGCACTTCCGAGTTGATCGAGGTCGAAGGTGGGCGGACCTCCCGGGGCTGCGCTCCATCCCCCATCCCGCACGGGCTCTCGCCCGGCCTTGACCAAGGCGCCCATCGAGGCCTGCGCTTCACCGCCCGCGATCACCGCTACCGTCGACTCCCCGGACGCAATGCGCGAGGCTGCGCGATCGAGAAGGCGTGCGGGCCACTGGCCACCGATCGGCGCGTCGAACACATCTGTGGGGGTGGCACCGAATCTACGGGCCAGCGCAGCGGCGGGACTGGCGTAAGCCCAGCTGGCGATGTGGCAGAACGTGATGCTGTCCGCTCTGCGAATCCACGGCTCCGACGTCGGCGAATCCTGGAGTGTCTCGGCGGCAGCGCGCGTGATCAGTTCCATGGGTTCGACGCCCATGGGTTCGCCGCGGCCACTTGTCTCACCGATAGCCACGATCACCGGAACACGTCTCGGATCCACCGTCGACGCCTCGTGGCGTACTGAACTCATGACCGGGAACCTATTACAGACACAGATTGTCCGCAATGCCGGGTAGGTGTCACAATCCCTGGGTGACCGACAAAACCAGGAGCCGACGGGGTAGGCCGCGTGATCCTGATCTGGAGGACCGCGTCTACGACGCAGTGCTCGAGGTCTACTGGGAGAAAGGCTGGTCCGGTTTCACGCTCGACGCCGTTGCCCGCCGCGCGTCCGTCGGCAGGGCGGCGCTCTACCGACGCTGGGAATCGAAGGGGGCCTTGGTCGTCGATGCGCTCGAAGCTCGAAGTCCGCTCGCGACACCGATCGACCTGGGCACGCTCCGGGCGGATCTGGTCGAATTGGCGGTGCAGCTTCTGCAGGGCTACCGAGGAACGGCCGGTCTCGTCAGCCTGCGCGTCGCCCTCGATGCGCGGGTGCACCCCGACCTACTCGGGCACATGATCGACACACTCAACCGAAGCCGACTGATTGCGGCCCGGCTGATCGTGCACCGAGCCCAGAAACGGGGCGAATTATCCGAGTCGGCCGATACCACCAGGATTCTCGAACTGGTGACAGGAGCGGTTCTCAGCCATGTCATCTTCTCGCATCACACCGATGCCGATCGAGGCGGGACCGACCGCATCTACGCCGAGAATCTGGTCGATGCTGTGCTCGGTGGTGTGTAGCTCCGGTCGTGCGCGTTTTGCGCGCCTCCAGGTACGCAAAACGCGCACGAGGGAAGCTGCTCAGAACGCGTGCGCACCGACCAGAGCCGGCATCGGCACCACGAAAAGGTCCGCGGTGGCGATGCGTCGCACTGCGCGATGGAGGGTGACCGACTGCAGTAACCCGTTGGCGTCCACTGTGTAGTCGACCTCGAGCACTCCCGCGGCGGTGCCGATCCGAATTGTTCCTGGACGGCCGGACCCTGCGTTGGCAGTGACGACCCCACCGATGACCGTTGCCGCTGCCGCCACGGCCACCGCGGAGGTCAGTCCGATCGCCGGGTGCGGGGCCATCATCGAGAGCATGCGTACCGAGATGTCGTAATCCGCGGATGCTACGTGCTCACCCGTCGTCGTCACGTACTCCCGCGGCGGGCCGACGATCCCGACCTTCGGAATGGCATGCGAGACAGGTTCTTCGGGCTTGCTCAGCCCCATCCGCAGAGCGGCCTGTCGGCGTAACGCGATGAGGGTGGGGACGTGAGCGGCGACGACGTCGTTGGGCTCCGACCCGGTCAATCCGAAATCGGCGGCGTCGAACAATGCGGCGGGCGCACCCGCTCGAACGAACGTTCCGCGGAACTCGTTGCCGCCGAATGCGACTCGATCGACCTCGGCACCGGTGGGAAGCATCGTCACTCGATCCGAGGCCGGATCGGTGAAGGTCAACCCCACCGGGACGCCGAGAGCCGTGGTGCCGGGGACGGACGCGTCGCCCTCGGCAGGAATGCGTCCGCCGGGGGTCGCGATCTCCGCCGCCAGAATTGCGCCGGTGTTCTCGTTGCGCATCCGGACCACGGTGACGTGGTCGTCCACGGCGACGAGACCGGTCTGCACGGCGTAGAGGCCGATTGCCGTCGCACAGTTTCCGCAGTTGCTACCCCACTCCACGGTGCGGTTCTCGATGGCGACCTGAGCGAACAGGTAGTCGACATCGATACCGGGTGCGCTGGAGCGTCGCACGATGGCGGCCTTGGAGGTGGTGGAGCTGCCGCCCCCGACCCCGTCGAGCTGACGCGGGTCACCCGATCCGAAGGCCGCGGTCAGGATGTTGTCGAGACCGCCGGCGTCGGCGATGTACGGGTCGATGTCGACCGCGTTGAACAGCCAGCACTTGCTGGTGCCTCCACGCATCCACGTTCCACGAAGAGTGAACATCTGGTGTGCCTTCCGATCAGGATCCGATGCTTCCACCCTGCGACAGAGGATGGTCAAGCACAATTACGAAATATGTTCAGGCCGTGCAGGAGCGCTTAACGCGCGCGTCCCGGTCAGAACAGCTCGGGCACGACCACCAGGATCAACCAGCACAGGCTCGGCGCGATGGCGACGACGATTCCTGCATTGAGCAGCAGCTGACGGTAGAAGCGCGGGCGCTCGATGTTCTGAGCGTTGGCCAACACGAGCGCACCGTTGGTGGAGAAGGGCGAAACGTCGACGACGGTCGCCGAGATAGCCAGAGCAGCGACGACTCCGACGACCGGCAGTGCACCGGTTCCCAGCAGCGGCATGGCCAGCGGAATGACGGCGGCCAGGAGGGCGGTGGAGGACGCGAAGGCCGAGGTGATGCCGATGACGTAGCAGAGCACGATGGCCACGATGATCGGAGCACCGATGGTGATCGCCATTTCGGCCAGGTGATCGATGGTGCCCACTTCTTGCAGGATCGAGATGTAGGTGACCATGCCGGCGACCAGCAGAACCGTCGACCAACTGATGTCTGCGATGGCCTCGTTCTGCTTCTTCAGATCCGTGAACGCCAGGACCGCTCCGGCTCCGATGGCGATGAAGCTGATCGGCAGGTGCAGTACGAGAACGAGTACCAGGAGTGCGCCGATGAGGAAGAGCGTGAGCTTCTGGACGAACGTGACCGGGGCCGGGGCGTCGACCAGGGTGGTTGTGGTCGGACGAGTGAGCACCTGGGTGCTGCCGCCTGCCGAGCTGCCGCCGCTGGTACCGCCGCCGGTGGGGACGGACGTCTTGACCGGCGTTCCGCCGACGGGGCCACTGCCGGGAGCGGGATCGGTGGACCCCGTTGCGGTGTACTCGAAGCCCTTCATGCGGGCCAGGGCTGCGTAGCCGACAACCGTCAGCACCGAGAGCAGCAGGTTGATGCCGTAGCTGGCGAAGAACAGCGTCCATGGGTTCAGGGCGAGGCCGTTGTTCTCGACGATGTCGCGAACCAGTACACCGGAGACGGAGATCGGGGAGAACGCGCCTGCATGGGCACCGTTGATGACCATGATGCCCATGACCAGCGGGCTCATGCCGGTTCGAGCTGCGAATGCCATGGCTGCAGGCACGATGAGCGCCACCGCGGCGGGGCTGAAGGTACCGAGTGCAGTCAGGACCGAGGCGACGAAGAAGAACACCCACGGAACCACCGTCACTCGACCGTGCACCGCTCGGATGCAGCTGTTGACCAGAAGATCGATGGTGCCGTTGCGTTTGGCCATGCCGAAGAAGTAGGTGACTCCGACGATGGTCAACACGATCGAGCTGGGGAACTCGTTCAGAATTTCCTTGTCGTCGAATCCCAGCGCGAAGTATCCGACCACGAAGGCACCGATGAAGCCGAGGATGCCGATGTTGATCGGAAAGAAGGTTGCGATCACGAACATCGCAACCAATGCGATGAGCGGGAGGATCTCGATGGAGGTCATGGGCGTCTTTCAGGTGGCTGGTAGGTGCTCGGTTACATCCGCACTCGAACGTTGTCCCAGTCACATTATTGACGTCCGCCTTTTAGGACAATATCGTTTTGCTACCTAGCCGTTTAGCTCAGCTGAAAGATAGACGCATGAACCACACCTTCGACGTCGTGACGTTGTTTCTTCTTCTCGACATCGCCGAGGCCGGATCGCTGACGGCCGGTGCCGAGCGGGCGAACATGACCCCCTCCGCGGCGTCGCAGCGCATCAGCAAACTCGAACACGGCATCAAACAACCGGTGTTGACCCGCCTGCCACGCGGCGTACAACTCACCGAAGCCGGCGAAATCCTCACCAGCCGCGCCCGCTTGTTCAGACGGGAGATGCGCGCCGCGAGCGGCGACCTCGAAGCGATCCGAGGGCTCGAACGCGGTTCGGTGCGGCTCGGCTCGTTTCCCACGGTCAGCGCGTCGCTGCTCTCCGACGCGTTGAAGGACTACCACTCGCGGTGGCCCGGCGTCGACGTCCGCGTGCGATCGGCGGTCCGCCCGCAGTTGCTCGACATGCTGCATTCGAGCGAAATCGACCTGGCCCTGCTGTGGAGCTACGCCTGGACGGAAGAGGCCGAACGATCGCTGTCACTCGAGCCGCTGATGGAAGACCCGACCGTGCTGCTGCTGCCGATCGACGACGATCGGGTGCAGCACGATGTATCGCTGCACGATCTTCGTGACGCGCGATGGATCATCCGCAGCAACGACCACCCGGCTGCCGAAGTTCTCTATCGCAGTTGTCGCGTAGCAGGATTCGAGCCCGACGTCGTCTACGAGGCACACGACTACCAGGAGATCGAGGCCATGGTGGCTGCCGGTGTCGGAATCGCCATGGTGCCCGGGTTGTCGGTGATTCACCATCGACCCGACGTCACCACCATCGACTTCCCCGACACGGATCGGGTACCGACGCGCGTCATCTACATCGCGTCACTCGCCAGGCGTCAATACACCCCGGCGATGTATGCCATCTCGACCGCACTGCGCGGTGCCGCCGAGCGCATCGCGGCCGCGACTACAACAGTTCCCTGATCGCGTTCTCGAAGCCGGTGACGTGTTCGAGGGTCAGTTCGGCAGCGGTATCGGCGTCGCCGTCGATGATCGCCTGAAGCAACACGACGTGCTCACGGACATGGCCGGCCACGTTCGGCAGTCGGTCGAGAAACAGGCACCAGATGCGCGTGGCGTGCGCGTCGAGGCTGACCAGAATGTCTTCGAGGTGAGGATTGCCCGACGCCCGATAGATCTCTCGATGCACCGCAACATCTTTGCGCAGCACCTCGCGTGAATCGTCGGTGTCGTCGATGCTCGCGATGGAGGCCGCGAGCTCGGCCAGCCGGTCTCGAGCCGCCCGTGTCGCCGTCCGCGCCGCACGAGCCGAGGCCGCCGGCTCGAGCTGCTTGCGGATCTCCGAGATGTTGGCCAGGTCGGTCATGTCGACGGCGGTCGCGAAGGTTCCGCGTCGGGGATACGCGACGACGAGGCGCTCACGTTCGAGTCGTTTCAGACCCTCACGAATCGGTGTGCGCCCCAGCCCCAATTGCTCGGCCAGGCGGTCGTCGTTGATCGGTTCACCGGGACGAATTTCAAGCATGATCAGCTGCTCACGCACTATTTCGTAGGCTCGATCGGCATTGGTTCCGACAAACTGCGTTGCATCCATCACCGGCTGAATTTCGATCGTCATCTTGTCTGCTCACTCCCGGTCGACGCCCCGCCCTTGACGGCTCTGCTTTGTGATCTTACTCTATTGGCATCTTGATATATCAGTTCCAGATCATTGATCTTCCAGAAGGGCGGCCATCTTGACGCAGGACTTCGCACCGACAGCGACGGCACCGCACCCGAGAGGCGTGACGAACCGAGTACTCGCCGATCTCGACCCCGAGGTGCACCGCGCGATCAGTGCCGAGCTCGGCCGACAGCAGACCACCCTCGAAATGATCGCGAGCGAGAACTTCGCACCCTTGGCCGTCATGCAGGCGCAGGGTTCGGTACTGACGAACAAGTACGCCGAGGGCTACCCCGGCCGGCGTTACTACGGCGGATGCGAAAACGTCGACGTCATCGAGCAACTCGCGATCGACCGGCTCAACGCCCTGTTCGGATCGTCGTTCGCCAACGTGCAGCCGCACTCGGGTGCGCAGGCAAATGCCGCTGCCATGGCGGCACTGCTGCAGCCGGGCGATTCGATTCTCGGTCTCGCACTCGCCCACGGCGGACACCTCACGCACGGCATGAAGCTGAACTTCTCCGGCAAGTTGTACGACGTCTCGGCCTACCACGTCCGCGAAGACGACCATCGCGTCGACATGGACGAGGTGGAGCGCCTCGCCCACGAGCACCGTCCCAAGCTGATCATGGCCGGTTGGTCCGCCTACCCGCGCCACCTCGACTTCGCCGAATTCCGCCGCATCGCAGACGAAGTCGGTGCCTACCTGATGGTGGACATGGCGCACTTCGCCGGCCTGGTCGCCGCCGGACTGCACCCGTCACCGGTACCGCACGCACACGTGGTCACCTCGACGACGCACAAGACGCTCGGCGGACCGCGCGGCGGCGTCATCATCACCAACGACGCCGCGCTGGCGAAGAAGTTCAACTCCTCGGTCTTTCCCGGTCAGCAGGGCGGGCCCCTCGAACACGTCATCGCCGGCAAGGCCGTCGCCTTCAAACTTGCTGCCGAAGAGGACTTTCGGGAACGGCAGCAACGCACCCTCGAAGGCGCGAAGATCCTGGCCGATCGACTGCTGACCGACGACGCCGCAGCCGCAGGCATCGACGTGGTCTCGGGCGGCACCGACGTCCACCTCGTTCTCGTGGACCTGCGCAAGTCCGAACTGGACGGCAAGCAGGCCGAGGACAGACTCCATCACGTCGGAATCACCGTCAACCGCAACGCCGTTCCGTTCGATCCACGGCCACCCATGGTCAGCTCCGGAGTCCGGATCGGCACCCCTGCCCTCGCGACCCGCGGCCTGGACGCCACGGCGTTCGCCGAGGTCTCCGACGTCATCGCCCACGCGTTGCGTCCCGACACCGACGACCGCGGACTCGATGCACTGCGCATCCGGGTCGAATCCGTTGCCGCGCAGTTCCCCCTCTACTCCGACCTGACGGAAGGCTACCGATGACCGCCCCCGCAACCCCTCCGGGCGCACATCTGCCCGACCATCCGGACTTCCTGTGGCGCAACCCCGAGCCGAAGAAGTCCTACGACGTCGTGATCATCGGCGGCGGCGGACACGGCCTGGCCACCGCGCACTACCTCGCCAAGAACCACGGCATCACCAATGTTGCTGTGCTGGAGAAGGGGTGGCTCGCCGGCGGAAACATGGCGCGCAACACCACCCTCATCCGGTCCAATTACCTGTGGGACGAGAGCGCGCGCATCTACGAGCACTCGCTGAAGCTGTGGGAAGGGCTCGCCGACGACCTCGACTACCCCATCCTGTTCAGCCAGCGCGGCGTCCTCAACCTCGCGCACAGCCTGCAGGACGTGCGCGACAGCGTGCGACGCGTCGAGGCCAACAGACTCAACGGCATCGACGCTCAGTGGGTCGACCCCGACGAGGTCAAGAAGCTGTGCCCGATCGTCAACATCTCCAGCGACATTCGCTACCCGGTACTCGGTGCGACATACCAGCCGCGCGCCGGCATCGCCAAGCACGACTACGTCGCCTGGGGATTTGCCCGACGCGCCGACGCGGCCGGTATCGACATCATCCAGAACTGTGAGGTCACCGGCTTCACCACCGACGGCAACCGCGTCACCGGGGTGAAGACCACGCGTGGCGACATCGCCACCGGCCAGGTCGCGCTGTGCGCAGCCGGGCACACCTCGACGCTGACGGACATGCTCGGCATCAAGACTCCGCTGCAGAGCCATCCGCTGCAGGCCCTCGTCTCGGAGTTGCTCGAGCCCGTGCATCCCACCGTGGTCATGTCGAATGCCGTGCACGTGTACGTCTCTCAGGCCCACAAGGGCGAACTGGTGATGGGTGCGGGCGTCGATTCCTACAACGGCTACGGCCAGCGCGGTGCGTTCCACATCATCGAACGGCAGATGGCAGCTGCGGTCGAGTTGTTCCCCGTCTTCGCTCGCGCGCATCTGCTGCGCACCTGGGCCGGCATCGTGGACGTCTGCCCCGATGCCTCCCCCATCGTCGGACGCACGCCGTTCGACAACGTGTTCCTCAATTGTGGTTGGGGTACAGGCGGATTCAAGGCAACCCCCGGTGCCGGTTGGTGCCTGGCCGACACCATCGCCAACGACGAGGTGCACGAGTACATCGCACCGTTCAGTCTGGACCGATTCGTCACCGGCGCGCTGGTGGACGAGCACGGTGCCGCAGGCGTGGCGCACTAGTTTCTCCGCCCCGACACACGCAGCACCCGAACGAGAAATCTTGGAGTGGCAATGCAATTGATCGAATGCCCGTGGTGCGGGAGTCGAGAAGAGACCGAGTTCCACTACGGCGGCCAGGCGCACATCGCCTACCCCGAGGAACCCTCGGCTCTGACCGACGAACAGTGGGCGCACTTCGTGTTCTTCCGCGACAACCCCAAGGGGCTCTTCGCGGAACGGTGGAGCCACAGTGCGGGCTGTCGGCGTTGGTTCAACGCCGTGCGGGACACCGCCACCTACCGAATCCACAGTGTCTATCGCCTCGACGACCCGAAGCCGGTGAACCCATGACCGCATTCCGCACCGCATCCGGCGGCCGCATCGACCGCACGAGCACCTTCGACTTCACGTTCGGCGGCTCGGCCCTGCAGGGCCACCCGGGCGACACGCTGGCATCTGCGTTGCTCGCCAACGGTATTCATCAGGTGACCACCAGCATCAAGCTCGGCAGGCCCCGTGGATTCACCGCTGCATGGGCCGAGGACACCGGCGGACTCGTACAGATCGAGGAGCCGTTCCCCGAGCCGATGCTGCTCGCCACGACGATCGAGCTGTACGACGGCCTGGTCGCTCGGGGCATCCCCGGACAGGGCCGTCTCGCCGAGATCTCCGACTCCGCCAAGTACGACGCCATGCACGCCCACGCCGACCTGTTGGTCGTCGGTGCCGGTCCGGCTGGTCTGACGGCCGCTCTGGCCGCCGCCCGCAGTGGCGCTCGCGTGGTCGTCGTCGACGATCAGAGCGAGTTCGGCGGCTCCCTGCTCGGCTCCGACGACGTCATCGACGGACGGCCGGCCCTGGACTGGGTTGCCGACGCGGTGGCCGAGTTGTCGACCTTCCCCGACGTGACGTTGCTGCGCCGCACCACCGCGTTCGGTTCCTACGACGACGGCTTCGTGCTCGCCCTCGAGCGCCGCACCGATCACCTGGGCTTGGAAGCTCCTGCAGCGCTGAGCCGTCAGCGAGTCTGGCGTATTCGCTCGCGTCACATCCTGGTGGCCACCGGCGCCCACGAGCGTCCCGTCGTCTTCACCGACAACGATCGACCCGGAATAATGTTGGCGCACAGTACACGTACGTTCCTGCATCGCTACGGCGTGACGGTAGGAACCGAGGCCGTGGTGTTCACCACCAACGACAGCGCGTACAAGGCAGCCGTCGATCTGCACGACGCCGGGGTCCGCATCGCGCGCATCGTCGATGCCCGCTCCGAGGCACCGGAACACTGGCTCGGCCTGTGCCGCGAGCGCGGTATCGAGGTGCGCACCGGCAGCGTCGTATCCGGCACCCGAGGCGACACCCGCGTCACCCACGCACTGGTCACCGGTGCAGACGGTGCCACCGACACCGTGGCGTGCGACGTGCTGCTCGTCAGCGGCGGTTGGAACCCCGCCGTCCACCTGTTCAGCCAGGCCCGCGGAAAGCTGCGCTACGACGGCGAACTCGGTGCGTTCGTTCCCGCGGACGACGTCGAGGGCATCAGTGTCGCCGGGTCGGCCTCGGGAGTGTTCGATCTGGCCGGATGCCTCCGCGACGGTAACTCGGCCGCGGCAGGTGCGCTGACCCGTCTCGGCTTCGACGTCACCGAAACGTCGCCACCAGCAGTCGAATCCGTGCCCAGCAGCGAGTCGCTGGTGCTGTGGCGGGTGCGCGACGACTTCGGAGCCGACAGCCAGTTCGTCGACGTGCAGCGTGACGCGACGGTGGCCGATCTGGTCCGCGCCGTCGGTGCAGGCATGTCGTCGATGGAACACATCAAGCGCTACACCACGATCGGCACCGCGCACGATCAGGGCAAGACCTCCGGTGTGGTGTCCTCGGGCATCGTGGCGGAGCTGCTCGACAAGCCGGTGGAGAACCTGGGCACCACCACCTTCCGACCGCCGTACACCCCGGTGGCGTTCGCGGCGTTGGCCGGCCGCAACCGCGGCATGGCCTTCGACCCGGAACGGGTTACTGCAGTGCATGATTGGCACGTCGCCCGCGGCGCGGTCTTCGAGGACGTCGGACAGTGGAAGCGGCCCCGCTACTACCCGCTAGCCGGCGAGGAGATGCACGACGCCGTGCTCCGCGAGTGCGCGGCCGTGCGTGCGAGCGTCGGCATGCTCGACGGTTCGACACTGGGCAAGATCGACGTACAGGGCCCCGACGCCGGTGTGGTGCTGGACATGTTCTACACGAACATGATGAGCAACTTGAAGGTCGGCATGGTTCGCTACGGCGTGATGTGCGGTGCCGACGGCATGGTGATCGACGACGGCACCGTGATGCGGTTGGCGGACGACCGATTCCAGGTGTTCACCACCACGGGCGGCGCAGCAGGAATGCTCGACTGGATGGAGGAGTGGCTGCAGACCGAATGGCCGCACCTCGCGGTTCGGCTGACGTCGGTGACCGAGCAGTGGGCCACGTTCCCCGTCGTCGGACCGCGCTCCCGCGACCTCGTCGGCGAGATCTTCCCCGAGCTCGACGTCTCCAACGAGGCGTTCCCGTTCATGGCCTGGCGTGACGCCTCGGTCGACGGTGTGCCGGTACGCGTGGCGCGCATCAGCTTCTCCGGTGAACTGGCCTTCGAAGTGAACATCGATTCTTGGCACGCCCACGCACTGTGGTCGCGGCTGATCGATGCGGGCGAGACGTACGGCATCACCCCGTACGGCACCGAGACCATGCACGTGCTGCGGGCCGAGAAGGGCTACCCGATCGTCGGCCAGGACACCGACGGGACCGTCACCCCACAGGACCTCGGTATGAGCTGGGCGGTATCGAAGAAGAAGCTCGACTTCATCGGAAAGCGCTCGTTCGACCGTGCCGAGAACCGGAACCCGTTGCGCAAGCAGTTCGTCGGGCTCCTGCCCGTCGATCGGGAGACCGTCCTCCCCGAGGGCTCGCAGATCATCGAGCACTCCGAGAGCGGCGTCCTCCCCGAGCTTCCGGTTCCGATGCTCGGCCACGTCACGTCGAGTTACGCCAGCGCAGAATTGGGCAGGCCGTTCGGGCTGGCCCTGCTCGAGGCCGGGCGTGACCGACTCGGCGACATCCTGCACGTCCCGGTGGGCGACACCCTCGTCGCCGTGGAAGTCACCGGCTCCGTACTCGTCGACCCGGAAGGTAACCGCCGTGATGGCTGACCGACTCGCCGCCAGAAGCCCACTCGCAGAAACAGTTCTGCCGGACTCGTCTGCTGTCCGCATCGTGGAGGAGCCGTTCCTGGCCGGGATCGACCTGTGGGTCGACCCGAGCGGGCCGGGCGGTGCCGCTGCCTCGACCGAGCTCGGCACGGAGCTGCCCGGCCCCGGACGCGTTGCCGAGGGCGCGAACACCACCGCGATCTGGCTCGGCCCGGAGGAGTGGCTGATCATCGGGGCGGGCCTCGATCCGGTCGAACTCGAACACCGTCTCGGCTCGGCCGTTCGTGAGCATCGCGGTGCGGCAACCGATGTGTCCGCACAGCGAACCAGTCTGCGGCTGAGCGGTTCCAGGGCCCGCGACGTGTTGGCGAAGGGGTGCTCGATCGATCTGCACCCTCGCGTCTTCCCGGCCGGGTCGACGGTACAGACCATGCTGGCGATGGCAGGCATGATCCTCATTGCCTGTGATGACACCGGAACGGACTATCGCATCCTGGTGCGCTCGTCGTTCGCACGCTATCTCGCTGCCTGGCTGACCGACGCGGCCGAGGAATACACCGACGCCGGCTGAGTCGGACCACCGAACCCGACGCGAGAGAAAAGGTGACCGCAGTGCTCACGACCGTCTCCACGGCAACCCGGGCAGCCGATGCCCGCGACCGGTTGCTGACCCGGTTGACGACCTCGCATCCGGTCGTCTGCGGGATCGTCAACGTCACCCCGGATTCGTTCTCCGATGGCGGTCGCTTCCTGGACTTGGGTCGTGCTGTGGCGCATGCTCTGTCGATGGTCGACGAGGGTGCCGAACTGCTCGACATCGGCGGTGAGTCGACCCGGCCGGGGGCAACCCCGCCCACCGTCGACGAGGAGATCGCCCGAGTCGTACCGGTGATCGACGCCCTGTCCAGGCTTACCTCGACACCGCTGTCGGTCGACACCTCACGGCCCGAGGTGATGCGAGAGGCGGTACTCGCCGGGGCGAGTGTCATCAATGACGTTCGTGCTCTTCGTCTTCCGGGCGCACTCGCCGCAGCTGCCGAACTGGACGTTGCCGTATGCCTGACGCACATGCAGGGCGAGCCGGCGACGATGCAGCATTCCCCTCGGTACGGCGATGTCACGGCAGAGGTCCGCCAGTTCCTCGACGACCGGGCCGCCGAATGCATCCGGGCCGGAATCCCGGCGTACCGCATCCTGGTCGATCCCGGATTCGGGTTCGGGAAGACTCTCGAGCACAATCTTCAACTGCTGCAGGGCCTTCGGGCGCTCACCGCTTCCGGGCGACCGATCATGGCGGGTCTGTCGCGGAAGGGCATGATCGGTGCCATCACCGGCCGAGAGGTCGAGGGCCGACTCGCCGGATCACTCGCCGCCGCGATCTTCGCGGCCCAGAACGGGGCGTCACTCCTGCGGGTCCACGACGTCGCCGCCACCATCGACGCACTGGCCGTGATGCGGGCAGTGCGGTCGCTCGACGTACTGCCCTCACACCCAGGTCAATCCACGACGAATGCCGAGGCCACCTCATGACCGCATCCCTCTCCTCCGCCCGTCGGCTCTTCAGCGCCGAGCACGGTTGGATGGCCGTCGACCCGTTCGGTTCACCGGCCCAGACTCCGAGCCGTGTGGGGGTGACGCCGGCAGCGTTGGCCGACGCGGCCGACATCGTCGGCGTCGATCTTCCGTCGGTTCGTACCATGCTCACCGCCGGTGATGCGTGCGGCACCATCCACACCTCCGCCGGCTCGGTCACGGTGTACGCCCCGGCGAGCGGCATGGTCACGATCGTCAACCCCGCTGTGCGCGAGGACCCGTCGCTCGTCGCTGCCGATCCACTCGGTGCCGGCTGGCTGTTCGCCGTCCTGACTCCCGCTGCCTCGTCGTTCGACGACCTCACCATGCGCGAGCCGACCGGCGCAGTTCGGACGACCTCATGACCATCAGTGTGTTCGACCTCTTCTCCGTCGGAGTCGGCCCCTCGAGTTCGCACACCGTCGGACCGATGCGCGCGGCCGCCCGATTCGTCGACGATCTGCGGACCATGTCTGCGTTCGACGACGTTCGAGAGCTGGCGGTCGATCTGTACGGCTCGTTGGCCGCGACCGGAGCCGGCCACGGCACCATGACCGCCGTACTGCTGGGGCTGGAAGGCCATGCGCCCGAGACCATCACGACCGAGGTCATGGAAGAACGGCAGGCATCGATAGCCGCCACCGGCCGAATCGTCTTCGGTGGTCACCGCGAGATCGACCTGGCGGTCGACGACATCGTGCTGCGTCCGTTGACGGTACTACCGTTCCACCCCAACGGAATGAAACTGACTGCTCGCGCGGCAGATTCGACCGAACTGCACAGCGAGGTGTACTTCTCCGTCGGTGGCGGCTTCGTGGTGACCGAGGCCGAAAGCGTCGAGGCCGTCGCACCCGTCGCCTCCGCGAACGGATTCGCGTCGGCCAAGGAGTTGCTCCAGCTCTGTGAGCGGCGACGCTGCAGCATCAGCGACGTCATGACCGAGGTCGAACTCGAACGCCGGACGCACGACGAGATTCGGGACGCGTTGCTGCACATCCGTGACGTCATGGTCGAGTGCGAGGTTCGTGGCATCTCCCGCGACGGCTACCTTCCCGGCGCGCTGGGAGTGCGGCGTCGAGCACGGGACTGGTTCCTGCGGCTCGATACCGAGGATCCGAACCGTTCGAGCGAATTCGCCGAGGACTGGGTCAATCTCGTCGCCCTCGCAGTCAACGAGGAGAACGCCTCCGGCGGACGAATCGTCACAGCACCCACCAACGGCGCGGCCGGCATCATCCCGGCCGTGCTGCACTACGCGACCCGCTACACCGCAGCCGGGGTCGCCGATCCCGACGGCAGCACGGTGCGCTTTCTGCTCACCGCCGGCGCAATCGGGTCGCTCTACAAGGAGATGGCGTCGATCTCCGGTGCCGAAGTGGGCTGCCAGGGTGAGGTGGGTTCGGCGGCGTCGATGGCCGCAGCCGGTCTGGCCGAGGTACTGGGCGGCACACCCGAACAGGTGGAGAACGCCGCCGAGATCGCGATGGAACACAGCCTCGGTCTCACGTGCGACCCTATCGGCGGACTGGTGCAGATTCCGTGCATCGAACGCAACGCGATCTCGGCGGGTAAGGCCATCAATGCTGCACGAATGGCATTGCGCGGCAACGGTACCCACCGCGTCAGCCTGGACCAGGTGATCGAGACGATGCGCTCCACCGGTGCCGACATGCACTCGAAGTACAAGGAGACCTCCAGCGGCGGCCTCGCGATCAACGTGCCGGTCAATTTCGTGGAGTGTTAGAGCGTGGAGTGCTAGAGGCCGAGAACTTTTCTCCACCGCCACACAACGACGAGGGGCCCGTACCGATTCGGTACGGGCCCGTCGTGCGTGTCGGCTCAGCTGAAGATGACCGTCCGGTGTCCGTGCAGCAGGACGCGATTCTCGCAGTGCCAGCGGACCGCTCGCGAGAGTGCGAGTGCCTCTGCGTCCTGTCCGACGGTGGCCAGACGAGACGGGTCGTGAGTGTGGTCGATACGAATGACCTGCTGCTCGATGATCGGGCCCTCGTCCAGGTCGGGGGTGACGTAGTGCGCTGTCGCTCCGACCTGCTTGACGCCCCGGTCGAAGGCCTGGTGGTAGGGCTTCGCGCCCTTGAAGCCGGGCAGGAACGAGTGATGGATGTTGATCGCCTTGCCGTGCAGCGCTCGACACGTCTCGTCGGAAAGCACCTGCATGTAGCGGGCCAGTACCACCAGGTCGACCTCGTACTCGGCGACGAGGTCCAGCAGACGTTGCTCGGCCTCGGCCTTGGTACCCGGGGTGACGGGAACGTGGACGAACGGCAGCCCGGCAGCCTCGGCCATCGGCCGCAGCACCTCGTGATTGCTCACCACGGCCACCAGTTCGCCGCCGAGATTCTGTGAGCGCCAACGGAAGATGAGGTCGTTGAGGCAATGCCCCATCTTGGACACCATGACGAGCACGCGCGGCTGGCTGCAGCCGTTGAAGGTGTACGTCATCGCGAATCGGTCGGCCACCTCGCGGAAGCTGTCCGTCAGCTTCTCGATGTCGGTGGCACCGCTGGCCACGAACGAGGTGCGAAGGAAGAACGAGCCGTCCGTGGAGTCGTCGAACTGTTGGTGTTCGGCGATGTCGCAGTCGTTGTCGAAGAGGAACGCACTGACGGCCCGGACGATGCCCGGCCGCTGGCCGCAGCTGAGCGTGAGGGTGAAGTTCTCGGTCATCGAATCTCCTGGTACTGGTGGGTCGTCAGCTGCGGATCTTGGCCATCTCGGGGTCGACGAGAGGCTCGGCCACGACGGTGGCGGACACGAGCCGATCGAAGTATCGAATCTGTACTGCTGCACCGGGTTCTGCGCTACCGGCAGGAACCCAGGCGTAGGCGATCGGCGCACCGACGGTGTGACCGAACGAGGCGCTGGTGACGTAGCCGGCGGGTTCACCGTCCACCAGGACGGGCTCGTGGCCGAGTACCACCGACGTGCCGTCGTCGATCTTCAAGCAGACCAACTTCTTCGAGACGGTGTCGTCGGACATCTCGAGTACGGCGTCGCGGCCGCGGAATTCGCCCTTCTGTGGGCGTACCGCGAAGCCGAGGCCTGCCTCGTAGGGATTGTGCTCGGTGGTCATGTCCGAACCCCACGACCGGTAGCCCTTCTCCATGCGCAGGCTGTTGAACGCAGCGCGCCCGCCGGCGATGATCCCGAACTCGGAACCCGCCTGCCACAACATGTCCCACAGTCGCTGGCCGTAATCGGCGGTGGTGTACAGCTCCCACCCGAGCTCGCCCACGTACGACAATCGCATCGCCGTGACGGGCACTCCCCCGATACGAACCTGCTTGCAGCGGAAGTACTTGAAGTTCTCGTTCGAGAAGTCGTCCTGGGTGAGCTTCTCCACGACCTCGCGGGCGTGGGGACCCCACAGGCCGATGCAGCACGTGGATCCGGTGATGTCGTCGACGGTGACGCTGCCGTCACTCGGTGCTTCACGGCGGAGGTAATCGAAATCGAGATTGCCGTTGGCTCCGACCTGGAACTCGTCGGCAGACAACCGCGCCACGGTGAGATCGCTTCGGACGCCGCCCTTCTCGTCGAGAGCCAGCGTGTACGTGACGGCTCCGACGGACTTGTCCATCTTGCCGGACGTCAATCCCTCCAACAGTGCCAGCGCACCGGGTCCGCGTACGCGCAGACGCTTGAGCGGGGTCATGTCGTACATGGCGACGGACGTACGGGTCTTCCATGCCTCGGCCGCGACAATGGGCGAATGGAACATCGACGCCCACTCGTCGCGCTCGGGCGGCTGCCACTCGACGGGAAGCTGGTGCACCAGATCGGCATTGGCCTCGTACCAGTGCGGGCGTTCCCACCCGCCGCCTTCGAGGAACACGGCACCGAGTTGATGCTGCCGCGCATTGAAGGGGCTGACCCGAACGTCACGCGGGGACAACCGCGGCTGCGAGGGATGCAGCACGTCGTAGATCTCGACGAAGTTCTGCTGCGAGGTTTCGCTGACGTACGCGGGATCGAGCTGGAAATCCTCGAAGCGGTTGACATCGCATCCGTGCAGCTCGACCTCGGAGCGTCCGTCGACCAGCAACTGTGCGATGGCCCGGCCGACTCCGGCCGAATGCGTCACCCACACGGCCTCGGCGATCCAGAAGCCCTTGACGTCCGGAGACTCACCGAGCAGCGGTCCACCGTCGGGGGTGAACGAGAAGACTCCGTTGAAGCCGTGGTCGATCGTGGCGGTCTCGAGGCACGGCAACAGCAGCTTGGACTGCTCCCACGACGGCGCGAAGTCCTCCTGCGTGAAGTCGAGCATGGACGGCATCGCCTCGTCGGACACACCGTCTCCGCCGGGCAGGGTCTTGGTGTCGACGGGCATCGGGCGGTGGGCGTAGGTTCCGATGCCGAGACGGTCGACGTGCTCGCGGAAGTACAGGTCCTGATCCTGATGACGAAGAATGGGCATGCCGGCCTCGGCCGCTTCGGTGTTGCGTCCCACCAGTTCCGGGATCTGATCGGTCTTGGCGTACTGGTGCGCCAAGGGCAGCAGCGGCACCTTCATGCCGACCAGTTCGCCCACATCGGGGCCCCAGAAGCCGGCGCAGGACACCACGATGTCGGCCTCGATGACGCCGTTGTCGGTTGCAACACCGGTGACGCGGCCACCCGTCTGTTCGATACCGATGACCTTGGTGGAACCACGGAAGACCGCTCCGCGCGATTCTGCGCGACGGGTGAGTGCCACGACGGCACGGGACGCTTTGGCAAGACCGTCGGTCTCGACGTACAGACCGCCGAGAACCCGCGAACGGTCTATCAGCGGATGCAGTTTGGCGCATTCGGACGGGTCGATGACCGATCCTTCGATGCCCCAGGACGTGGCCCAGCCCTGCTTGCGATGCAGGTCGGCCAGTCGCTCCTCGGTGGTGGCCACTTCGAGGCCGCCGAGCTGATTGAAGCACCACTGCCCGTCCACCTCGAGGTTCATGAACTTCTCGACCGTGTATCGGGCGAGTTCGGTCATGGTCTTGGATGCATTGGTCTGGAACACCAGACCCGGTGCGTGCGAGGTGGATCCACCCGTGAGAGGGAGCGGCCCCTGATCCAGCACGGTGATGCGATCCCAACCGCGTGCGGTGAGCTCGTCGGCCACGTTGGTACCGACTATGCCGGCGCCGATGATGACAACTCTCGGTGAACCCATGGTGGTCCTTCCGTATCGGGGTGGAGAGATGGAGCTCGGCCGAAGCGGTCCACGGCCTGCACGACAACTAACCAGAGATTGATATATCAAGAGTATGGGCAGGGATGGTTGTGGTCAACCCCCGAAATACCGATGGTGCGGGACGCATAGTTTCGCGTCCCGCACCATCGCTCACTTCACTTGCCGGCCTTGACTTTCGGCGGGGCCTTGGGGTTCTTGACGATGAACGGATCGTTCGTGACGTCCTTGTACAGCGAGACACACGTACCGATCATCACCAGTACGAACGGCGCCGCCACGATGATGGTCATCGTCTGCAACCCATTGAGAGCGTCCGAACCTCCCGTCCACAGCATCAGGATCGCGATGCCGCCGGTGACGACACCCCAGAAGGCGACGACCCCACGGGACGGATCCAGGGTGCCCCGTTGCGACAGCGTGCCCATCACGATCGAGGCAGCGTCGGCACCACTGACGAAGAAGATGCCCACCAAGACCATCACCAACACCGACGAGATGCCGGCCAACGGGAAGTGGTCGAGAACCGCGAACAGCTGCGACTCCGGCTTACCCAGGGCCACCAGATCCTCGGTTCCCTTCTGCTGCTCGCCGATTGCCGCTCCACCGAAGATCGAGAACCAGACCAAGCTCACCGACGTAGGGATGAGAATGACGCCGATGACGAACTGGCGGATGGTGCGGCCGCGACTGATGCGAGCGAGGAACATACCAACGAAGGGGGTCCACGAGATCCACCAGGCCCAGTAGAAGATCGTCCAGGACGAGAGCCAGGACTCGGTCTCGGGGCCACCGGATGCCGCCGAGCGCGCCGACATGCCGGCGATGTGCGCGGCGTAGTCGCCGAGAGTGGTGGGCAGCAGATTCAGGATCAGGACCGTGGGGCCCGCGACGAACACGAAGATCGCAAGCACGAGAGCCAGCACCATGTTGATGTTAGACAGCCACTGAATTCCCTTGGAAACCCCGGACACTGCCGAGGCCACGAACGCAAGTGTCAGGATGGCGACGACAGCCACGAGCAGAAGCGTCCCCGCTTGGTTGACCCAGCCGAGAACCTCGATACCGGAACCGATCTGGAGTGCGCCGAGGCCGAGGGATGCCGCGGTGCCGAACATCGTGGCGAAGATCGCCAGAATGTCGATGACCTTGCCGATGGGGCCTTCGGCGCGGCGACCGATCAGCGGAATGAACGAGGAGCTGATGAGCTGCTTGCGGCCCATCCGGTAGGTGCCGTAGGCGATGGACAATCCGACCACCGCGTACATCGACCAGGGATGCAGTCCCCAGTGGAAGATGGCTGTCGAAAGTGCCGTTCCCACAGTAGAATCGGTGATTCCGGGCGGCGGGGTGACGAAATGAGTGAGGGGCTCGGCCACTCCCCAGAAGATCAATCCGATTCCCATGCCGGCGCTGAACATCATTGCGATCCAGCTGACGGTGTTGAATTCGGGCTTCTCACCGTCTTTGCCGAGCGGAATCTTTCCGTAGCGACTGAGCGCGAGCCACAGCGCGAAGATCACGAACCCGGTGGCCGAGAAGATGAACAGCCAGCCGACGTTGGTCACGACCCAGTCGAGTACCGACGCGTTGACGGACTTCATGTTCTCGGTGCCGAGGATGCCCCATGCCAGAATCGCGATCACGATGGCGGCGGTGATACCGAACACCACCTTGTCGGTGCGCGGCTTGCCCTCCTCTCCGTGGTGGTAGACCTCGAGGGGGCCGTAATGATGAGGGGCATGTTTCTCGGGTGCATCGACGCGAGTTTTGTCGCCCCGGGGTTTGCTGTTCGTTGTCACATCGTTCTCCCTCCGGCTCTCGCCGAATAGGTGTGTCGCCCGTGCACGCAGCGTGGGTGGTCGGATAGGTGCGCGACTCGTTGCTCTCTGCGCAACTACGATTTGTTTGGACTCGAACAAGACTGAGCCGACCCAGGGGCTATGTCAATAGATGGCTGGTCATTTCGACGCGTTCATCACAGATTTTCGAAACGGACAACGCCTCTGAACAGCATCTACGCAATTTCAAATGCCAAAAGTTGTCCGAATTCGATACTCGCTTTTAACATTCGATACTGTCCGGTAACTGATATATTAAGCCTATTCCACCACCGTCGGCGGCCTTGAACGCCGCTCCTTCACTTCACTCAGGAGTACCAACCATGCCGCAGCAGGTCCGCGCCGTCGTCGCCAAAAGCAAAGGCGAGCCCGTCTCGATCGAAACGATCACCATTCCCGATCCCGGCCCGAACGATGTCGTGGTCACCATCGCCGCGTGCGGGGTGTGTCATACCGATCTGCATTACCGCGAGGGCGGCATCAACGACGAGTTCCCGTTCCTGCTCGGCCACGAAGCCGCAGGCACCGTCGAAACCATCGGCGACGCGGTCACTCATGTCGAGGTCGGCGACTTCGTGGTGCTGAACTGGCGGGCGGTGTGCGGGGAATGCCGAGCCTGCAAGAAAGGCACCCCCTGGTACTGCTTCGACACCCACAATGCCTCGCAGAAGATGACTCTCCCCGACGGCACCGAACTCTCTCCGGCGTTGGGGATCGGGGCGTTCGCCGACAAGACCCTCGTCCACGAAGGCCAGTGCACCAAGGTCGACCCGGACTCCGATCCGGCGGTGGTCGGGTTGCTCGGGTGCGGGGTGATGGCCGGACTCGGGGCGGCGATGAACACCGGGAACGTCTCCCGCGGGGATTCCGTCGCCGTGATCGGGTGCGGCGGTGTCGGCGATGCCGCGATCGCCGGCGCCCGCCTGGCGGGGGCGTCGACGATCATCGCCGTCGACCGCGACAAGAAAAAACTCGACTGGGCTCTCGAACTCGGCGCCACCCACACCGTCGATGCCTCGCAGGTCGATGCCGTCGAGGCCATCCAGGAGCTCACCGGTGGGTTCGGGGCGGATGTGGTCATCGATGCCGTCGGCCGCCCGGAAACCTGGAAGCAGGCGTTCTACGCCCGCGATCTCGCCGGGACGGTGGTGTTGGTGGGGGTGCCGACGCCGGAGATGACGGTGGAGATGCCGTTGATCGATTTCTTTTCCCGGGGTGGGTCGTTGAAGTCGTCGTGGTACGGCGATTGTTTGCCGGAGCGTGATTTTCCGATGTTGGTCGATCTGTACGAGCAGGGTCGGTTGCCGCTGGAGAAGTTCGTGACCGAACGGATCGGTCTCGGTGATATCGAGGCGGCGTTCGAGAAGATGCATCAGGGCACGGTGCTGCGTTCGGTGGTGGTCCTGTGAGTGGGCAGTTGCGGGTCGAGAAGGTGGCCGCTTCCGGTGACTCGAGCCCGTGCGCTGCGGCTCGACACCTCTGATATATCAAAGTGGGCCTCTTTACCCGTCGGTAGCGTTTTGTTTCATGGTGCCCTCGACGTATTCCGACGTCGGGGGCATCATCGAGTCGGGCGGATGCGGCACCGGCCACGCATGTCATTGCACGGGCTAACCACCTGCTCAGCTGGTACAACGCGTGGTTTGTCCGGTTCCGGTTACGTCGTGTTTCGCGTGTATGAAAAGTGCCGTCACCTATTGACACACTCTTGTGGCGATGTTCACACTGTTGTTGCGGGAAGTAAGACGTGTTCCGCATAGCGATACAGAAAGGATCCGAATGCTCAAGGTGTGTTCCTTGGCCGATCTCCCCGGCGGCGAAGCTCTGCGCGTCGACACCACCCCTCCGGTGGCGGTGTTCCACACCGAGGACGGTGAGCTGTTCGCGATCGATGACACCTGTACGCATCAGGACGCGTCGCTCGCCGACGGCTGGCTCGAAGGGTGCGCGGTCGAATGCCCGCTCCACGCGTCCACCTTCGACCTGCGTACCGGTGCTGTCGACGCTCCGCCCGCCAAGTTGCCTGTCCGCACGCACACCGTCGTCGTCGAGGACGGCGTCGTCTATGTCGAGCTGAGCACCGCGGCCCCCAATCTTCCGCCCGACGTTCGCAGCCGGTTGGCCGCCGAGGGACATTCATGAAGAGCGTCACCATCGTCGGAGCCTCCCTGGCAGGCCTGTGCTCCGCGCGTGCACTGCGGGCGGCCGGGTTCGACGGCTCCGTCACCATCGTCGGTGCCGAGAGCCATCGACCCTACGACCGCCCTCCCCTGTCGAAGGAATACCTCGCCGGCGACGTGGACGTGAGCACTCTCGCCCTCGAACCCGACGACGAAAACCTCGACGCCACCTGGATTCTGGGCCGCACGGCCACCGCCCTCGATCCATCGCGTCGCACCGTCACTCTCGACGACGGTGCCGAGCTGACCTCCGACGGCGTCGTCCTCGCCACCGGCTCACGCGCGCGATCGCTTCCCGGTACCGATCACCTCGCCGGTGTGCACGTATTGCGTACGATCGACGACGCCGACCGGCTGCGTGCAGATCTCACGCCCGGCGCACGTCTCGTCGTCATCGGCGCAGGCTTCATCGGAGCCGAAGTAGCCTCCACCGCAAGGAAGTTGGGCCTCGACGTCACCGTCGTCGAAGCCGCCCCGTCACCGCTTGCCGGGCCACTCGGTGCACGATTGGGTAGCGCGGTGGGCAATCTGCACCGCGACAACGGCACCACGTTGATCTGCGGAATCGCCGTCGACGGCCTGACCGGCACCGACCGAGTGACAGGCGTTCGACTCGCGGACAGCCGACTCCTCGACGCCGACGTTGTGGTCGTCGGCATCGGCGGCATTCCGAACATCGACTGGCTCGGCACCAGCGGCCTCGCACTGGGCAACGGAATCCTGTGCGACGGCGGCGGCGCGACCGCCGTGCCCGGAGTGGTCGCAGTCGGCGACTGCGCCGCATGGCTGGATTCGACCGGCGTCCACCGACGCGTCGAGCATTGGGCAGGGGCGTCCGAACGACCCACCGTTGCAGTGGCCACCCTGCTCTCGGGCAGTTACGGCGGCCAACACGTCAAACCTCCGTATTTCTGGTCCGACCAGTACGGGTCACGTATTCAGTTCGCCGGCACCGCCGGACCGGACAGTGAATGCACCATCGAAGAGGGTTCGCCCGAACTCGGGAGTTTCCTCGCCGTGTATCGATCCGACGGACTTCCGGTCGGTGTACTCGGTGTCAATCAAGTTCGATTGTTCACCCGCTGGCGCCGACAGCTCTCGGCTCCCGCTCGCGCGGTCTGAAATCACCCAGGCCGCTGCTCCACCCGTCGTATTCCATTACCCCAGTTGACGTCTCGTCACCGATCCACAAGATCGGCCACGTACGGAGGACCCCTTGACCACCATTCCCGACACCACGCCGCCCGCAACCTCCCTTCCCCTGCCCGAAAGCCTCATCTCCACCCTTCCCGGTCGCTACTACACCGATCCGGCCATCTTCGAGCTCGAGCAGGAGAAGATCTTCGAGGAACTGTGGATCTGCGCGGTCCGTGCCGCCGATCTGGACAAGCCCGGTGCCTTCCGCACCGTGCAGATCGGGCGCGAAAGCGTCATCGTGACGCGCACCCGAACCGGGGCGATCAAGGCCTACCTGAACGTGTGCGCGCACCGCGGTGCTCGAATCTGCATGGAGGACAAGGGTGAAGTCAAGCGATCGTTCCAGTGTCCGTACCACGCCTGGACCTACGATCTCGACGGAAAGCTCATCGCAGCACCGAATCTCACCAAGATGCCCGACATCGATCGGGTTCGCTACGGCCTGGCGTCGGTGTCGGTCGAGGAATGGCTCGGGTACGTCTGGGTCAATCTGAGCGACAATCCGGCCTCCTTCGACACCACTGTGGTGCAGGACATCCGTGATCGACTCGGCGACGTCGAGTCGATCGACCGCTACAAGATCGAAGACCTCGGTCTCGGCCGCCGCGTGAGCTACGACGTCAAGGCCAACTGGAAGCTCATCATCGAGAACTTCATGGAGTGCTACCACTGCGCCACCATCCACCCCGAGCTGACCGAGGTACTTCCCGAATTCGCCGACGGTTACGTGGCCCAGTACTACGTGGGCCACGGAGCCGAATTCGGGGAATCCGTCAAGGGATTCACGCTCGACGGTTCCGAGGGACACGACTCCATTCCCGGAATCGCACCCGAACAGGACCGGCGCTACTACGCCATCACCGTCCGGCCACAGGTGTTCGTCAACCTCGTCCCGGATCACGTGATCATCCATCGGATGTATCCGCTTGCCGCCGATCGCACTCTGGTGGAATGCGATTGGCTGTACCTGCCCGGCGTCGTCGCATCGGGACGGGATCTGCAGAAATCGGTGGAGTTGTTCCACCGCGTCAATCTGCAGGACTTCGAGGCGTGCGAACGCTGCCAGCCCGCCATGAGCTCACGGAAGTACCGCGACGGCGGAGTGCTGGTGGGCAGCGAACACCACATCGGCATCTTCCACGATTGGCTGAAGAACCGCATCGAGGCCTGACCGCACGCTGCCCCGCACTCGGTGCCGATAGGATCGGTAACCATGAGTGTCGAGGTCGCATCGCCGGGCGCCCCCGGATCGTCGGGGGTGCCGGGCGAACCCGGAGCGACGATGGCCGACGTCGCCTACTCGGCTATCCGCGACAAACTGATCATGCTGACCATCAAGCCGGGTGAGGCCGTCGTCGAATCGGCGTTGTCCGCCGAGCTGGGGGTAGGACGCACGCCGGTGCGGGAAGCGCTCAAACGGCTCGAGTACGAGCGCCTCGTCATCTCGCACGCCCGCCGCGGCACTTTCGCCACGGCCATCGACGTCGCCGATCTGGGCGACATCTCCGAAATCCGCCAGCGGCTCGAGCCTCTTGCCGCCGCCAAGGCCGCCACCGCGGCCACCGCAACCCAACGCCAAGTTCTGCTGGGCATGGCCGACCGCACCGAGAAGTTCGAGGCGACGCCGCCGAGCCAACACGACCTGATCAACTGGGATGCCGAAGTGCATCGCACCGTCTACCGGCTGGCGGCGAACCCGGTTCTCGAAGACGCATTGATTCGCTACAACAATCTCGCGACGCGAATCTTCTGGTTGTTCATGGATCGTCTGCCTCCCCTGGCCGACCATGTGGGGACGCACACCGAGCTGCTGCGCGCCATCGCGGCCGGGGATGCCGAGAAAGCCGCGACCATCGCCCGAGCACACGTGACCGAGTTCGACGACGCGGTGCGCGCCGTCATCTAGATCGCCGGCTCGGGCCACGCTCCGAGGGGCAACACCACGGCCAAGTGCCTGTTACGTATAGTCGCGGGGGTGGCCAGCGACGATTCGACACGTGCCCCCGAGGGTGGCGTCCAGTCCGTCGACCGCGCATTTCGGGTGCTCGAGGTCGTGGCACGGCTCGGAGAGGCCGGCGTGAGCGCCATCGCCACCGAGATCGGTGTGCACAAATCCACGGTGTCGAGGCTGCTGGCGTCGCTCGAAGAACACGACATGGTGATGCAGACGCACAATCGCGGCAAGTACCGGCTCAGCCTCGGAGTTCTCCGGCTCGCGGCGGCCGTGCCCGAGCGTCTGGAGATCACCGAATACGGCCACGCGGTCTGTGAACGCCTCGCCGGCAAGCTCGGCGAAACGGTCAATATCGCTGTGCTGCGGTCCAATACAGCGGTCCACCTGGATCAGGCCCGCGGGCCGAGTTCGGTGGGAACCCACAACTGGATCGGGGAGCAGACACCGCTGCACGCCACCGCGAGCGGCAAGGTGTTGCTGGCTGCCCTCGACTCCGATACGCGTCAGGACGTCGTGGACGGACTCGACCTCCACCGGTACACCGAGCACACACTCACCACCAAAGCCGGTCTCACTGCCGAACTCGATGCCGCGGTATCCCTCGGATACGCCGTCGTCGTCGAAGAGTTCGAGACCGGACTCAACGCCATCGCGGCCCCGATTCTCGACTACACCGGCAAGACGACCGCGGCGCTGAGCATCTCGGGACCGGTCTACCGCTTCGACGAGACCAGAATGCGGGCCATCGTCCCCGACGTGCTGGCCGCCGCCGCCGAGATCAGCGAAAAAATGGGCTACCGGGAGTCCTTCATCCCCTCGGCCTGAGTGGCCTCCGCACACTCCACCACGTTCGTCAGCAGCATCGCCCTGGTCATCGGCCCCACCCCGCCGGTCGCTCCGCTGAGCCGCCCCGCAATGTGCTCGACGCTGGGGTGCACGTCGCCGAGGATGCCCTCGACGGTACGGGTGATTCCCACCGACAACACCGTGGCTCCGGCACTGATCCAGTCCGGTTGCACCAGATGCGCAACACCCGCTGCCGCGATGACCACGTCGGCGGCCCGAGTGTGCGCGGCGGTGTCCACCGTCGCCTCGTGACACATCGTCACGGTGGCGTGTTCGCTGCGACGCGTCAGCATCAAGCCGAGCGGACGACCCACCGTGATTCCACATCCGATGATGCAGAAGCGAGCACCGGTGATCGGAACATCGTGGTGCCGAAGCAGTTCCAATATCCCGCGTGGGGTGCAGGGCAGCGGCCCGTCCATGCCGAGTACGAGCCGACCCAAATTGGTCGGATGCAGCCCGTCGGCATCCTTGCGAGGATCGATCAGCTCGATCACCCGATGGGTGTCGATGTGCGAGGGCAGCGGCAACTGAACGATGAACCCGGTGCACTCGGGATCCTCGTTGAGAGCGTGCACGGCATCTTCGATCTCCTGCTGACTCGCGGACGCAGGCAACCGGACCTGAATCGAATGCAGTCCCACCTCGGCGCAGTCGCGATGCTTCGCCGCGACATAGGAACGGCTCCCCGGATCGTCGCCCACCAGAATCGTGCCCAGGCCGGGCCGAATCCCCTGCTGGGCGAGCCGTTCGACGCGGTACCGCAGATCGTCCTTGACGATCGCGCTGACCGCGGTTCCGTCGATCTTGAGCGCTGTGGTCATACTTTCGATTCCTCGGTTCGGCGGGCCGCTGCGTTTCTGATATATCAACTGTCGGTCAGGGTACGGTGAGTCGCAGGGACCGGTCAAGAGCCGCGGTATGGGAGGGTCGAGACATGGAGCGCCTGCAGCCGATGCGGCCGGTCGACGTGCAACGGGACGAGCGCGAGGCTGCACCTCGATGGAAGGTGTGGGGTGCGCGCATCGTCCTTGTAGGACTTGTTCTGACCGCGATTCTGTTCGAGGACGGACAGTCATGGATGGTTGTCGCAGGGATATGCACCACAGCGATAGGCGCGTCGCTGACCGTTGCGTCGACGAGGCGAAGAATGCGCGAGAACGCGGGCCGCCGAATTCCCTGGAACGGTCGGCCGCCGATCGAACCCCGGCAGGTAGACCTACTGGACACCTTCGGATTTCCGATGGTCGTCTTCGGTGTTGCAGTGGCCGCGAAAAGCGCATCCGTACCGTGGTTTTTCGCGTTGCCGGTCGTCTGCATCGGCGCTGTCGGGATGCCTCTGGCGGCGCAGGCATGGCACAACTACCGCGTTCGCAGAAGCACGCCCACGCCCTGACCATTCGGGTATGTGCGAGGCTCGACGGCGATTGCCCGACGGCACAGCGCATACAACTGGCCGCGACTCCCACCCCGTTCCGATGAAATCCGACCGACCGTCGCCGATGAAGAGATGATCGAGTCTCTACTATGGAGGCGTCGTTGCCGGTTACCTGCAGAAGAACAGGTCGGGGCGGTGCTGCCGCACTGCATGCGAGAAGGAGTGCCGGTGATGCGCAAGTCCCCTTCTCGGTCGATGTTCCGAGACGGTGCCGGGAACCTGGCGTTGATTGCGGGCATCGTCGCGGTCGTCTGCGCATTCGTGCCGTTCGTCGGAGACTTCGTGACCATCCCGGCCGGAGTGATCGCGGTGGTCAGTGGCTGGATCGGTCTCGGCCGCGCAGTCGAGGGCGACGCGTCCAACGGTCGCGACGCCGTGATCGGTGCGGCGCTCGGTGGCATCGGATTGTTCGTCGTGTTCCTGACCTTCGCGGCCTCGTCCATGTGACCGCGACCGTCCTGACCCGGTAGCGACAGGGCAGGTCGGATCGGACTACGCGCCGAGCTCCTTCTTCACGATCTTTCCGACGGAATTCTTCGGTAGAGCGTCGTGGACGACTGTCCGAGTCGGTCGCTTGAACTTGGCCAGGCTCCGCGCGCAGTGCGCGTCCAGCTCGTCGACCGAGATACTGCGACCGGCTCGTGCAACGACGTGCGCGACGGGCACCTCCCCGTAGACCGGATGCGCTTCGCCCACGACGGCCACTTCCAGGACGTCGGGATGGGATTGCAGGACATGTTCGATTTCGCTCGGCGCGATGTTCTCGCCGCCGCGAATGATCATGTCCTTGAGTCGATCCACCAAGACGAGATAGCCGTCCTCGTCGAGGACTCCGATGTCGCCGGTGTGCAACCACCCCTCTCGAATGGTCTTTGCGGTCACGTCCGGCAAGCCCAGGTATCCCTGCATGACTGTCTCTCCACTCACCAACACTTCGCCGGTCCGGCCGGGCATGGTGCTCGGGCCGTCGGATGTATCGATCGCAATCTCGACACCCGGTAGCGCGATGCCGACCGTGCCCGGCTTGCGAATCCCGTTCGGCGGGTTGATCGTTGCCGCCACAGTGCATTCCGACAGGCCGTACCCTTCGACGACCGGCACGCCGAAGATCGATTCGAACGACGCGATCAGGCCGGCAGGCATGGGCGCTGCTCCACAGATGACGAATCGAAGCGACGAGATGTCGCGGTCGGTCGATCCACGGTCCGCAAGCAGTGAGTACATGGTGGGCACTGCGGAGAAGTAGGTGGGCCGGACGGTCTCCACGTTGTCCCAGAACGTGTCCGGCGAGAAACGAGGCGCGATGTGCACACGTCCGCCGGCTCGCAGCGGAGCGACCGAGCCGACGACGAGTCCGTTGCAGTGGAAGAGTGGAAGTACCAACAGGCTCGTATCGGCGTCGGTCAGTTCGCAGGCCGTCACGATCGCGGCGCTCATCCGGTCGACGTTGCGATGAGTCAGCACACAGCCTTTCGGCCGCCCCGTCGTTCCCGAGGTGTAGACGATCAAGGCAGGGGCCGAGCTGTCGGCAGGCCCCGCTCCACGATGCATGCCGTCCAACTGCGGCGTGTGGGGACGACGATCGCGGGAGTCCACGTCGATGAACGAAATACCCTGTGCGCGGTCGAGAGTGCAGGCTCGCTCGCTACCGACGAGCACTCGGGCGGTCGAGTCCTCGAGTTTGCCCCGACATCCACTGCTGCTGGCGAGATTCGGTGCGCCGACTGCTCTGCCCGCTGCGGTGTTGTCACGGGTGTTCGCCACGCCGCAGGCGCGGGCACTGTTCGTCGGAGCAGCGGCACACGCGAAGCGGCCGTTGACCGAAGTGTTCTCCTCCGCCATCGGGGTGGGAATCCTGACCGCGGGACACCACAACGGATGGCCGGTGGCGGAGGGCGGAACCGCGGCGATCTCACGGGCGATGCACTCCGCGCTCATCGAACTCGGAGCAACCGTGCAGACCTCGACGCGGGTTGCCTCGCGAGCCGATCTGCCGCCGTCGGACATCACGATCTTCGACACGACGCCGTCCGTGGTGGCCGAGGTACTCGGCCAGGAACTGACGACGCGTACACGTCGCTCCTACAACAGGTTTCGACACGGCCCGGCTGCGTTCAAGGTCGACCTCGCGGTGCGCGGTGGAGTCCCGTGGACCGACCCCCGGGTCGCGCAGGCCGGCACTGTGCACGTGGGAGGTAGCGCCGCGGACACCATCGCAGCCGAGGCGGCCGTTGCTGCAGGACGAATGCCCGATCCGCCGTTCGTCCTCGTCGGGCAGCAGTTCGTGGCAGATCCTCAGCGCGCGTACGGAGACGTCGTACCGCTGTACGCATACGCCCATGTTCCCTCCGGCCTCGATCACGATGTTACCGACGTCGTGATCGACCGCATCGAACAGTTCGCACCGGGCTTGCGTTCGCGAATCGTGGAGACAGTCACCACGTCTGCGCAGAGCTTCGCCGAAGGAAACGCGAACTTCGTCGGCGGCGACATTCTGTGCGGTACGTCGTCACCGGCACAATTGCTCCTCGGACCACGGCCCGGCCGAGACCCGTACCGCACGGGAACGCCGGGGTTCTATCTGTGCTCTGCGGCAACTCCCCCCGGACCCGGTGCACACGGCATGGCGGGACTGAATGCAGCGCGACGAGCTCTGGACGACCTGATGAAGCGCTGACAAACAGTGAGGAATCCGCATGATTCGACGGATCCGTACGACAGTGAATGCAGTCGAGGCCGGAGGGCGAGTCGGGCGCATCCGTGGCGTTTCGGTTCGAGTCGGCGTGGGGCCCAGGTGTGGAAACCGCTCACGCGGGTCACCGACAGATAAGGAGCCGTTCATGCGGCCGCCAAAACCTCTGTTATATCGCGTGTTTCGCGATCGGAGCAGCGCACACAACCGAAGGATCCGCAGATGTCCAACAGAAATACCGTCATCCGTTCGCTACACGATCTCGGTGCCGCCGCCTGGTTCGGCGGTTCGCTCATGGGTGCCGTCGGCGTGAACGGTGCTGCCACTGCGGTGCAGGATCCGCGTGATCGCGCACAGGTTGCCGCGGCAGGGTGGGCGAAGTGGGCTCCGGTCAACGCTGCGGCCATCGGTGCACATCTCGTCGGCGGCGCAGGCATACTCATGGCCAACCGCGGTCGTGCTCGCCATCAGCAGGGTGTCACCGCCAACACCAACATCAAGATCGCCGTCACCGGGGTCGCCCTGGCCGCAACCGCGTACAGCGGTGTTCTCGGCGCGAAAACGGCCAAGGCTCAGGGCCATTCGATCGATTCGGCAACCGAGCCGTCAGCAGGTACCCCTCGCGAGGCCGCCGCAGCACAGAAGCAACTGAAGTACCTCCAGTGGGCATTGCCGGTCCTGACCGGGACCCTCGTGGTGCTGGGTGCTCAGCAGGGTGAGCAGCAGAGGCCGACCGAAATCTTGTCGGGAATGGCAGGAAAGCTGGTCGCCCGCGCGTAGATACACGCGAATGTGCCCTACCCCGTCGCAGACATTGCGGCGGGGTCGGACTTGTTGGGGCAGTGCCGACACCGGCGTGCAAGGTACGGCGGTCAAGGGGGCCTAGGAATTCCAGCGAAGGCCGGGCGTCATCGCAATGTCGGTCACTTGCTGGACCGTCAACACAGGGTCGGCGGATACATCGACGATGCTGCCGTCGGTCCCGTACACCTCTACGCGACTGCCTCTTTCGGATGATTTCAGATCGACGACAGTGCCGTCACTCAGCGTCCGACGCTCATCGACGTAGCCGGCAAAACATGGACCGGCGGATTGGTCGGATGTCGACAGCCTCACGTTCAGGTCACCCACGGCTCCGCCCAGCGAGATTCGCCCATACGCAGAGGCCTGGAAGTCGAATGTCAGCGGTGGGAACATGGCATCGGGTTCTACCGTGGTCCCGGCGGGGAGGGCTCCAACCAAAGCGGCCGACTTGGCTGCTGCGTCGAACCCCACCGGGGCGGAATCCGGTCCGACAAAGGCGTAATTGATTCTCTGCATGTCCTCGGGCTGAACGACCTCCGCACAGCCGGGTATCGACACGGCGTCGGGTTGCGGATCGTGGAGAAGACCGGCGACTACGACGCCTGCGGCCACGGTGCCGACGATCACCACCGCTGTCGACCACACCGACTTCGGGTCACCTGGGCTTGCCATCCTGCCAGTGTCCACCGCCTACGACGACCCTCATCGTTCGGGTCACGCTGCGTCGCAGCCTTTACCGCTCGGACCGTTCGGCAAATGCTGACCCCACAGCTCCGACCACGAACACGGCTGCAGTCAGCACGATGTTCGGCCACAGACCGAAGCGGGGGTCGAGTGCCCACTCCCGCGGCACGAGATTCTCGACGTTGTAGAGGTTGGACACCAGACTCGCAGCGACGGCGACAACACCGACTGCCACCAGCAACCGTGACCGCAGACCGACACCCCACACCAGGACCGCTATCGATATCGCCAGTAAGGGCAACAGCCCTCGAATCGTCAGGTTGCCTACGTAGAACATCATTCCGTTCTGCATGAAAACCGTTGTTGCAATCGACAATCCCAGACTCGCGACCAGCCAAAGCCGTACGTGCAGGGCGACGCCCGATCGTCGTTCGCTCCACCCGCAGTAGGCCGCGACGGCCCCGATACACACCGGCAGAGCGCACAGCCAGTACACATCAGCTGCTGGTTCTCCAAGGTGCGCACCGCCGAACCACGCCGGACCCGACACCGACTCACCGCCGACGACCGGTTGCAGAACGTAGAACGGCAACGCACCGACGAAGAGCAGCGAGATGAACAACAGCGGGATGAACAACGGCGAAGCCTGAGCATCGAACTCGCTCACGGCCGCCGTTCTGCCTGATCGATCGCTCACGTGCCCTCCTCAGCGAGACAAGCACACCTTACGTCCGGTTTGTTTCAGCGGGTGCGCTTTCGACCGATCTGCACGCCGTCTACAGGCCGCCCCTCGCCGGCGTCCCCATTGTTCATCCCATATGCGGACCCGTCGTCGGAGATCTAGACCGGGCAGGGGTCGAGCCGGCCGCAGCTCGGATGGTCGACGAAAAAGCCCCGAACCGCATCGCTGCAGTTCGGGGCTTTTTCTTCTGTGCGCCCGAAGGGATTCGAACCCCTAACCTCTTGATCCGTAGTCAAGTGCTCTATCCGTTGAGCTACGGGCGCATGTTCAGTTGTGTCGGTTCCGAAGAACCGACGTGCCGATCCTTGCGGATCAGCGTGGCGGAGGCGAGAGGATTTGAACCTCCGGACCCGGTGAAGGGTCAAGTCATTAGCAGTGACTCCCATTCGGCCGCTCTGGCACGCCTCCTAGGCTGCCGGCCCTCTCGGACCGCCGAGGAAAGAGATTACACACGGCTGAGGCCAGAAGGCAAAACGGCTGGTCGACGCCCCAGGTTCGCGCGGCGTTCGCGTAAAAGATGCTTGTTGCTCGTCAACGCATGAAGCTGTCGAACCAGTCGAAGATGCGCGTCTGCGCATCGACGAGAGCGGCCTCGGCGGGGTCGGTGTCGTCGCTGCTGCCCGGCTGTTCCCGAGGATGATCGGCGCGATGCTCCACACCGGAGTAGCTGACGACGTTCGTGGCCACTGAGGCGCGCGTGGCGGCATCGCGAAGGGCTTCGATGTGTTCGGGTGGGGTGTGGGGGTCGTTCTCGCCGTAGAGGCCGAGCCACGGCGCCTGCAGCTTCGGCGCGGCGTCGACCAATGCGATGGCGTCCGCATTGAGCGGCTCCACGATCCCTGCTGCGGCGACACTGACCGCCGCTCCGACCGGACGGCTGGTGGCCACGATCAACGCGGCCGTTCCGGCATCGTCGAATCCGATGACGCCGATGCAATCGGAGTACACCCCGCGCTGGACGAGCCAGTCGGAGGTGGCGTCGAAATCGGCGAAGAGGTCGTCGCCGAACACTTCCTTGTCGTCGCCGTGCCCCCGATGGAACAGGTCGGGCGCTACCGCCAGCCATCCTTCCAACGCAAGCGCGCGCAGGAGATCTTTCAGGGACTCAGGTATTTCCCTGGCCTCGTGCAACACGACGATGCCGCCGCGCGGGGACCCCTCGGGCTCGACGGCCGTCAACGGCACTTTCTCCTGCGAGACGGGTTTCGATGCGGCCGTATCCACCTCGTCGTCCGCGCCGACTGTGGGCGCGGGGGCGGACCGAAGGACTGCGAAGTCGCTGAAAGTTCCCGACATACTGTACGAAGATAGGACGATTCCGGCCGTCCTGCACAGCTTTGACACGGACAGGCAGAAGTCGCCTGCCGACAGGGTCGGCGCATAATGACGGGCGTGACCGTGCACATCCGCCCCGACCTCGACGCCATCCCCGCTTACGTACCCGGCCGCAGCTTTCCCGGTGCGATCAAGCTGGCGAGTAACGAAACGACACAGGGCCCTCTGCCGAGTGTCCGTGAAGCGATCGCGGAAGCGGCCGGCGGCGTCAATCGCTACCCCGACATCCGCGCGACGGCGCTCGTCGAGTCGTTGGCGAAAAAGCTGGGAGTGGCCCCGGAGAACGTGGCCGCCGGAAACGGCTCGGTCGCGTTGTGCCAGGAGGTCGTCCAGATCACCTGTGGCCCCGGTGACGAAGTCATCTTCGCGTGGCGCTCGTTCGAGGCCTACCCGATCATCGTCCGGGTGACGGGAGCGACGCCCGTTCAGGTGCCGCTGACCTCGGACCACGTGCACGATCTCGACGCAATGCTCGACGCCATCACCGAGCGCACCCGACTCATCTTCGTCTGCAACCCGAACAACCCGAGCGGAACCGTCGTTCAGCGCGACAAGCTCGTGGCCTTTCTCGACGCGGTGCCGCCCAACGTCCTCGTCGTCCTCGACGAGGCCTACTTCGAGTACACCCGCCCCGACGCGGCAGGCAATCACACCGATGGGGTGGAGATCGCTCGCGGTCGGCGCAACGTGATCGTGCTGCGGACGTTCTCGAAGGCGTACGGCCTCGCGGGTCTGCGGGTGGGCTACGCGGTGGCCGATCCCGAGGTGATCACTGCGCTGTCCAAGGTTCGTATTGCGTTCGCAGTCAGCACCATTGCTCAGCAGGCGGCTCTGGCGTCGCTCGAAGCCTCGGCCGAGCTACTGGCTCGTACCGATGCGCTAATCGCCGAACGTGATCGAGTGCGCGACGCCCTGGTCTCGGGTGGCTACGACGTGGGCGTATCCCAGTCCAATTTCATCTGGCTGCCGCTGGGCGAGCGTTCGGGTGAATTCGCCTCGGGCGCAGCCGAACAGGGCGTGCTGTTGCGTTCCTACGGAAACGACGGAGTGCGGGTCACCATCGGCGACCCGCACGAGAACGACGCGTTTCTGAAGTTCGCTCTACAGTCCTAGCGCGCGCTCGAGCGTCGGCCAGGATTCCCGGAGATCGTCCTGCCAGTACGGCCACTGATGAATGCCGTACGGGCGGTAGGTGAAGGTGGCCGGTATGTCGATCGAGCGCAGGCGTGTGTCGAAGAGCGTGGTGCAGTACAGCGCTGCAGCTTCGAGCGGTCCGCCCATCGCAGCCTCCTGCACACCACCGCCGCCGGGGCCCAGCTCGTACGGGCCGGGTAGGCCGGTGCCGACGGACACGTAGACGTCCTTGCCGCGCAAGGCTTCTGCGTTGCGTGACGGATCGTGTTCGATCCACTTCGCGTCGGCGTTCTCGCCCCACATGTTGGTGGCGTTGCCGCCGTTGGTGGCGACCGTGGCGCGCACAGCGTCCTTGAGGTTGTTCTGCGAGTTGTCGTAGCACCCGCTCAAACCGGCTACTCCGGTGTAGAGATCGGGGTGGCGCGTGATCAGATCCATCGCGGCCTGGGCACCCATCGACACACCGCCGATGGCATTGGTGCCGTTACCGGAGAACCGCGCGTCGATCAGCGGCGGCAACTCCGCCGTCAAGAACGTCTCCCACTTGTTGACGCCCAGGACGGGGTCGGGAACATTCCAGTCGGTGTAGTAGCTACTCGATCCACCGACCGGCAACACCACATTGACCTGCTTGTCGGCGAAGAAATCGACGATGTCGGTCTTCTGCGTCCAGGTGCTTTCCTTGTAATCGGATTCCTTGCCGGCACTGACGCCGTCGAGCATGTAGAGCGTCGGACGGGACACGGCCTGCGCGGCCGGAAGAAGAACCTGCACCTGGATCGCCCGACCCATGGCCGGCGAATCGACCCACACGGCCGCGCGACGCGGAGTCAACATGTCGACTCGATCGATACGAGCCGCTGCCGTCGGCAACGACTGCGCCTGTATGCCAGGTGCCGCCCCGCCACCATCGGCACTGCCGGTACCCGGAAGCGGCTGCGCTCCGGCGATACCCGACGACAGCAAGGACACAGCCAGCGCAGCCCCCGCTACTGCCAACACACGACGGTGCATCTGATTTGCCATCCTCCCCAGGCGCACCCTCGCGGGCGCAACACAAACAACATCCGTTCCACAACGTACCCACCGCGACGCAGACACGCCGAGGGCTGTGGGTCCGCTCACAGTAGCCGCGAAATCCCGGGTACAAAAGTCTGCGTAATCCTTTGTTACATGTACCGAAGAAATAACGGTCTACCTGGTCGGATGCTGCCACCGGAAGGTGCTTCGGAAGGCACTCAATGTGACATTCGGTGGACTTTTTGGGGGTCGATGTCACATCGAGTGGACTTCTGACGGAGCAGGCTCAACCGCGGCCGGTTTCGCCCTGCAACTTGTCGATCATTTCCGACGCCTGCGCCTTGTTCAGGCCGTCGGGAACTTCCTCCCCTGCTTCCTGCGCGAGGGTGCTCAGGTAGCTCTTCTGCGGACCGGTCATCGGCTCGTCGCCGGTGACCCAGTCGTCGGGATCCTTCTCGGGGTTCTGGTTGACCTGCTCGTTTTCGCTCATACGTTCGTAAATACGCTCTATTGCCGGTTTCCAAACGCATCGACCCTGCGCATTTCGGTGCCGCCCTGCTCAGCACGGCTGTCGGTCGCGCGAATGACTTCGTTGACAGTTCAAGGATCCGGCGAGGAGGCTCCATCGCACCCCCTCGAATTGGAGCAACATGAAGACGAAGAATCTGCTGGTCAGAATCGGCATCGGAAGCGCGATCACTGCGGCAGCCATGGTCACCACCCCCGCCCCGCTTCGGCTGATCCGATCACCGATTTCCTGTGCGGTGCCGGCTCGGCTCAGTTCTGCATCCTTCCGCCGCCGCCTGCTTTCGCTCCCCCGCCCGCACCGCAGGGTGCGCCGGCTCCCGCACCCCGGCCCAACGGTGGGTTCCAGTACCAGAACTGCGATGCCGCCCGCGACGCCGGAGCTGCACCGGTCTACCGCGACGAGTATGGCTACGGCCCCACCTCGACCGCGACAACGACGGCATCGGCTGCGAGTAGCGAGTTCGCACTTGTGTAGGTGAATCGCTATCGATCGTCTGCACAAGTGCGATCTCGGCGGGCGGATACGCTCGCTCGGTGAGACGACGCCAGCAACCGCCCCTGGCGAAGCGCTACGGCCTCGACCCCGCACGCGTCCGAATGCCCGAGGACGGGACATGGCACACCGTCCGCGAGTTCTTGACGGCGACCGAGCAACGGATCTCGCCGAGACGCATCGACGAGATGCTCGCTGCGGGCGAGGTCGTCGACATGGGCGGGCCTCTATCCGCGGATGCTTCTTATGTCCCCGGTGAGGCTGTCTGGTTTCACCGCGACCTGCCGACGGAAACCGTTGTGCCATTCGATATCTCGATCGTGCACCGAGACGACGCCGTACTGGTGATCGACAAGCCGCATTTTCTACCGACGATCCCGCGCGGCGGCCACATTCTGCAGACCGCTCTGGTGCGACTGCGCCTCGAACTCGATCTGCCGCAACTGGTGCCCGCTCATCGACTCGACCGCGTCACCGCTGGCCTGGTGCTGTTCGTCGTCGACCCTGCCCTCCGCGGGGCGTATCAGACGTTGTTCCAGGATCGGAAAGTGCACAAGGAGTACGAGGCCATCGCGGCCTACGAACCGTCCCTCGCTCTGCCTACCGAGGTACGCAGTCGAATCGTCTCGGACAAGGGCCAGTTCACTGCACGCGAAGTGACCGGAGAACCCAACGCGCACACCGTCGTCGAACTTCTGGAACACCTTGAGAGCATCGGACGGTACCGACTGACACCGTCGACGGGACGAACCCACCAGCTACGTCTGCACATGAACTCGTTGGGCATTCCCATCCTGGGTGACGATCTCTACCCGACGGCAACCGGCCGAGCCGTCGACGATTTCACAGCTCCACTCCAATTACTGGCCAGTGCAATCGAATTCATCGACCCGATCTCGAAAGCTGTGCGACGCTTCGAGACTCGGCGCAGCCTGGAGCGTTGGGTGCAGAACTGAAGTCCATGACTGTCGGCTGCGATCACTACTCAGAATTCTGGTCACGCTCGGACTTGACGAGTTCCTTCGTGCGCACCAAGCGCAGCGCCGTGACCAACACGACGCCGCCGATGATGTTGAACAGCACTGTGTAGCCGAACCATTCGATCCACTCGCGGTAGGTCACATCCGCTCCTGCGTGGATGGCCCCGAAGATCAGCAGGGAATCCAGGACCGAGTGGAACAACTGCAATCCGGCCAACAGAAAACCCGCCGCCATGGCGGCGATGATCCGCGCCACATCGGATTCGGTTCCCTGCTGCATGCGGGTCAGCAGTGTCATCGTGCTGCCGCCGAGAACAGCGAGGCAGATCGACTGAAGATCCAAGGGTGCGTAGACGAAATGATGCGCCGACTCGGACAACACTTCGAGCCATTGCGGAAACGCGTGCGCGATCAACCACATCACGAACCAACCGCCGAGCAGATTCGCGAGCAGCGTCCCGACCCATAACTTCGCGAGCTGTGCAGGCGTGCCGTTGCGGGCCACAATCGCGGCGATCGGCATCAGGAAATCCTCGGTGAACAGTTCACCGTGCGCGAGATAGATGGCCACGAGGCCGATTCCGAACGCCAGGCCCGCCAGCAGGTGACTGCCGGTCTCGTCCAGCACCGCCAGGTACGCCATCACCCCCAGAGCGACCTCGAGTCCGCCGAAGAGTCCGGTGATCAGCACGGTGCGTACGGTGCGGTGCAATCGCTCCCCGCCTTCGGTGACGACAGCGTCGAAACTTTCCTCGAGCTCCTCTTCCAGAGGCCCCTCGTTGTCGCCGTCGTTGCGCCGCGCTTCTTCGCTCATTGGCAGGTAGTACCCACCTAACCGGTATTGATGCCACGCCGAGAATTCGCTGCCTCGCAAACGAACAAACCCGGTCCACCCTCGCGGGCGGACCGGGCTCGGTCAATCGACATATGGCGGAAGCGGAGGGATTTGAACCCCCGGACGCTTTTACACGTCTCTCGCTTTCAAGGCGAGTGCATTGGGCCGCTCTGCCACGCTTCCGTGTGCGATCTTAACGGCCGGGGCGGCACCGGCCCAATCGCCCCTCGTTGCCGGTCTGTCAGCGTCGGGGTCGGGTTGCCGATGCGTCCATTGCGACGTCCACCTTCTGGAAGATGTCGCCCAGGACCTCGAGTTCGGCCGGGGTGAGGAGATCGACCAGATGTTGCCGGACGCTGCGGACGTGCGTGGGTGCTGCCTCGGTCAGTCGTCGTCGACCTTCCTCGGTGATGACGGCGAGGACGCCACGGCCGTCGTGCGCGCAGGTACTGCGGCGCACCATGTCCTGGACTTCCATCCGCCTGATCTGGTGGGTGAGGCGACTTCGGGAGGACAGAACCCCGTCGGCCAACTCGCTCATGCGGATGGAGCCGTCGTCCGCCTCCGACAGCATCACCAGGATGCGGTACTCCGCCATCGACAGGTCGTGTCTGTCCTGTAGATCCCTGTTCAATACCTCCATCAATCGTTGACCGCCGTCGACATAGGCACGCCAAGCTCTCATTTCCGCAGTGTCGAGCCACTGCGGGTCCCCCCCGGGACCAATGGCTAATTCGGCCGTCACGCGAGTCATCTTAGGCAGGAAATCTACTCACGAGTAGCTTGCCGTGGTTCGGGGCCCGATTCGCCGATGCGACCTAGGGTCGAGTTATGACAGATCCCTACATCGACCCTCCGTACGTTGCCGCCGCCGATCGCTACGAATCCATGTCGTATCGCCGAGTGGGATCGCGTGGGCCGGTACTGCCCGCTGTGTCGCTGGGCCTGTGGCACAACTTCGGCGACGACGTTCCACTGATGAAGCAGCGCGCAATTCTTCGTCGCGCCTTCGATCTGGGAATCAACCATTTCGACTTGGCGAACAACTACGGTCCCCCGTACGGAAGCGCCGAGAAGAACTTCGGTCGCATCTTCTCCGAGGACTTCGCCGGCTACCGCGACGAACTGATCATCTCCAGCAAAGCGGGATGGGACATGTGGCCCGGCCCGTACGGCTTCGGTGGCTCCCGCAAATACCTGCTGTCCTCACTCGACCAATCGTTGGCGCGCATGCGACTCGACCACGTCGACATCTTCTACAGCCACCGCCCCGACCACGACACCCCCATCGAAGAAACAGCCGGCGCGCTGATCAGCGCCGTTCAACAGGGGAAGGCCCTGTACGCGGGCATCAGCTCGTACAAGCCCGAGGGCACGCAGAAGATGGCGGACCTACTCGCCGACGCCGGTGTTCCTTTGCTGATCCATCAGCCCAGCTACTCCATGGTCAACCGGTGGATCGAACCCGAACTGTTGGGCACACTCGACGCGATCGGCGCAGGCGTCATCGCATTCTCTCCCCTCGCCCAAGGCATGCTCACCGACAAGTACCTCGACGGTATTCCCGCGGATTCGCGCGCAGCACAGGGTAAGTCGCTGAACCCGGACTGGCTCACCGACGACCACATCGGGCACCTTCGCGCACTGAACGACATCGCGTCGGCCCGCGGTCAGTCACTGGCTCAGCTCGCGCTGAGTTGGGCGCTGCGCGACCGACGAGTGACGTCGGTACTGATCGGCGCATCGAGCGTCGAGCAGCTCGAGAACAACGTCGCGGCGCTGGACAATCTGGACTTCTCCGACGCCGAACTCGAACAGATCGACAGTCACGCCGGCGACTTCGGCATCAACCTCTGGGACCTGTAAAGCGCCTGCGACAGTGGTGGCGCATCATGGATGCATGCGTGCAATCACACTGAAAGAATTCGGCGATCCCGACGTCATGGAGTGGACCGAGGTTCCCGATCCACGACCGGCCCGCGGACAGGTGATCGTCGACGTTTCGGCCACCGCCGTCAACCGTGCCGATCTGATGCAGCGTCAGGGCAACTACCCGCCGCCCCCGGGTGCCAGCGAGATCCTCGGTCTCGAGTGCTCGGGAATCATTTCCGAGCTCGGTGACGGCGTCAGCGGTTGGAACGTCGGCGACAGGGTCTGCGCGCTTCTGGCCGGTGGCGGGTACGCCGAGCAGGTCGCCGTGCCTGCCACCCAGTTGTTCCCGATCCCTGCGGGTCTCGATCTCCATGTGGCGGCGGCACTTCCGGAGGTCGCGTCCACGGTATGGTCCAACCTGGTGATGGATGCGCACATGCGTTCGGGCCAAGTACTGCTGATCCACGGCGGCGGCAGTGGAATCGGTACGCACGCAATCCAAGTCGCGAAACAACTAGGCGTCACCGTCGCCGTGACCGCCGGATCCAAGTACAAGCTGGACATGTGCGCGGACCTCGGTGCCGACATCCTCATCGACTACAAGAACCAAGACTTCGTCACCGAAATCCGTTCACAGACAAACGATCACGGAGCCGACCTGATCCTGGACAACATGGGCGCAAAATACCTCGACCGAAACCTCGATGCCCTCGCCATGGACGGCACCGTCGTCACCATCGGAATGCAGGGAGGAGTGAAGGGTGAGCTGAACTTCGGCAAGCTCATCGCCAAGCGTGGCTCGGTACACGCGGCCGGATTGCGGGGACGCCCCGAGACCGGACCGTCGAGCAAAGCCGACATCGTCGCCGACATGACCGCACACCTGTGGCCGATGATCTCCGAGGGCCGGGTCACCGCCGTCGTGCATGCCGAAATCCCGATAACCGAAGCAGCACAAGGACATCGAATGCTCGACGACGCCAAGACCATCGGGAAGGTCATCCTGCGCGTGCAGTGATGTGCGTCCGAGGGTCGTGAGTGGAACTTCGTAGTGGGCTACGAGGCCGGAGTGGAGCCTGCGGAACGACCCGGAGGCACCTCGTGCACGTGCGGCGCAGCCGCTCTCACAGAGCGAGCGCAGCGAGAGCTTTCACGAGCTGATCGATCTCGTACCGGGTGGTGTAGGGAGCGAGTCCGATGGTGACGGCACCACCTTCGTCGTTGACGCCCAGGGCGTCGAGCAGACGACTGCCACCGTGGACCCCGCTGACGCTGCCGATTCGAGCCTGCGCGAGTTGCTCGGACACCTTCACCGCGGGCATACCGTCGACGGTGAAGCTGACGGTCGGGATACGCGTGGGCGCAGTGCCGAGCACCATGACGTGATCGAGGGTGGCGAGCGCAGCCATCAGATGCTCGAAGAGCCGATCCTGATAGTGCTGCAGCGACCCGATCGACAGCTCGAGCCGCTCACGACGGGTGCCCGTCGCTGCGTCGTCGAGGTTCGCCAGGTAGTCGATGGACGACACGACACCGGCCAGCAGCGCGTACTGATGACCACTGACCTCGAGCCGTTCCGGCCCCTTCGCCGACGGGTTCAGCGACATCGACGGCAACTGGTCGAGCAGTGTCGGATCGCGGAAGATCAGCGCACCCACCGACGGCCCACCCCACGCGGCCGCGTCGATCGCGACGACGTCGGCTCCGAGTTCCTTGATGTCGACGTGTGCGTAGGGGGCTGCTCCGGCGGCATCGACGACGATGAGTCCACCGACCTCGTGGACCAGATCGGCCGCGACGCGAACGTCGGGAGCGCTACCCACGATCGGCGACGCCGCGGTGACCGCGACGAGCCGGGTGGTGGAGGTGATGAGTTCCTCGAACTGCCACGTGGGCAGCTCGCACGTATCGATCTCGACCTCGGCCCAGCGCACGTGTGCGCCGGTTCGGCTGGCGACCCGCAGCCACGGCGCGACGTTGGCTTCCTCGTCCAGACGCGAGAGCACCAGGCCGGTTCCCAGCCCGAGCCGGGAGCTCAGAGAATCGGCGAGCCACGACAGCAGCGTCGCCCGATCCGGTCCGATGACCACCCCGGACGGATACGCACCGACCAGATCTGCGATTGCGACGCGGGCGGATTCGAGCAGAGCAGCACTCCGCTTGGCGGCGATGTTGCCGGCCGAATGATTGGACGCACTGTGCCGGAACGCCGTGGAGACGGCCGTCGACACGCGATCCGGAATCAGCATTCCCAGCTGAGGGTCCAAATGAATCCACCCGTCGCCGAGGGAGGGAATGGACCCTCTGACCCGTGCGACGTCGTACCCCATGCCGGACACTCTAAGCGCCGACCCGCCGAGGGTGTGTTTCACGTCCCGTTTCCCCAGGGAACGGCAGCCAACAACGCACGCTTCGATCCTCCTGACACCCCGGTTGCGAACGACCGAACCAGGATAATCGCCCCTGTCGATCGCGCAACGGCAGGCGACGCGTAAAGATGGATGCATGACGCAATCCGAGTCGAACAATGCACCCGGCGATCACGTCGTCGTGATCGGCCCCAACGGAGAGCCACTCGCACTGAGCCGCGAGGAAGCCACCGCTGCCGCGGCCCGCGCTTCGGGTTCGGCGGCCAACGAGGAGTCGTCCGACGGATCGGACCTCTCGGAGATGGTGGAACAGCCCGCCAAGGTGATGCGCATCGGCACGATGATCAAGCAACTGCTCGAAGAAGTGCGCGCGGCCCCTCTCGACGACGCCAGCCGCAATCGGCTCAAGGAAATCCACAAATCGTCCATCCAGGAGCTCGAGCAGGGCTTGGCCCCGGAGCTGCGCGACGAGCTCGAGCGTCTGGTGCTGCCGTTCGGCGACGACGTCGTGCCCACCGACGCCGAACTGCGGATCGCACAAGCTCAGCTCGTCGGCTGGCTCGAAGGACTGTTCCACGGCATCCAGACGGCACTGTTCGCTCAGCAGATGGCCGCACGGGCCCAGCTCGAGCAGATGCGTCAGGGCGCATTGCCTCCCGGTGTCATGCCCACACCGGGCGGCGGCCACGGCAGCGGTACCGGCCAGTACCTGTAACACCACACACACGCTTGCAAAATGAGCTGCATGGTCGATTGCAGGTAGTGTCGACCGTCGTGTCGGCACCAGCGAAGGATCCCGAGAGCGAGGCAGGAGAACAGATGCCTGCTCCGGTTTCGGACTCACAGACTTATCGGCGCGCGTTCGGCGATCTGCGGACCGGTTTCAACCAGCGTGAGCTGTGGCTGCATCTCGGCTGGCAGGACATCAAGCAGCGCTATCGACGGTCGGTGATCGGCCCGTTCTGGATCACCATCGCCACCGGCGTGCAGGCCATTGCGATGGGCCTGCTGTATTCGGTGCTTCTCGACATCGATCTGCGCGAGTTCCTGCCGCACGTCACGGTCGGCCTGATCATCTGGAACCTCATCAGTGCCGCGATTCTCGAGGGCGGAGACGTCTTCGTCGCCAACGAGGGTCTGATCAAGCAGCTGCCCAGTGCGCTCAGCGTGCACGTGTATCGCCTGGTGTGGCGTCAGCTCCTGCTGCTCGGCCACAACCTGCTGATCTACGTGATCATCATCGCGATCTTCTGGCCGCCCGGCGGACTGCACTGGACCGTGATTTTCGCGATTCCGGCGCTGGTCCTGATTCTGCTCAACGCGGTGTGGGTGTCGATCCTCTTCGGCATCATCGCCACCCGCTACCGCGACATCGCCCCGATCCTCGGCAGCTTCGTCACGCTGATGTTCTTCATGACGCCGATCGTGTGGACCACATCGGGACTCGTGCAGATGGGCGGCGAGGCCGCGAAACGCGCCAAGCTCGTCGAGATCAACCCGCTCTTCCACTACCTGGACATCATCCGGGCCCCTCTGATCGGCGAGGACCAGCAGGCGTACCACTGGTACATCGTGCTCGGGTTCACCGTCGTCGGGTGGGCGCTGGCCATCGTCGCTCTCAAGAAGTACCGGGCCCGCGTGCCCTACTGGGTTTAGGGGTCAGCAGTTGTCCATCAGCATCAGTACCCATGACGCATGCGTCGACTTCCCGATCTTCGACGCCAAGACGCGGTCTTTGAAGAAGGCATTCCTCGGTAAAGCCGGCGGTGCCATCGACCGAAACTCCTCCGACGTCGTCGTCGTCGAAGCCCTCAAGAACATCACGATGAACCTGAAGGACGGCGATCGCGTCGGCCTGGTGGGACACAACGGAGCCGGCAAGTCGACGCTGCTGCGGCTGCTCTCGGGCATCTACGAGCCGACGCGTGGCAGCGCCACCATCCGCGGCCGCGTCGCGCCGGTGTTCGATCTGGGCGTCGGCATGGACCCGGAGATCTCCGGTTACGAGAACATCATCATCCGCGGCCTGTTCCTCGGCCAGACCCGCAAGCAGATGCTCGCGAAGATGGACGAGATCGCCGACTTCACCGAACTCGGCGACTACCTCGACATGCCGCTGCGCACCTACTCCACAGGTATGCGGGTGCGCGTCGCGATGGGCGTCGTCACCAGCATCGACCCGGAGATCCTGCTGCTCGACGAGGGCATCGGTGCCGTCGACGCGGAGTTCATGAAGAAGGCCCGGCACCGACTGCAGCAGTTGGTGAAGCGCTCGGGAATCCTGGTGTTCGCCAGCCACTCCAACGAATTCCTGGCTCAACTGTGCGACACCGCGATGTGGATCGATCACGGCCAGATTCGCCAGCAGGGCGGCATCGAGGACGTGGTGAGGGCATACGACGGCGACGACGCCGGGGACCACGTCGCGCAGATCTTGAAAGAGATCGAGCGGGAAGATACAGCCGGTGCCTGACAAGATCGTCGGGGTCATCGTCACGCACAAGCGTCGGGAGTTGTTGGCTCTGTCGTTGGACGTCATCGGTGCCCAGACGCGTCCGCTCGATCATCTGGTCGTCGTCGACAATGCGAACGAGCCGGCCGTCCGTGAATTGGTGGACTCGACGGCCCTGCCGACGACGTACCTCGGCTCGCAGCACAACCTGGGTGGCGCAGGCGGATTCGCGCTCGGCATTCTGTACGCCCTCTCGCTCGGTGCGGACTGGGTGTTTCTCGCCGACGACGACGGCCGCCCCGAGGGCCCGAAGGTGCTCGAGACCCTCTACGACTGTGCGCTCGCGCACGGACTGGACGAGGTCTCCCCCGTCGTCTGTGACATCGAGGATCCGGATCGCTTGGCGTTTCCGCTGCGACGCGGCGTCGAGTGGCGTCGTCTTCGCTCGGAGTTGATCGACCCGGAGAATCCGGACGACGATCTGCTCGAAGGCATCGCGTCGTTGTTCAACGGTGCCCTGTTCAAGGCGTCGACGATCGATGCGGTGGGCGTGCCCGATCTGCGGCTGTTCGTGCGCGGCGACGAGGTGGAGGTACACCGCCGATTGCAGCGCTCGGGCCTGAGGTTCGGAACGTGTCTCACGGCCGCGTACGTGCACCCGAACGGGGCCGAGGAGTTCAAGCCGATCCTCGGTGGCCGGATGCACACGCAGTACCCGGAGGATGCGACCAAGCGGTACTTCACCTACCGCAACCGCGGTTACTTGATGTCGCAGCCTGGTATGCGAAAGCTGTTGCCGCAGGAGTGGATTCGCTTCACCTGGTTCTTCTTGATCACCACCAGGAATCCTCGCGGTCTGGCGGAGTGGTTCCGGTTGCGCGGACTCGGCCGTCGAGAGCACTTTCGTAAGCCCTGACGTGTTTGCGAACGCGCCCTCACCGGCTACCGTGTGCCCATGACGGAACCTCGGAAGCTCGCGGATCGCATCAAGTCGTCGGCTCGAGAAAAACTCCAACGAGCAATAGGTGAGGTTCTGGCGCAGCAGACCGCGCAGCTGGCCGAGCAGACCAGCGATCAGCAAGCGAAATTGCTCGACGTCCTCGAACGCCAACGACGCGAGATCGATGACCTGCACGCCTTCATTCGCGGTCTCGAGATGCGGATGCGTCGCGACATTCCGTACGCCTCCGACGTCGAGGCCGCCGCCCAGAGCGCAGAATTCGCCGAAGAAATGATGCCGGAGGCACCGACCTTCCTGCGGCCGCACGCCACTCTGCGATTCGCCCTCGGTGAAGTCTCCATCCGCGGCATGGCGCTCGAGTTCGGAGTGGCCAGCGGGACGACGCTCGAGATCATCGCCCAGGAATTGGCGTCGCGTAAGGACATCACCGTCGTCGCCGGATTCGACGTGTTCTCCGGCCTACCCGAGACCTGGCGTACGGGCTTTCCGAAGGGACTGTTCGAGCAGGACACGATCCCCGAAGTGCCCGGCGCACAGATCGTCCCGGGGCTGTTCGAGGATTCTCTGCCGGGATTCCTGAAGGGCCACCACGAGAAGTTGGCCTTCCTGCACCTCGACGCCGACCTGTACTCGTCGACGGTCACCGTGCTGGACCTCGTGGCCGATCGACTCGCAGTGGGCACCGTCATCGTATTCGACGAGTACTTCAACTTCCCCGGCTGGCGCAACCACGAGTACCGGGCGTGGACGGAATTCGTCGCACGCACCGGCACCGAATTCGACTACCTCGGGTACACGGCCGACAACGAGCAGGTCGTGGTGCGGATTCGCACGGCGCCCAAGGTCCGGTCGAACTAGCTACTGCCCGTAGAGACGGGCCCAGTTCTCGCGGCTGGTCAGCTGTGGGACGGCGGCGCGGTACGACGCCGCCACGGCGGGTGTCTCGGTGCGCAGACGCTTGAGTGCCGACACACCGCGCTTGAGCAGCTCGACGGCATGTGCCTTGTTGCGCTTGCGAACTCGGACGCCCTCTTGCGAGCGGTCGGTGACGATCGCGTGCGAGAACAGCGAAACGTGCCACCAGTGCGCGTCGTCGGCCGAGATGGAAACGGGGCCGGGATCCACCGTGCCGCGCCACTGGTTGAGGACGCGCTTGGCGAGCACGGCGAATTCCATGCTCTTCTTCGGGTGCGGGCCGGCCGGGGTGATGAACATATCGGCAGGACGCACCCCCGGAACGTCGTTGGCGTTGTGCCGCTTCGTTTCTCCGTACGCTGCGCGCTCGCGCCGGATGGAACCCGCCGCGTCCATGCCGCCGTCGAGCAGATGTTCCGGACCGGCCAGAAAGTCCTCGACAGATTTGATCAGCGTGTACGCCATGCCGTACTGCATCGACACCAGGTAGCGAAGCAGGTCGGTGAACAGCTGCTTGGCCAGCGTCTTACCGTCGAGTTCGATGTGCAGGGCGGCGGTGATCATGCCGTTGCGCAGGTTGAAGTAACGGTGCCACTCGTCCCAGTCCTTCCACGCGAAGTCGGCGTGCCACACCGCTGCGCCCGGCAGCGTGACGGTGGCGAATCCGTTTGCGCGCGAACGGTATCCGTACTCGATATCGTCCCACTGGAAGAACAGCGGCAACGGGTAGCCGACCTGCCCGACGATCTCCGACGGGATGAGGCACGACCACCAGCCGTTGTATCCGGCGTCGACGCGGACGTCCTGCTGACGCTTGCGCTTGAATGCGCTCTTGTCCGATACCGCGTTCTTGACGTGGACTCCGGCCTCGAGCTTCTGCAGGTTGGCCACCTCGGCACCGACGTGCACGCGGTCAGGGTGCAGCAGGTACAGCATCTGGGCGCCGATGATCGCCGGCTCGACGGTCATGTTGGCGAACGAGTTCATGCGCACGATCGCCTCGGGCTCGCACAGCACGTCGTCGTCCATGAAGATCACGTTGGCCGGATCGCCGCCCTTGCCCTGTACCTCGTACAGACCGCGGGTGAACCCGCCGGCGCCGCCGAGGTTGGGCTGCGTGATGTAGACGAGCTTGTCGCCCAGTTCGGCCGCGACGCGCTGGAACTTCTCGCGCGTCTGCACCTGATCGGTGCCCTGATCGACGACGTAGACGTTGTCGACACCGAGCAGAGCGATGGGATCGTCGGCCATGGCAGCGACGGTGTTGGCGCAGTCGTCGGCGCGATTGAACGTGCAGATCACCACCGAGGTGGGACGCAGCTTCTCCGGTGCGGCGACGGTCCATTCCGCGTCCTGCACCGACAACTCGCTCGATGTGGTGGTGAAGCGGACGTACAGCGCGCCGCCGTCGAGGAACTGCGTCGTCGCAACGGGGACCGACAATCGCGTCGACGCGTTCGCGGAATCGACGGTGGTGCTGGCCATCGTGCGCTGGTGGCCCTTGTAGTCGGTGGCCACCAGATCCACTCGGCCCGCGCCTGCAACGGTGGCCTGGAAGACTACCTCGGTAACCGTCGTCCATCGCTGCCAGTAGCTGGCCGGGAACCGTCCGAAGTAGCTGTTGGTATGTACGACGCTGCGCTTGGCGATCCGGACACCGGTGCGGGTGCGCTCGGCGTTGCCCTTGCGGACCTCGCTGTACATGTCTGCGCTGACCAGGGGCGACGGGCCGTCGAACAGAAGCCTCTGAACTGTCAGTTCGGCCGTGTCGTCACCGCCGGCGGCAGCCGGCACGTCCGAGGAACCGAGACGATCGAGAGCAGTGCCGTCCATACCGAGAAATACCCCATCCAGTTCGAGTAGTGACAGTTCGAGCGATCACAGGTGTGGCCGTACCGAGAAGAAGACCACTGACCATGGTTGCACAGCCCGAGGCCGATCCGTCCGACGCTCGCCGCACTGCCCGCCACCTACTCCCCTTCCCGCACCCTCTCCAGCAGCACACGAGCGGCATCGGCCGGGTGCGTGTACGGCCACCAGTGGCCCGCCTCGACGTGAACGACGCGCAGGTCGGGGATCCACCGATCGAGACCCTCGGTGAGGTTCGTCGACAGCATCGGGTCGTGTGTCGGGACCACCACGGTGGTCGGGACGAAGCACCGCGGATCGGGTCCACGGAACACCCGCCGCAGCACGTTGGCCCGGTACAGCGCGATGCCGCGCTGCTGGTCGGCCGCCGTCGGGGTCGGCTCGCCCTCGGCCTGCAGTCGGGCCAGCAGAGCCGGTATTCGCGATCGCAGGACGGGCACGTGAAACCCGAAGACGTACCAGGACCTGGCCAACTGCCCCACCAGTGACGGCCATCGATGCGGCCGGACCGACCGCGCCCCTGCCACCTGCCGCAGATGATCCAGACTCGGCCCCGACACCGACGTGTACGACGCGAATGCGGTGCTCGCCCGAGGCGAGGCCATCGCCTCCCACATCTGGACCGACCCCCAGTCGTGGGCGAAGACGTGCACCTTGCCGGTGAGGCCCGGAATCGACTCGACCACCGCGAAGGCGTCCTGCGCCAGCCGCTCGATGGCGACGTCTGCCGCGGGCTCCAGCACGGACGCTCCGCTGCCTCGTGTGTCGTAGGCGATCACCCGGACCGCGTCGCCCAGCGCGGTGATCAGCGGATCGAACACGTGACGGTTGTCGGGATAGCCGTGCACCAGCAGCACTGTGGACTCAGCCGCCGGGTCCCCGTACTCGAAGACGGGAAGCTCGGCACCGGCGATGCGTACCGTCCAGTGGGTCATCCCGCGTCGGTCAGGGCATGCAGTGCGCCACCGCGCAGCAGGTGAGCAATCATCTTCAGCCGCATGGCTTCCTGCTCGGGCTGCGGATGGACCACGGCCGCCAATGCCTCGCCGTCGAGCAGGTGGACGACGCTGAAGACCACCGTTTCCAGATGCTGCGGATCGATCACGCCGGCAACGGGAAGCGCACGAGCAAGTTCGGCGATCTGCTCGTGATATCGAACGGTGAACGGCTGCAGTCTCTCTCGCAGCCCGTCGTCGCTGCGGGCGGCGGTCAACAGCTCGTACCAGGCCCCGTTGATCGGGGCGCGGCACGCTGCTCTGAGCAGTTCGAGACAGTGCTCGATGGACGCACTGCCGAAACCGGACAGGCCGCGGCGAAACTCCTCGAACTGACGTCGACGAACCTCGTCGGCTGCGGCGACGATCAGGTCGAGCCTGGTGTCGAAATGTCGAAACATGGCCCCGGACGACACCCCGGCCCGGCTGACGATTTCACTGACACTGGTTGCGGCGTAGCCCTTCTCGCACAACGACGAAATAGTCGCGTCGAGAAGTTTTCCGATGGTCTCGGTTCGACGCTGGTGTTGACTCGCCACTCACACACGCTCCCGGCGTCGCGGAGCCGTGGGAGTGCCTGCCCGCAGGAAGCTACCGGCCCGCTCCGACACACCGAACCAGGGCGCAAAGGTGCCGCCGGAGAACACCACTCGGCCCGCGACCAGAGTGGCGGTGACTGCTCGGTCGTTGCGATTGACCATGCGGCTCAGGCCACCGAATTCCGGCATGGTCTCCTCGCGATAGGCCAGGACATCCTCGTTCAGGCCCTCCGGGTCGATCACGACGATATCGGCACGGTCCCCCACCCGCAGGTGCCCGGCGTCGACACCGTAGAAGTCGGCCAGTTCGCCGCTGAGCTTGTGCACTGCCTTCTCCACGGTCATGAACGGCCGGCGATCGTTTCGCGCGTCGTGCACGCGGTGCAGCAACCGAATGCCGAAGTTGTAGAACGCCATGTTGCGCAGATGAGCACCGGCATCGGAGAACCCCACGGTCACCCCGGGCTGATTGATCAGCTTGTCCATCTGCCGCTTGCGGTGATTGGCAACCGTCGTGTGCCAGCGCAACTTTCGGCCGTGCTCGACCACCAGATCGAGGAACGCGTCCACCACGTGCACACCACGTTCGGCCGCGACCTCCGCGATGTTCTTTCCGACGACCGACGCGTCGGGGCATTCGGTGATCTCGGCGTCGGCGAAGTCGCGATGCCAGACGCGCGAGCTGAACTTCTTCTCGAAGTCGGCACGGAACCAGCGGCGGTAGGCCTCGTCGGACAGCAACTCGTTGCGGCCCAACTCTTCTCGCAGATGCAGTGCGGCGCGGCCGGAGCCGAACTCCTCGAACACCACGAGATCGATGCCGTCGGAATACACGTCGAACGTAGTGGGGAGGTGCTGCCAGCGGAACTGGCCCTTGCCCGGGCCGTTGACCATCCGGGCGAGCGGGCCGAAGACGCGATGGATCCACGGCGACGCCTTGGCATCGGCCGCCGCCAGCAGCGAGATCTTGAGCGGAGTGCGGCCGACCCCGGTGGCCGAGGCGAGGAAGAACAACATGTCGTACTTGGTGTTCAGGTTCGGAATGCTCTGCAACAGCCGACCGCGTCGACGCAGAATCTTGTGCAGAGAACGAAATTCGCTCCACCGGGCATACGAGGACGGTAACGAACGAGACCGGTATCGATCGCCGTCCAACTTGTCCCACGGGTTCGTCATGGTCGACATTCCGAGCAGCCCGGCATCGAGCGCCTTCTCGAGCGCGTCGGACATGGCACGCCATTCCTCGCGAGTGGGCTTCTGACTGCGGTCGGTCGAGCGGTCGAGACCCATGACGTGCGCACGGAGGTCCGAATGACCCACCAGCGCCGCAATATTGGGGCCGAGAGGCAGGCGCTCGAGGGCTGCGATGTACTCGTCGGGACTGTTCCAATTTTTGTGCGCATCGACGGCCTTGAGCACATGATCGCGGGGCAGCGCCTCGACCCGACTGAACAGATCCGCGATGTCGACCGGGGTGGAATAGAGCGTCGACAACGAACAGTTGCCCAGGAGAACCGTCGTGACCCCGTGCCGGACGGATTCTTCGAGACCCGGCCCGACCAACACCTCTGCGTCGTAATGGGTGTGTACGTCCACGAAGCCCGGCGTGACCCACTTGCCGGTGGCGTCGACCACCTCGGTCGTCGCGCCCGCCTCGAGGGGAGTGGACGACACGGCCCGCACGACGCCGTCGACGATGCCCACATCCGCCCGAACTCCAGGGCCGCCGGATCCGTCGTACACGGTTCCGCCGGCGATGACGACATCGAAAGGAATGTTCGGGTTCATGTGACCTCCGTCATAGAATGACGAAACCATAACTTAGAGAGTGGTCACTCGCAATAGCCCGGAGCGGATCGCTTCAGGCGTCCACAGCCTGACGACCGGCTTGTGCGGCCGCCAGTAGTTCGTGACGCCGCCCTCGCAACGACAGCAGGCCCCGGGCCATCTTCACGACATCCCCGATCGCAACCCGGCTGGGCTCGCTCCGGTGCGATTCGGACAGACGAACCGGCAGCTCCACAGGACGGACACCGGCCAATTCCACCGCGTAATCCAATTCGGTGGTGAACAGGAAACCCGGTTCGATCAGCTGCGGAGCCACCGCACGCAGAAGGGTGCCATCGACGATGAACGTTCCCTGCGGGTCCTTCGTTCGAGTGCCCAGCACGATTCTGCGGAGCGACGTGAAACCGAAGGTCATCACTGCGCGAAGCACCCCACGTTGCACAGCAGACTCCGGATGCGCCTTCGAGCCGATGGCCACCAATGGAGTCGACCCGGTTTCGGAGGTCCATTCCGCAGCCGCGTTCAGATCGTCGAACCCGAATGGAAGATCGTCGGCGGTCAGCAGCACGCGGTCGCCGCGAGACTGCTCGACGCCCAGTCGAAGCGCGTTACCCATGCCCTTGGCGCTGGTCAGCACGGACAGCCCGACGGTGGGATGAGTCCAATCAGCCGCAAGCCGTGCACAGATGTCTGCCGTGGAGTCGGTCGAACCGTTCTCGATGACGATAATTTCCGCAGGACTGCCGGACAAGTACTCGACGAAGGCATCCACAGTGGATTCGATGACTCGGGCAGAATTGTGGGCAGGTATGACCACCGACAATTCGACCGCGTCCGGCCGCGAACTCGGAGCGGGACCAGAGAACACAGTCACCCTTTCAGCGCCTGTCGAAAACCACGAACGGACGAAACACTACGCTGCAACGGACTGTCCGATGCTCACCGACCATCACCGACGAAGGCGTTTCGTGACTTCTGATCGCCCCTGGGCTGCGCGGGTACTTCCTTCGGATCCGTTAGCACTGACCGCGGGCTTCGTCGCCGTTGTGCCGGCATCGTGAGGCGTAACCGCCATCTCGTAGGCTCGGACTCAATGGCCACACCCATCACGACACCCCCTCGCGAAAACCTACGGACGCGCCCTCTACCCGAGTGGTGCGTTTCGTCAGTTCTGGCTGTGACGGTCATCTTGATCGCGTGCGTCCCTCGACTGATAGACGACCGCTTTTACTACACGGGTGACATGCTCGAATCCTTCGTGCCGTCGTGGCACCGGATTGGCTCCGAACTTCGATCGGGCCACTGGCTGGCAATGAATCCGGATGCATGGGTCGGAGGAAACTACGCCGGGGAGGCCGCTTACGGCTTGTACAACCCCATAAATCTGGCGAACTACGTTTTGACCTCGTACTTCGAGAATCTTTCCGAAGCCGCGTTCGTGATTATGGTCGAATTCCTCGCGCTGTTCGCCGTCGCGACCTACCTTTTGTGCAGGGAGTACGGGGCCAACCGCGGCCCGGCGGTACTTGCCGGACTGACACTGCCCTTTGGTGGATTCACCCTCTTCTACGAAGCGGGCGGGTGGCCGTCCGGAATGATGGCCGTCGCCTGGGTCACCCTGTTTTGGTGGTCGGCGCTCAAGCTCGCCAGGTCGCGCACCAATCCGTTCATCACATTTATCGTCGGCGCTCTCACGATAAGCATGGGGAACCCGTACGCCGCCTTGGGCACCGTCATCGTGCTTACGGGGCTTGGTGTGGAGTTGTTGCTCACTCGCCAATTTCGGCGCTTGATCCTTCTTTCCCTCACGGGCGCGTGCGCAGGCACAGCCGCCCTTGTCACTTACATGCCATTGCTTCTGAGCGTCGATGTGACCACGCGCGCGGGTAACAGCGGCATCAGCAATGACACGTTCCTGCAACCTCAGCTGGGCGGGCTGGCTGGACTCAGCAGCCCGACCTATCTCCCAGTCATCACGACATTCGGAGGGCCGATCGAGGTACTCCCATCCTTTTACCTGGCGTGGTTCGTACTGCCGCTCCTTCCATTTCTGCGATGGGGACAAATACGGCGTCTCTGGAGCTCCAGCGCATTCCGACGACGCCACGGCGTTCACCTGATCAGCCTTGCCTCGATCACCGGCGTCTTCTTTCTGCTTACATTCGGTCCGTCCAACGTAGGCATGTTCCGATGGCCGATCAGACTGATCGAGTATTTCTACCTTGGCGCGATAGTCGCGCTTTCGTTGGCGATGTCGCTTGGACTGGCCAAGAACCACAGACGCCGCCGTTTGATCCTCTCGTCCATGACCGTGTTTCTAGGCTTCTATGTTGCGTTCTCGTCATCCCCTGCGCTGACCGGGCGGCACGCCCTCGCTGCCGTCCTTGTCCTCGCGTTGGGTGCCTTGGCGTTCCTGTCATGGCGCCGGTGGGACACGGCCGGCCTCATCGCAACGCTGACGGTCGGCTCGATCGCGATGATGGCGCTACAGGTCATTTTCCTCGGACGCGACGTTGACGAAAGTTCACGTCCAGATCCGTCGAGCACCACTCAGCTGTCGAAACGAGCTGACGACTACGTGGGTACCGTCTTGCAGATTGCAGACCGCGAAGACACCGAGCCTGCGGACATCACCAACGGCAGACTTCTGTTCGGCAATGAGATACTTGCGTCGACCGTAGATTCGAGCATCAACTCGTACAGCGGAATCGGTTTCACGGTGTTCCAGGATGCGTTGTGCATGGACTACCGAGGCAGCGTCTGTCAAGAGTTCTACCCAGCCCTGTGGAGTCCGGTCAACGAGGACGTTCCGATTCCGTTGATCGATTACCTGCGCGTGGACACGCTAGTCATTCAAAACGCACTTGTACCGGAAGCCTCTATGACCCCGGCACCACCGGGATGGGAGGTGAAGAGCCGCGATGACATCCGTACCGTGATGGTGCGCAAGGAGTCGAGCCCTTTGCCGGGAACGGTTTCCTTTGCAGGGCCAGGCGTGACCGTGTCCGCGGGAGTCTCGTGTGCGCAGACGGAAACAGTTCACGTCTCCGGAACCGGTGGCCAGGTCTCCTTCGCTCGCCTGGCGTGGCCGGGCTACAACGCTTCGATCGACGGAGTGGAAACTCCCGCGGACGCCGGCTGGCACGGACTGCTTCAGGTCTCCGTGCCGCCAGGACAACACGAACTCGTAATCGAGTTTCGGCCTCCTTTGCAGCGGTTGTCCACTGCGGTTTTCGCGGTGGCGTTCGTGGTGGCTCTCGGCGTAGGCGTGGCCAGCACCGTTTTCCGACGGAAGTTTGACGGACACCAGTCGGTTCAGTGAGCCGCCGACCTCGTCGCCTGGTCCACCGCACGGTGCGCCGGAAGGATCGAGTCACGTTCTGCTGCAACATCTCCTGATCCAGCGACGAGGTCCAGGAAGTGATTCAGCTGAGCCGAGAGCGGCTCTTCGCTGTACCTGATGGTGGGGATCTCGATGATCGTCTGCTGCTGGTATCCGTCTCGATCGGACGGCATGTCGTCGTCGATGTGCCGATAGACGGTGATGTCGCGGCGGAGAAGGTCGATCTCGATCAGCCGGTCGGATTCGAGCAGCGACAGCTGCCGGATCTTGCGCTGACTGATGCGACTCGCAGAAATCGTTGCCACAGCGCCTGATTCGAAGCGAAGGATTGCATCGGCGCAGTCCTCGGCATGGTTTTCCTTCGATGCCGGATGGAAGTAGCCGAACTCCCCCGCAACCGATTTCGGTTCGGAACCGACGAAAGAAATCGCGAGATCGACGTCGTGAATGAGGAGATCGGTCGCCACACCGGTCGAGATTCGCGATACGAACGGAGAATGTCGAATGCCGTTGACCTGCCACACGTCACCCGCGAACTCACGCGCTGTACGCACCGCAGGGTTGAACCGCTCGAGCAACCCGCACATCAACGGGATGTCTCCGGCCGCAGCCTTGCCCACGAGCTCAGCACTCTGCTCGTACGTGGCGGCCAAGGGCTTCTCGACCAACACTGGCTTACCCAGTTCGAGAATTCTCGACGCGATGTCGTAATGAGCAGGAGTCGCCGCAGCGATGACCACCGCATCGATACCGGCGAGGTCGTCGAATTCCGCAGCCCAGTCACAGCCGAAGCGCTCGGCGACAGCCCGACCTTGACTCTCCCGTGGCTCGACCAGCACAGCCAGATCGCAGCGATCCGACTGGGCAATGACCCTGGCATGCAGAGACCCCATGCGACCCGATCCGACCAGTGCAACCCGAGGATTCATCACTGTCCCATCGCCGAACGAACAGCCGACACGACGGTGTCGATGTCATCGACGGTCAAGTTCGCATGTACCGGAATACTCAAGCACCGCTGGGAGACCGACGTGGCGACCGGCGTGTCCTCGATAACCACGTTCGGGTGTTCGCGGTAGCAGTCGTAGTCGTACGCGGTCTTCGGGTAGTAGATTCCGCTCCCCACACCCGCATCGGCGAGTCGCGAGCTCAACTCGTCGCGGTCGATCGAGGCGTCCTCGTCGACCAGCACGGTGTACTGATGCCAGACGTGCCCTCTGCGTTCGAGTTCTGCGGGCAAAGTCACTCCGGCAACGTCCTTCAACCCGGTGGTGAGCATGTCCGCGTTGCGCCGACGCTGCTCGACCTGCGTCCGATAGCCGGCCAGCTGGGGTAGACCGAGGCTGGCCTGCAAGTCGGTCATCCGGTAGTTGTGACCGACGACCTCGTACTGGTACCGGGCGCGCATCCCCTGGTTGCGCAGGACTCGCAAGCGGTCGGCGACGGCCTCGTCGTCGGTGGTGATCATGCCGCCCTCGGCGGTGGTCAAATTCTTCGTGGCATAGAAGGAGAAACAGCCGAGCCCGAACGTGCCGACTCCGCGGCCGTCGAACGTCGCACCGTGCGCCTGCGCCGCATCCTCCACGATGGCAAGGCCGTGCTGTTGCGCAAGATCGCCTATCGCGGCCATGTCCGCAGACTGGCCGTACAGATGAACTGGCATCAGTACGGCAGTGCGATCGGTAATTCGCGTGGCCGCGTCTACCGGGTCGATGTTGAAATCATCCGCAGAAATATCGGCGAATCGGACAATGGCACCTGCATCCAAAATTGCGTTCAACGTCGCGACGAATGTGAACGGACTGGTCAAGACCTCGTCACCGGGCTGCAGATCCTGAATTTCCAACGCCGCACCGAGGGCGGTCGTGCCGTTGTTCACTGCCACTGCGTGGCCGGCACCGACGAGCTCAGCGAACTGCTCCTCGAAGCGCTTGACCTTGGGACCCTGCGCGACAATGCCCGAACGAAGGGTATCGAGTACTTCACGCTCGACATCCTCGCCGAAAACGACACTGGAAATTGCAATCACTGACATACCCCTCGGACCGATCTGGCTGCGACGGAAAACCGTACCGATTCGCATCTTTACCCGTCGACACTATCGCCTGCCACGAGGTCCCGGTCACAAGCCTTGCCGCGCGTAACGTTATTTTCTACAACAGCGCAGCAAATCCAACAGAGACGTGGGAGGCCGATTTCAGGTGCCGATCGACATAGGCCAGGACTGTCGAATCCACGAGACCGCCGTCATCGGCGAGGGCGTGGTCATCGGCGACCGGGTCACCATCGGCCCCTTCGCAGTGCTGACCGGACCGCTGGAGGTCGGCAACGACTGCTGGATCGGCGCGCAGACCGTCCTCGGTTCGCCCCCGGAAATCAATGGTTTCGAGCATTTCTCGTCCTACGTGGCACCCAGCATCGGGTGCGGAATTCACATCGGAGAGAACACAGTTATCCGCGAGCTCACCGCCGTCCATCAGGGAAGCGAACGACGCACCGTCGTCGGAGCGAACTCGTTCATCATGAATCGCATCTCGGTGGGACACGACGTACAGCTCGGGGACAACACGATCGCAGCGCCAGGCGTGACGTTCGGCGGGCACGTCACTCTCGGGCCCGGATGCAACATGGGCATGAACAGCACCATCCACCAGCGCCGCGTCATGGGCGCGGGTGCCATGGTGGGTATGGGCGGTATCGCTACCAAAGACATCCCGCCATTCGCGACCGTCGTCGGGAACCCAGGAGTTCTGCACGGAGCCAACTCGGTCGGCATGACGCGAAAGGGGTACGCAGAGTCGGATGTCGAGATCGTCGGTTCGGCGTACTCGAACGGCCGCCTGCCCGATCTTGCCGCTCTGAACGAAACAACTGCGACGGCCTTCGAGTGGTGGCGAAATCTGTCCACCAAACCCTTGATCAGATGACCGAGGAAGTAGCGGCCTCGCGCGGAAAGAAGATTGCCGGCACCGTACTGCGCGTCGCGGTCACCGCGGCGATCGTCGTCGCCATCGTCCTGGCAGTGAGATCCCAGTGGTCCGAGGTCCGCGACACCATTCTGTCGCTGGGAATCTGGTCACTGCTCGGGTCGTCGCTGCTGGTGTTCCTCGGCATGGGAGCAGCGGTGCGGGCCTGGCAGCACGCACTCGGGGCACTGGAATATCCCATCCCGGCGTTCGACGCCGCCCGCTGCTACCTGGTGGGGCAACTGGGCAAATACTTGCCCGGCAGTGTCTGGGCATTCGTTCTTCAGACCGAGCTGGTCAGACGCGCCGGTGTCACCCGAGCTGCAGGATTCGTGGCGGTTCTGGTTACCGTAGGACTGAGCACGACCTCCGCGCTGGTTGTCGGTCTTCTGGGCCTTCCTGCACTGTTCGATGTCAGCACCATCGCCGCTGTGGCGGTAATCGTGCTGGTTCCCATTGCCCTGACCTGCGCGTACCCACCTATCCTGACTCGCCTGGTGAATCTGGCGCTGAAGGTCCTTCGCCGCGCGCCGCTACAGTCGCCGCTGACGACGCGCAAAATAGCGTTGTCACTTGGTTGGTGTGCCGCAAGTTGGGTTCTCTACGGCACCCACCTGTGGATCCTCGCCTCGAGCTCCGCCGGTTTCCGGATCGGTGGACTGGTGGAGTGCATCGGCGCACTCGCACTCGGAATGTGTGCAGGCGTGCTCGTCGTGGTGGTGCCGTCCGGCATCGGTGTCCGAGAAGCCGTGGTGGTCGCAGCACTGTCGCCGTTCATGGACGCCGGTGTCGCACTGGGACTGGCCCTGGCCTCGCGACTCGTGTTCACCCTGTGCGAGGTACTGGCCGGCGCGATCGCCGCTGCATCCGGTTCGCGAGTACTGCGCAATAAGTTGGTGCACAGCCACTCTCGCGTCCCCGCAGCTAGTGATCAGTCCGCATCGAACTGACGAATGGCGGTCAGGACGCGTCATTGACTCCAGACTCCTACAAAGCTTCCGCAGACGATTGACTGCCCACCCGCTCGACCTCGAATTTCTGTAAGTGTCCCCGTGGGGTCGACAATGGGTGCTTCTTGCCCCACACCATTCGGCACCGGCGCACCGATTGCCAGATCTTCCGGCGTGACAGTCGAGAAGAGAATCAGAAACGACCCCTGATTCTTGAGCTCGTCGGCTACAGCAATGATTCTCTGTCGTGTGTCCGCTATCAATTCCATCGGCAGCATCCAGTCGAGCGGGAAGGGATTTCGGAGGCCTAGAGCTGGATAAACGTACGGGTTGTCCGGAAGCACGGCTGTCTTCTCCGCGGGGTGACTTCGTACGCAGTCCCTTATTTGTTCGAGATCGACCAACATACTGGAGTTCGATCGAATCCCCCGCAACTCTGGTGCGACGGCTCCGAGGGAAGCCGTCAGCTCAGCTCTCGGAAGATCCCGGTAAGGACTTTGCGCCTGCTCCACCACAAGGAAGCTTGCAGCGAGCCCAACGATCAATACCGCCGCGGCCGCCTGCAGTGCGCCTCTCTGGCTGCGTTTCTGACGTGCGGGTCCGAGCGAGACGAGGAGGTCGATGGCGGCAAGTGCGATCGACCCACCGATCAGGGTCGGCGAATCGTAACCCCACGACAGACTGACCATCCACGCCAATAGCACCATCACTATCGAGCGCCACGGAATCACTCGTCCAACCGACGCCGTCATCAATATGCTCAACGCGAGCATCCACAGCAGGACGATCCCCCAAGTTCCCGCCCGCTCCAGGCCTCCTTCGACGATGACCAGCAATATGGAAGCACACGCGACAACTACACCGGCACTCGACAATCGGACCCGTGTCCGTAGCACTACGAGCAAAGCGGCAACACCAAATATCACCAGGCACGCAAGTTGCCCGACGGATGCGTCGGCATAAATCAACCGCCGACCAACAACGCCGGCACCACCCGTCAACTGAGCGAACATGTCGCCGAATCCGCCTGCAGCGGAAACCACCGACAAATATATCAACGGCGCACCAACCAGGACCCCTAAATCGACCGATCGCCGACCAATTCTGACGCCTTGACCTCGCACTACCGGATGCATGAAGAGAACCACGATCCCCACGGCTACAGCAGGCACGAAGCTCTGCTTTGTAATTGCCGCAAAACCCAGCAAGAACAATCCTGCGCGGTATAGACACACGCGATTTGTTTCGAGGCCACGATCGAGCGCCCAGAGTCCACAAGCAGTAAGAAAGATGCCATCGATCGTGTGCCATGCGTTCATTGGAAACTGATGTACGTTCACCAATGCCGCACCACTGACACATGCAGAGCGGAGAATGGACCAGTCTCTGACACGCGTTCCGGTAATCCAGGACGCGAGTAGCACTGTGAATACCACGACCTGAAAGCTGGCAATGAATATAGAAGTAATGAACATCGGTCCGGGTAGCACGATATCGACAATATGGAGATATGCCGATCCGAGCGGACGTGCAGACACGATATCCAAATGTGGTAATTCCCCGTGAAGCAGCCGCCAACTCTGCGCAATCACGAATCCTTGATCGGTTGGGTTGAATCCGAACCTCTCAACCCCGACCGCGACCGCGAGCGTGAGGACGACTATCCACGCCGCGTGAAACCACAGCACACTGAAGGTGGCCTTCGGCGACAGCACGATTCTCAGATCACTGATTCTTTCGCCGCATAGACAGCTTCGGTGGCGTCCTTCTGCGGTCGCCACCACTGCTCGTTGTCGCGGTACCAGTCGACGGTTGCTTTCAATCCTGCGCGGAAGTCGACGTAGGTTGGCGTCCAACCCAATTCGGTGCGGAGCTTGGTGGAGTCGATGGCGTAGCGCAGGTCGTGGCCGGGGCGGTCGGTGACGAAATCGAAAGCGTCGGGTGCGTTGCCGGTTTCTTCGAGGATCGCTTCGAGGACGGTGCGGTTGTTCGCTTCGCCGTCGGCTCCGATGAGGTAGGTCTCGCCGATGCGGCCGCCGTCGATGATGGCCCAGACGGCGCTGTTGTGGTCGTCGACGTGGATCCAGTCGCGCACGTTCTGCCCGGCACCGTAGAGCTTGGGGCGTGATCCGCTGAGGATGTTGGTGATCTGACGCGGGATGAACTTCTCCACGTGCTGATACGGGCCGTAGTTGTTGGAGCAGTTCGAGATGGTGGAACGGACCCCGAACGAGCGGGTCCACGCGCGCACCAGCAGATCGCTCGACGCCTTGGTCGAGGAGTACGGGCTCGACGGGTTGTACGGGGTCGATTCGGTGAATCTCGCCGGATCGTCGAGTTCGAGGTCGCCGTAGACCTCGTCGGTGGAGATGTGGTGGTAGCGGACGTCGTGTTCGCGGACCGCATTGAGCAACGTGGTGGTGCCGATGACGTTGGTGTGCACGAACGGCCACGGGTCGGTCAACGAGTTGTCGTTGTGGGATTCGGCGGCGAAGTGGACGACGAGATCCGTCTCGCGAACGAGGCGGTCGACGAGATCGGCGTCGGCGATGTCGCCGTGTACGAAGTCGATGCGATCGGCAACGGGGTCCAGGGAGGCCTTGTTGCCGGCGTAGGTGAGCTTGTCTAGCACGGTGACCTGCGAGTCGGGGCGCTGCGCGAGGGTCTGATGTACGAAGTTCGCGCCGATGAACCCGGCCCCACCCGTGACGAGAATTCTCATGAACAGGCACTTTACCGGGGGATGCTCGTGTGGGCCGTTCTTGTCGGGCGCGCGTGCTAGCTTCTGTTCGACTTCGGGGGGAGTACGTCAATGGGTCTGGGAAAAATTCTTGTCCGTCTCGCGGCACTGATAACGCTGCTGTTCGGGTTCATGTGGGCAATTCCGCAGCTGGCTCCGCAAGTACCGGGACCGTACGAGGGTGTACGGGCTCTGCCACCGGTGTCGCCGAAACCCACGGGCTCGACGACCGTGCCGCCGCCCCTGCCGCCGGGTTTTCCGTCGATGGAACGCCCGCCACCGCAAATCGAGGTGCCCGACGGGCAGCCGCAGCCCATCGCCACCAAATTCGGCTGGACTTACGAAATACCAGCAGAGTGGCGAAACTTTTCGACCGGAATCGCGGGTTGGTCGAATGCCGGTCGATCGGTCGTCTACGGCTCGATCGGAGATTTCGGGAGCAATTACTGCCCGGAATCCGACGGGTCGACGCTTGCCATGTCCGGCATGACCGGACGCCGCGGGATGGATCTGCACACCGCAGCGCTCGACGCAGCACGAGGCGCGGAGATCATCTTCGGCGACGACTCCGCCGCACCGCCTCGAATCGAGTACTCGCAGCCGAGCGACATCGAGGTCGCAGGCGAGCCTGCTGTGCGATACACCGTCATGGCATCGAGCGTGCACAAGCGAACCGACTGTGACCCCACGGAGGGGACGTTCGATGTCGTTGCCGTGCCCGGGTTCGCGACGGCGACGGTCGCCGTGTTCTTCGTGAAGCGGGACCTCGCTGTCGACGGGGCAGTGGATCATTCGGTCGTCGAAGACATCATTTCCACACTCCGCCGTAGCGATCCCGACGGTGTGACGCAATGACCAAAGAACTCCTTTCGGCGGACGCAACAAACATCGCCGGCCTCGGTAATCTTTTCGATCGCATCGGTGCCGATACCCTGGCCAGTCACCACTACTTGCTCGACAATGCGGGCCTCGGCGAGAACGTGGTTGGAGAAGTTCTGAAGAAGCTCCGTCCGTATATCGCGCGCTTCCAAGAGATGACCCGCACCCGACACGTTCACCTGTCGGCCAACTGCGGCGAGATGGGGGCCGAGCTGAACAAAGCTGCCTGGTTGTATGCCGATCAAGATCGAAAGAATTACGACCTGCTCAACGCCCACACATCTGTGCCACCGCTACCCGGCAGCGACCGCGGGAGTTCGGATCACGCCGCGGCCGGGCATATAGACGAATTCGACGGTGCCGCTGACTACGGTCATCCTCACGGAATCGATTATCCTCCAACCAATCCCGCCATCGACGACATCCGCGACGTGCTCGCCGATGCCTCCGAGTGGCTCGGCGAGATCGACCGAACGATCTTCGAACTCTCCGGGTGGAGTCCGCTACGCGAAGCGACCATTCCTGTCACCGGCAACTGGAACGAAATCCGTCGAATCGGTCAGGCGTACCAGATTGCGGGCGACGCCATGGAAGCCGCAGCAGAGTCGTTGGCTGCAGGAGTACGCCGCGTCGACGGTCACTGGAACGGTGCAGCCGCACAGGCATTCACCGACTATGCCGACCGACAACTCGCCGCAATGCGATGGGAAGGGCATGCCGGCCGAACGATCGCCGCAATCTGTACAGCCATTGCCGAGCAACTTCGTGGCGCAGCGCTGGCAGTGGTCCGCAAGATCGTCGAATTGCTCGAGTCCGAAGTGGCCGTCGACAACGCCCGCGGTGCGCTGAAGGTCGTGCTCAAGAAAGTGCCGGTGGTCGGCACTGCATGGCAGGTGGAGAGCATCGTCGAAATATGCTTGACGGCAATGGATCTGACCAAGGATCTCATTGTGAAGATCGAGCAGGTGGTCGACGACTTCGGCGGGTTCCTCGATGCGCTCGGCGACCCCGAAGGCCAGGTGGGCCAGAAGATCGACGACAGACTGCGACCGCTGAACGACCTCCTCGACTACGGCAAGCAAGCCGTCGAAGCGGGCAAGACCGCGGATATCCGACCGGTACTCGACACACCGGACGAGGACTTCTCCGTCGGCACCGGCGACGAACCATGGCAAGACGCATGATCGAGTCCCTGCCTCCGCACGCCCGCGCTGCCTACGACCGACTGATGGCATCCTGCGGAGAGCTCGAAGCCACGCGTACACGCGCTTCGAACGCAGACCTGAAAACCCGGACCGTCACAACGGAACTACTGGCCCGCGTGGCGTCCTCACCGCGAGCGTCGGCCGACCTGATCCACTACGCACGCCGCGTCGCGTCGGGTGAATGCTGTTGGGAACGAATCCAGGTGGACGCGAATCCGCTGCCTCCGGAGGTGGACGAGCTCACAGCCGATCCGCTGATCGTGTGGCCGTCGGAATGGCCGACATCGACGACCGAAGCCCTGTCTCAGCCCTATCGAATCCCGTGGCAGTGAGGCCACACAACCGAGCGGGTGATCGGAGGGTCTGGAAGACTTCGCCCTCATGCGGGGAATCATTCTGGCGGGCGGCACGGGCTCACGGCTTCATCCGATCACGATGGGGGTGAGCAAACAGTTGGTCCCGGTCTACGACAAACCGATGATCTACTACCCCCTCTCGACCCTCATGCTCGCCGGGATCCGCGAGATCCTCATCATCACCACACCCCAGGACGCCGACCAGTTCGCACGCCTCCTGGGCGATGGCTCCCAATTCGGCATCTCCTTGACCTACAAGGTCCAACACGAGCCCAACGGCCTCGCCCAAGCCTTCGTCCTCGGAGCCGAGCACATCGGCACCGACTCCGCAGCACTGGTGCTCGGCGACAACATCTTCTACGGCCCCGGC